>JBPYDO010000083.1:0-3744 GCA_051985755.1 Reyranella sp. | reverse complement strand
CGCCAGTCGGCGCGGTCGATCCACTTCTTGACCGCCTCGGCACTGGTGCTGTTCTTCCTTGTCCACATCGTCATGGTCCTGGTGTCGGGCGTCTGGAACAACCTGCGCTCCATGATCACCGGGCGCTATGTCACTCGTTCCGCAGGAGGCTCCGACGAAAAAGCCTGACGTCAATCGTCGCCGGCTGCTTACCGGCCTCGCCGTGGGCGCGGGAGCTCTGGGCCTGGGCGCGTGCGACAAGCTCTCGACCAGAGACAGCGTCATCAAGGTGCTGGAGACCGCCGAAAGCGTGACGCGCTGGTTCCAGCGGCTGGTGATCGGACGCAGCAGCCTGGCGCGCGAATACGGCGAGGCCGACATCTCGCGCATCTTCAAGTCCAACGGCACCGACGATCCGGACGACGCCGACTACCAGGCGCTGGCGCGCAACAAGTTCGTCGACTGGCGATTGGAGATCGGCGGCCTGGTCGAGCGCCCGGCCAAGCTGTCGCTCGACGAATTGCGCCAGCTGCCGTCGCGCACCCAAATCACGCGCCACGACTGCGTCGAGGGCTGGAGCTGCATCGGCAAGTGGAAGGGCGCGCGGTTCGGGCCTTTGCTGCGCCAGGTCGGGCTGAAGCCCGAGGCGCGCTACATCGTTTTCTACTGCGCCGACACGATGGAACCCGGCGCCAAATACTACGAAAGCATCGACCTCGTGGACGCCTTCCATCCGCAGACCATCCTGGCCTACGAGATGAACGGCGCCACCCTGCCGGTCGCCTACGGCGCGCCCTTGCGGCTCAGGGTCGAGCGGCAGCTCGGCTACAAGATGGCCAAGTACGTCATGCGCATCGAGGCGGTCGAAAGCTTCGCCAAGATCGACGGCGGCCGCGGCGGCTACTGGGAGGATCGCGGCTACGAGTGGTACGCGGGGATTTGATCGAGCCCGCGGTGTCATCCCGAGCGACTTAGAGCTTCCTTGACCTTGCTTTTGTCCTACGGGTCCTAGCATTCTGCCAGGAGCGAGGGAGGGACTGCCCATGGCTCGGAAGCTCGTTGCGGAGTTCATCGGCACGGCGTGGCTCGTGCTCGGCGGATGTGGATCGGCTGTACTGGCAGCGGCCTTTCCGCAATTGGGTATCGGTTTTGTCGGCGTGGCATTGGCGTTCGGTCTGACGGTCCTGACAATGGCCTACGCGATCGGCCATATTTCAGGTTGCCACCTCAATCCGGCAGTGTCGGTCGGTCTGTGGGCCGGAGGTCGATTCAAGGCTGCGGAGCTGGGACCCTACATTGTCGTGCAAGTATTGGGCGCAATCGCGGGTGCCGCGTTGCTCTACGCGATTGCCAGCGGCAAGGCGGGCTTCGATGTCCATGCAGGGTTCGCCAGCAACGGCTACGACGCGCACTCGCCTGGTGGCTATTCACTTGCTGCGGGCTTTGTTTGCGAAGTTGTCATGACGTTCGGGTTCCTGTTCGTGATCCTGGGTTCGACTCACGGCAGTGCCCCGAAAGGTTTTGCTCCTATCGCCATCGGTCTTTGTCTAACCCTGATCCATCTCATCAGCATTCCGGTGACGAACACCTCGGTGAATCCGGCTCGCAGCACCGGCCCGGCCCTGTTCGCCGGTGGCTGGGCACTGGACCAGCTATGGTTGTTCTGGCTGGCACCGCTGATCGGAGCGACCTTCGCGGGCGTGGTCTATCGAACCATCGGCGGCGAAGAACCCGCGCTGGTCGAAGTTTCCGGCAAAAAGGCCAAAGCGTAGTTCAAAGTCATCACCGAGAGCTGCCAGAAGGAGTCACTAAGCGCTCTGCTTCTCCGTCACCGGCACGGTGACGCCGTCGGCGCGCAGCTCCTTTTGTTTTGCGAATTCCTTTGATGTGTTTTTTTTGTGATCGGCGATCTCAGCAATCGCCCGCTTCTCTTCCAAGGTGACGCGAATATGCGCGGCGTTGCCTTGTCTTTTCGATGCATCGTGCGCGTAAACCGTTCCGAGCTCTACAAGCTCGCTTCAGACTTGTTGAAATTTCTAAGAGTAGACAAGCCGCGTCCTTGTAATGAGGAATGTGATCTTCCCGGTTTGCAACGGCGGCCGATGTCAACAATTGTATTGCTGCTGTCGGCGACGTGCCTGATTGCTCTGGACCAAGCCAGCAAAGCAATCGTTGTTTCACGTCTCGACGAAGGGCAAACGATCGTGCGCCGGTGCGTTCGCATTCGTCGCCTGACCAATCGCCGATTTGACCGCGGACTGCCCTTCGCCAGCAATGTCGCTCTCGTCGCGCTGTGGGTCGCTGTTGTCGCTGTGCTTGCAGTCGTTCTCCGCACCGGCGCGCCGGCCAACAGAACCATGGTGGCGCTTGCCGTCGGCGCCGCGGCCGGCGGCGCGGCCAGCAATCTCCTCGATCATCTGCGGCTGGGCGGCGTCGTCGACTTCATCGATGTCGGCTTCTGGCCGGTCTTCAACATCGCCGACAGTGCGATCGTCGTGGGCGTCGCCGCCGCACTTCTGCTGGCGTGAAGGTGATCGGCATGCGCAGGGTCCTCGTCCATTGCCTCGGCCGGCCGATCTACAGCTATCCGGTTGCGCTCTATTTCGGCATCGTCCTGGGCATCTATGCCGAACTGTTCGCCGCGCGGGCGCAAGGTATCGCCATCGCCCCCTTGCTCGCGGCAACGCTGATCCTGGCGGCGATCGCGCTGCTCGGCTCGCGCCTGTTGTTTGTCGCGCTGAACTGGCCACGCTTCCGGCGCGAGCCACAGCGCATACTGAGATTCGCCGAGGGCGGCGCCTCGCTTTTCGGCGGCATCCTGCTGGCGGTTCCGTGCTCGCTCCTGCTGTTGCCAGCATTCGACATCGGGTTTGGCACGTTCTGGGATCTCGCGAGCTTCACGATGCTGGTCGGCATGGCGGTCGGCCGCATCGGCTGCTTCCTGAACGGCTGCTGCGCGGGCCGGCCCTACGACGGCCGCCTGAGCATGTACCTGCCGGACGAGCAGGGTCGCTGGCGGCGCCGCATTCCCTCGCAGCTCCTGGAATCGGCGTGGAGCGCGACCGTGCTGGCCGGCGCCGTCGTGCTGTGGCGCCGCCTGCCGTTCGACGGAGCGCTGATGATCTACACGGTCATTGCCTACAGTGCCGGCCGCTTCGTCCTGGAAATCCTGCGCGAGCGGCCCGACGCCATCATGGGACTCCACGTGCAGCGGGCAATTTCGCTATCGCTGATCTCGGCTTCTCTTGTCGCCCTTGCCCTGGCGATGGGCGCGACCTAGCCGCGGGGAGGACGACTGATGACCGATTGGACCTTCCTCGCCGTTCCCCTGCTCGCGTTGCCGCTGGTCCTGCTGTTCCGCTTCGTCGGGTGCGGTCTGGGTGTGACCGGGTCGGCGGCACTGCCCCTAACTCGCCCGCGCTACCGCGACTACATAATGGGAGTCCCGGACAATCCCGGCACCATGCCCTGGCCCACCTACACGCCCAGCGCGAATGACGTCCTCGCCTATTGGCGCCTCGTCGACGTTGCGAACGTCGTTGGCGGCCCTGTCCAAGCGCAGGACGAGAAGGGGCTCGCCAACGGACAGTATGTCGGCGTCCCTGGAGGGCTTCCCGCACAACCTTGGAGCAGCACCGCGCCCGGCTCCGATGCGGCTCCTGGCGTCGTCGACTTTGGAGTGCCTAGTTTGATCTACACAGATCCTTACGACACGAACGTGCAATTCCTGGGCGGCTTCATGGTCGCAGACTATGTCGTCGGCCT
>JBPYDO010000082.1:0-2379 GCA_051985755.1 Reyranella sp. | reverse complement strand
GTCGAGAAGGCCGGCTACAAGATGGCCGATGCGCCCAAGACCTGGGATGCGTTCTGGGACTTCTTCAAGCCGATGCAGAAGAAGCTGCGCGAGAAGCAGCGCGGCATCTACGTGCACGGCCTGCAGCCCACCACCAACGGGCCGGCCGACGGCAACAACACCTTCCACCACTTCCTGATCGCCAACGGCGGCAACGACATCGTGACGCCGGACGGCCAGGCCCATCTCGACGACCCCAAGGTCAAGGAGGCGGTGATCAAGTCGCTGACCTACATCTCGACCTCCTACAAGGAAGGCTACGTGCCGCCGGGAGCGTTGAGCTGGAGCGACGCCGACGACAACAATGCCTTCCACGCCAAGCAGATCGTGATGGATCTCGACGGCACCATCTCGACCGAGGTCGCGATGTTCCACGAGAAGGAGAAGTACAACGACGTCATCACGATGAAGCTGCCGAACGACAATGCCGGCCAGCCGATGAAGGCCGAGCTCGGCATCGCCGGCGCCTTTATCGCCAAGAGCGCGAAGAACGTCGCGGTCGCCAAGGACTTCCTGAAGTACGCGATCCAGCCGGACAACCTCAACCTGTACCTGAAGACCGGGTTGGGCCGCTGGCTGCCGCCGATGCCGGAAGTGGTCAAGAAGGACCCGTTCTGGCTCAAGGAAGATCCGCACCGCACGGCCTACACGACCGAGGCGCTGATCGACCCGACCATCCCCAACTACACCTGCTTCAACCCCGGCTACGCCGAGGCCAATGCCCAGCAGGTGTGGGGCATCGCGGTCGCCGACATCGTGAAGGACGGGATGACGCCGCAGGCGTCGGCCGACAAGGCGCTGAAGCGCATCGGCACGATCCTCGCCAAGTATCCGGTGGCGCGCAGCTAAGGAGTCGTCATGAGCACTCAGACCCTCGAGGCCGTCGCACCGCTGCTCAGGCGCCGGGCCAATCGGCTGTTTTGGCGCGGCGGCCTGCAAGGGTCTGAGTACACCTGGGCGATCGCCTTCACGGTGCCCTACATCGCCCTGTTCCTGGCCTTCGTCGCCTATCCGGTCGCCTTCGGCGCCTGGCTCGGCCACAAGCCGGAACTCTATGCCGAGCTGGCCGAGGATCCGATCTACCAGCGCACCATCGTCAACACGATCCTCTATGTCGGGATCGGCGTGAACCTGAAGATGTTCGGCGCGCTGCTCCTGTCGGGCTTCTTCATGCGGCGCGGCTGGTGGGTCAAGACGCTGCTGCTGATCTTCGTGCTGCCCTGGGCCGTGCCGGCGCTGCCGTCGTTCATCTCGATCCACTGGGCGCTCAACGGCCAGTGGGGCCTGTTCAACAACTTCCTGTGGAACGTCTTCGGCATCGACGGGCCGGGCTGGCTCGACACCTCGCGCTGGCTGGCGCTGGGCGCGGTGATCTTCTCGCACATCTGGAAGTGGATGCCGTTCTGGACGGTGATCCTGCTGGCCGGCCGCATGGCCATCCCGCAGGAACTCTACGAGGCGGCCGAGGTCGATGGCGCGACCGGCCTGCACCGGTTCACCCACGTCACTTTCCCGCTGCTCGCGAACTTGTATCTCGTCTGCACCCTGCTCTCGACGATCTTCACCCTGGGCGACTTCAACTCGGTATACTTCGTCTCGGGCGGCGGTCCGGCGCTTTCGACTCATGTGCTGGCCACGCTGGGCATCCGCGATGCCTTCGAAGTGGCGCGGCCGGATCTCGGCGTGGCGGCTGTGCTGACGGCGCTGCCGCTGATGATCCCGCTGGTGCTGATCCTGATGCGCAAGCTGCGCACCACCGAGGTGTCGCTGTGACCGTAGCGGTCGATGACAGAGGGCCGGTCGTCGCCGCGGCACTGCGGCCGGCGTCGGCCGAACGCACGCGGCGGGCCAGGCAGGTGCGGCGCTGGAAAGAGGTGGGCGCGATCGGCGTCGGCGTTCTGCTGCTGATCTGGACGCTGGTCCCGATCTACAACATCGTCATGGTGGCGCTCGAATCGAAGGGCGACGTCTTCACCAACACGATCTGGCCCGACCAGCCGTCGCTCAACAGCTTCTGGATCGTCATCACCGAGGGTTACTGGTACCTCGAATATTTCTGGCACCAGTTCGCCAACAGCTTCTATATCGGCGTCGGCACGGTGTTCTTCACGCTGGCGATCGGCTCGCTGGCGAGCTTCGCGATCGGCCGCATGCGGGTGCGCTACGGCTGGCTGCTCAGCAATGCCGCCCTGCTGACCTACGTGATCCCGGCTTCGTTCCTGGCGATCCCGTTCTACCGGATCATGCAGATCTACGGCCTCACCGACAATCTGTGGGCGGTGATCGCGGCCGAGGTCACCTTCGCGACGCCCTACGCGATCTTCATCTTCCAGCAGTACG
>JBPYDO010000081.1:0-5518 GCA_051985755.1 Reyranella sp. | reverse complement strand
CCGACCTCTTCAAGCGTATGGTCGGTGTTCATCCCGATGCCAAAGCGCATGCGCAGAACCCGTTCCTCGCGCGCCGTCAGCGAGGCCAGCACGCGGGTCGTCGTCTCGCGGAGGTTGGACTGGATCGCCGCGTCAATCGGCAGCACCGCGTTCTTGTCCTCGATGAAGTCGCCGAGGTGGCTATCCTCCTCGTCGCCGATCGGCGTCTCGAGGCTGATCGGCTCCTTGGCGATCTTGAGCACCTTGCGCACTTTCTCGAGCGGCATCGCCAGCTTCTCGCTGAGCTCCTCAGGCGTCGGCTCGCGGCCGATCTCGTGGAGCATCTGGCGCGAGGTGCGCACGATCTTGTTGATCGTCTCGATCATGTGCACGGGGATGCGGATGGTTCTCGCCTGGTCGGCAATGCTGCGGGTGATCGCCTGCCGGATCCACCAGGTGGCGTAGGTCGAGAACTTGTAGCCGCGGCGGTACTCGAACTTGTCGACCGCCTTCATCAGCCCGATGTTGCCTTCCTGGATCAGGTCGAGGAACTGCAGGCCGCGGTTGGTGTACTTCTTGGCGATGGAGATCACCAGCCGGAGGTTGGCCTCGATCATCTCCTTCTTGGCGCGCATCATCTCGCGCTCGCCATCCTGCACCGTCTTGACCATGCGGCGATATTCGAAGATCGGCGCTCCGGCATGGTCGGAGATGTTCTTGATCTCCTCGCGGATCTTCTCGATATCGTTGTGCTTCTTCTTGGCGAAGTCCTTCCAGCCCTTGCCCGGCAACTTGGCGACCTTGTCCAGCCAGTTGGGATCGATCTCGTGGCCGAGATAGTTGTCCAGGAAGTCCTGGCGCGGAATGCGGAAGCCCTCGGCCAGGCGCAGCAGCTTGCCTTCCAGCATCATCAGCCGGCGGTTCAAGTCATAGAGCGCAAGCTTAAGCTGCTCGATGCGGTTGGCGTTGATGTGCACCGTGCGCACCAGCTCGACGATCTTCTTGCGGTGCTTCTCGTAGCTCTTCTCGAACTCGGCCGACGGCTTCTGGCCACGGCTGAGCGTCGACAGGCGCCGGTTCTGCACCTTCGACATCTCGACATAGACCTTTGCAATGCGCGTGAGCGTGCGCAGCACTTCTGGCTTGAGCTTCTCCTCGAGCGCCGACAGAGACAGCGCATTCTCGTCATCGTCGTCGCCCGCCTCGCCGGGCGTGCCCTCGGTCGCCTCGCCGTTGGTCGCGGCAGGCTGTGGCCGGACCACCGGCTTGGGCAGCAGGGGCTTGGGCGGTGCGGCCTTGACCAAGGCAGGCCTCGGCATCGCCGCCGCAGCGGCCTCGGCCGACTTGCCCTCGCCGGGCGCGCCGCCTTGCGTGGCCTCAAGATCGATGACATCGCGCAGCAGCACGCGGCCTTCGTTGACCGCGTCGCGCCATTCGAGCAGCGCGGTGATAGTCATGGGGCTTTCGCAGATGCCGCCGATCATCTTGTCCTGGCCGGCCTCGATGCGCTTGGCGATCTCGATCTCGCCTTCACGGCTCAGCAGCTCGACCGAGCCCATCTCGCGCAGATACATCCGCACCGGATCGTCGGTGCGGCCCAGTTCCTCGTCCTCGCCGGTCGCTTCGGCGGCGACCACTGCGGTCTTGGCAGGCTCGGCGGGGGTGGCGGCCGGCGCCTCTTCCTGCTCCTCGGCCTCGACCACGTTGACGCCCGCTTCCGACAGCATCGCCATCGTGTCTTCGATCTGCTCGGAGGACACCTCGTCGGGCGGCAGGGCGGCGTTCAGCTCGTCATAGGTGACGTAGCCCCGCTCCTTGCCCTTTTGCACGAGCTTCTTCAGTTCGGCGCCAAGCGTGTCGAGGAGGGGAGCGTCCGGGCCCTCTTCGCGGGCTTCGGTGGCTTCGGGTTGGGCAACGGTAGCAGTCTTGGTCGCCATCAAATTTCCCTGGCTATGCGACAAACGGGTCCAACGGCCACTTTTAGGCCGTCATTCAGGCTGCGAGAAGGGGGACGGACGGGCGAATCCGCGCAATCCAACCCTTCTACTATATGGGGCATAAGTTCAAGGGGCGATAGGGGCACACGCCTGAATAATGCGTGGGCCGGCGATTCAGCCGCGCTCAATGGGGTCCATTTTCCAGATTTTCCCGCCGCAGGCGATCGAGGACGGCCTCCAGCCGTTGCAGATTTTCAGGGCTCAGATCCTGGGCCAAGGCCTGCTCAGCCTGCCGGAGCTCCTCGGGGCCGGCTTGGTGCTGACGCAGATGCTGCGCGATGCGTCGCCAGCGCCCCAGACGGCTCTCCTCCGGGGTTGGCTGCGGTTCGCCCCCCTTGGCGGCCTGCGGAGGGTCCCGGAACAGCTCCAGAGCCTTGCTGCGCGCCAGATCGGCTAACCGGGCAAGGCCGTTGCGCTGCAGTTCATCCGCAATCAGCCGGGCCTCCGTTTCCTCGGCTTCCGGGCCGGCCGAAGCCGAGGCAAGGGTCAGCGCCTCCAATAGGACCCCGCGCAGCCGCGCCAACTCCGGGTGGACGATCGGCAGTGCCGCCACTTCTTCCGCTACCGCATGGAGCAGGGTGGGCCATTCAATTAGTGCGCCCAGCAGGGCCCGCTCCTGGCGCGAACTGTCGAGATTGACCGCCGCGCGCCGGGCCTCGGCCCCGGCGGCAAGGGGCACTGCCTCGGGATCGGACAGGCCAAAGGTCCGCGCACCCCGAGGTCGCCACCCGGCCCGCGCACCGGGACGGCCGCGCTCGGCTTCGGGCTGGCGCAGGCGTGCCAGGCGGCTGCGCATCTCGTTGCGGTAGTAGTCGCGCACGACCGGGTCGGCGATGTCGGCCACCCTCCGCTCGACCGCGCTTTGTACGCTGGCGCGCCTCTCGGGCGTGTCGACCGGCTTGCCGTCGGTCTCCATGTCCCACACGACGTCCGACAAGGGCCGGGCGATCTCGAGGACCCGGCGGACCGCGGCCGCGCCGTGGCCGCGGATCAGGCTGTCGGGATCCTCGGCAGCCGGCAGGGCGACGAAGCGCAGGCTCTTGCCTGGCCGCAACAGCGGCAGAGCCCGTTCAGCCGCCCGTGCCGCGGCGCGCCGGCCGGCATTGTCGCCGTCGAAGCAGAGGTAGGGTTCGTCGGCGAGCTTCCACAATTCGCCGAGCTGCACTTCGGTCAGCGCCGTGCCGAGCGGCGCGACCGCGCCCGTGAAGCCTGCGCCATGCAGCGCAATCACGTCCATATAGCCCTCGGACACGATCACCGGCTGATCCTGGGTGGCGGCGGCGCGCGCCCGGTCGAGGCAATAGAGATTGGCGCCCTTGTGGAAGAGCGGCGTCTCCGGCGAGTTGAGGTATTTGGGCTCGCCCGTGCCCATCACGCGGCCGCCGAAGGCAATGGCTCGCCCGCGCCGGTCGTTGATGGTGAACATCACGCGGCCGCGGAAGCGATCGTAGGGTTCGCGCTGGCCCTCATCCGGTCGGATGGCGAGCCCGGCCTCGACGATCCTGTCGAGCGGCACACCGTCGCGCTTCAGCGCGGCGAGGAGCCCGTCGCGCGAATCGGGCGCGAAGCCCAGCCGGAAATCGTCGATAGTGGCGTCCGACAGACCGCGGCCGCGCAGATAGTCGAGCCCGTGCCGGCCGACCTGCAGCCGCAGCTGCTTCTGGAACCAGCGCGCCGCCTGCTCGACGACTTGCTGCAGGCTCTGCGCGTACTCGGCCCGCTCGCGCTCGCCCGGCGTGGCCCGCGGCACCGGCAGGCCGACCTCGCGGGCAAGCTTCTCGACTGCTTCGGGAAAGGAGAGCCCCTCGGTCTTCATGACAAAGCCGACGCCATCGCCGTGCTCGCCGCAGCCGAAGCAATGAAAGAAGCCCTTTTTGTCGTTGACCGTGAACGACGGAGTCTTCTCGTTGTGGAAGGGACAAAGGCCCGCATATTCGACACCCGACCGCCGCTTCAGCACGACCTTGCGGCCGACGATGTCGCTGAGGCTCAGTCTGGCGCGCAGTTCATCGAGGAAGCCCGGGGGAAAGGCCATGCGTCAGCATGGCCCTCGCCGCGCCGCCGCGCCATGGGGATAGCGGGGATGGCTCCCGACTATCGCGCGCCGGTTATTTACCGCGCGTGCGCTTCGCTGCCTTCGGCGGAAGCGCGGCGACGGCATCGAGTCCGCGCTGCACCCACTTCTTCAGGGCTGCGTGAGTACGATAGCCCTGCGGCATGACGCGTATGAACGTCTTCACCGGCCGGCCCGCCATGACGATCGGCCGGACATGCGGGTGTGCGATCAGACGCGGCTGCGCCTCGGGGTCGACGCGGATCAGCATGCCGCCGCGCCCGCTCACGATGCAGCACATCCCGCCTCTGGCCATGAAGACGAGGCCGCCCATCATCTTCTTCTCATGGACGTCGTGGCGTTCCGCCAGCAGATGCCGCACCCGCTCGGCCGTCTGTTCGTCGTAGGCCATGGACTAGGCTCGTTTTCGCAGCGGCTCGCGCGACAGCCACGCCTTGAGGGCCATGGTGAGCAGGAAGACAGCGCTCACGCACAGGGCGGCGAGATAGCCCCGGTCGAAGGCGCTGTGCGCGGCCTTGGTCAGCGCGCGGCCCACGTCGGACGCGGTGAATTGGGCGACCTTCAGGGCCTGATCGATGCCTTCGTTCACCATGGGCGGCAGCGTGGCACCCTTTGGCAGCGCGAGGGTCGCCGCATAGACGCCCGCCTGAAGGGTGCCGAGAATGGTGATGCCGATGGCGCCGCCCAGTTCGAACGCCACCTCCTCGACCGAGGCGGCCATGCCGGCCCGCTCGGCGGGGGCCTGGCTCATGATGGCGTTGGAGGCCACCGCCATCGAGCCACCCAGCCCCAGGCCGAAAATCGACAGTCCGACCAGCTGGAGCAGGGGGCTTGCGTAGGCGGCGAGGGCGAGTCCGGTAATACCCAATCCGCCTAGGAGCAGCGCTCCGGCCATTACTTGGCTGACGCCATAGCGAGGCGCCGACCAGCCGGCCAGCGGACCGCCGAGGAAGGCGAGCAGCGATGCGGGCAGGACGAAGAGCGCCGCCTGCAGCGGCGAATAGCCCAGCACCAGCTGCAGGCGCTGGCTCAGTACTAGCTCCAGGCCGACGACACTGAACGACGAAACCAACGCCACCAGCACGCCCAGTGTGAACGGCCGGTTCGCGAACAGGGCGAAGTCGATCATCGGCGCCGCACTGCGGCGCTGGCGGCGCACGAACAAAATCAGCGCCAACCCGCCGATCACCGCGGCGGCCGCGATCTGTCCGATAGGCGGCGGCTTCTTCGCCAGCGCCTCAATCGCATAGGCAAGTCCGACCAATCCGACCAGGACCTGAAGCGAGCCCAGCAGGTCCCAACCGACGTCGTGGCCCTTATGGGCGGGAATGAGCGCGAGGGTCGCGATGAGCGCTACCACGACCACCGGAACGTTGATCAGGAAGACCGACCCCCACCAGAAATATTCCAGGAGGATGCCGCCGACCAGCGGCCCGATCGCCGCTCCGCTTGAGGCCACGGCCGCCCA
>JBPYDO010000080.1:0-7771 GCA_051985755.1 Reyranella sp. | reverse complement strand
CCGAAGCGCTGGCCGCCGAACTGCGCCTTGCCGCCCAGCGGCTGCTGGGTGACGAGGCTGTAGGGGCCGATCGAGCGGGCGTGGATCTTGTCGTCCACCAGATGGTGCAGCTTCAGCATGTAGATGTAGCCCACGGTCACCTTGCGGTCGAAGGCCTCGCCTGTGCGGCCGTCGACCAGCGTCACCTGGCCCGACTTGTCGAGGCCGGCCATCTCCAGCATGCCGACGATGTCGGCCTCGTGCGCGCCGTCGAACACCGGCGAGGCAAAGGGCACGCCCTCGGCAAGATTGCGGGCGAGCTCGATCGTCTGCTCCTCGTCGAGCTCGGCGATCTCGGCCTTGTAGGCCTTCTCACCGTAGAGCTCGCGCAGGTGCTTCTTGATCTGGCTCGCCGTGGCCTCGCGGGCGCCGGCCAGCAGGTCGCCGATTTTCCTGCCGAGACCCGCCGCGGCCCAGCCGAGGTGGGTCTCCAGGATCTGACCGACATTCATGCGCGAGGGCACGCCGAGCGGATTCAGCACAATGTCGACCGGCCCGCCATCCTCGAGATACGGCATGTCCTCGAGCGGCATGATGCGCGAGATCACGCCCTTGTTGCCGTGCCGACCGGCCATCTTGTCGCCCGGCTGCAGCTTGCGCTTGGTGGCAACGAAGACCTTGACCATCTTCATCACGCCCGGTGGCAGCTCGTCGCCGCGCTGCAGCTTGTCGACCTTGCTGTCGAAGCGGTCCTGCAGGCGCTTCATCGATTCGTCGAACTGCTTGTTCAACGCCTCGATCTCGCCCTGCCGGCGGTCGGTCTTGACGGCGATCTGGCGCCACTGGCCGGGCGTGTACTCGCCCAGCACCTTGTCGGTGATGCGCGTGCCCGGCTTCAGGCCCTTCAGGCCGCCGGCCACCGTCTGGTTGAGCAGCATCTCCTGCAGCTGGCTGTAGAAGCTGCGCTCGAGGATCGCCTTTTCGTCGTCGCGGTCCTTGGCCAGGCGCTCGATCTCGTCGCGCTCGATGGCGAGCGCGCGCTCGTCCTTGTCGACGCCGCGCCGATTGAAGACGCGGACCTCGACCACGGTGCCCTCGACGCCCGGCGGCACCTTGAGCGAGGTGTCGCGCACGTCCGCCGCCTTCTCGCCGAAGATGGCGCGCAACAGCTTCTCTTCGGGAGTCATCGGGCTCTCGCCCTTGGGCGTCACCTTGCCGACCAGGATGTCGCCTGCCTTCACCTCGGCGCCGATATAGACGATGCCCGCCTCGTCGAGGTTCTTCAGCGCCTCCTCGCCGACGTTCGGGATGTCACGGCTGATCTCCTCCTGGCCGAGCTTGGTGTCGCGCGCCATGACCTCGAACTCCTCGATGTGGATCGAGGTGAAGACGTCGTCGCGCACGATGCGCTCGGAAAGCAGGATCGAGTCCTCGAAGTTGTAGCCATTCCACGGCATGAAGGCGACGAGCACGTTGCGGCCGAGCGCCAGCTCGCCGTCGCGCGTCGACGGCCCGTCGGCCACGATGTCGCCCTTCTTCACCTGGTCGCCGACCTTCACCAGCGGCTTCTGGGTGATGCAGGTGCTCTGGTTGGAGCGCTGGAACTTCAGGAGGTTGTAGATGTCGACCGCCGGCCGGTTGGGGCCGACGTCCTCGGTGGCGCGCACCACGATGCGCATGGCATCGACCTGGTCGACCACGCCGGTCCGCCGGGCGGCGATCGCCACGCCCGAATCGCGCGCCACGATCTCCTCCATGCCGGTGCCGACCAGCGGCGCCTCGGCCTGGATGAGCGGCACCGCCTGGCGCTGCATGTTGGAGCCCATCAGCGCCCGGTTGGCGTCGTCGTTCTCGAGGAACGGGATCAACGCGGCGGCGACCGAGACGATCTGCTTGGGCGACACGTCGACGAAGTCGATCGTGTCGGGCCGGGCCAGGATATACTCGCCGCCGCGCCGGCACTGAACCAGCTCGGCGACGAAGCGGCCGCGCCCGTCGATCTCGGCGTTGGCCTGGGCCACCGTGTAGCGGCCCTCCTCCATCGCAGACAGGTAGATGACCTCGTCGCTGACGCGGCCGTTCACCACCTTGCGGTACGGGCTCTCGATGAAGCCGTACTGGTTCACCCGTGCGTAGGTCGCGAGCGAGTTGATCAGGCCGATGTTGGGGCCTTCCGGAGTCTCAATCGGGCAGATCCGGCCGTAATGCGTCGGGTGCACGTCGCGCACCTCGAAGCCGGCGCGCTCGCGCGTCAGCCCGCCCGGTCCCAGCGCCGAGAGGCGGCGCTTGTGCGTCACCTCCGACAAGGGGTTGGTCTGGTCCATGAACTGGCTGAGCTGGCTCGAGCCGAAGAACTCGCGCACCGCCGCGGCCGCCGGCTTGGCGTTGATCAGGTCGTGCGGCATCACGGTGTCGATGTCGATCGAGCTCATGCGCTCGCGGATTGCCCGCTCCATGCGCAACAGGCCGACGCGATACTGGTTCTCCATCAGCTCGCCGACCGAGCGCACACGCCGGTTGCCGAGATGGTCGATGTCGTCGATCTCGCCGCGGCCGTCCTTCAGGCCATGCAGGACCTTGACGACGGCGAGGATGTCGTCACGGCGCAGCGTGCGCTGCGAATCGGGCACGCCCTCGAAGCCGAGCCGCATGTTCATCTTGACGCGGCCGACCGGCGAGAGGTCGTAGCGCTCGATGTCGAACAGCAGTCCGCCGAACAGGGTCTCGGCTTGCTCGAGCGTCGGCGGCTCGCCCGGGCGCATCACCCGGTAGATGTCGAGCAGCGCTTCCTCGCGGTTCGAGTTCTTGTCGGCCGCCAGCGTGTTGCGGATGTAGGGCCCGACATTGACGTGATCGATGGCGAGCGTCGGCAGCACGTCGATGCCCGCCTCCTCGAACAGGTCGAGCACGGCCTGGGTGATCTCCTGGCCGGCCTCGACATAGATCTCGCCCGACTTCTCGTTGATGATGTCGAGCGCCGCGTAACGGCCGATCAGCTCCTCGGACGAGACGCGCATCTCCTTGAGGTTGGCCTCCTTCAGCCGAGCGAGCAGCCGGGGCGTCATCTTGGCGCCGGCGTCGGCCACGGTCTTGCCGGACTTGGCGTTGACGAGGTCGTGCGTGAGCTTGATGCCCTTCATCGCCTCGGCGTCGAAGGCGGTGTTCCAGCCTTCCTTGTCGCGCTTGTAGACGACCTGGCCGTAGAACGCCGCCAGGATCTCCTCGGGCGACAGGCCCTGGGCCTCGCCGGGATCGAGCGTCTGGTTCTTGGTCGCGGCCGAGGCGCGCTTCTTGGCGGTAGCGTCGTTGTCGAGCGCCAGCAGCAGCGTCGTCACCGGAATCTTGCGGCGGCGGTCGATGCGGACATGGATCAGGTCCTTGGCGTCGAACTCGAAGTCGAGCCAGGAGCCGCGATAGGGGATGATGCGGGCCGCGAACAGGTACTTGCCCGAGCTGTGCGTCTTGCCCTTGTCGTGATCGAAGAAGACGCCGGGTGAGCGGTGCATCTGGCTGACGATGACGCGCTCGGTGCCGTTGACGATGAAGGTGCCGTTGTCGGTCATGAGCGGCATGTCGCCCATGTAGACGTCCTGCTCCTTGATATCGCGGATCGAGCGCGAGCCTGCCTCCTCGTCGACATCCCACACCACGAGCTGCAGCGTGACCTTGAGCGGTGCAGCATAGGTGATGCCGCGCTGCTGGCACTCCTCGACGTCGTACTTCGGCTCCTCGAACTCGTACTTCACGAATTCGAGGCTGGCGCGCTCGGCGAAGTCCTTGATCGGGAAGACCGAGCGGAAGACTTCCTGCAGGCCCGTCTGGGTGCGCTTGGCCGCCGGGATCGTGCGCTGAAGGAAGCCCTCGTAGGAGCTCTTCTGCACCTCGATCAGGTTCGGCATCGGCGCCACCGACTCGATGTGGCCGAAGTAACGACGGATTCGTTTGCGCGTATTGAAGGCCGTGGCCATCCTGCGTCCTCGAAGGTTCAAGGGCGGAGAAAACACCCGCTGCTTTCTCGGAGCTTGCGGCCCGCCAGCCGCCCACCCCATCCGTTGCAGAGGGCCACTTGTCGGAACGGACTGCGCTCAGTCCGCTCGGAGAAGCGGCCCGGTCGGACCGGCCCCTCGCGAGGCCGGTCCACCGGTGAAACGCTTACTTCAGCTCGACCTTGGCGCCCTCGGCCTCGAGCTTGGCCTTGAGCTTGTCGGCGTCCGCCTTCGGCACGCCTTCCTTGACCGGCTTGGGTGCGCCTTCCACCAGGTCCTTGGCCTCCTTGAGGCCAAGTCCGGTGATCTCGCGCACCGCCTTGATGACGTTGATCTTCTTGTCGCCCGCCGCCGCCAGGACGACGGTGAACTCGTCCTTGGCTTCCGCCGGAGCGGCACCGGCAGCGGCCGCACCTGGCGCGGCGGCAACCGCGACCGGAGCGGCGGCGCTGACGCCCCACTTTTCCTCAAGAAGCTTGCTGAGCTGCGCGGCCTCCAGGACCGTCAGGGCCGAAAGCTCTTCGACCAGTTTCTCCAGATTTGCCATGTCTCTCTCCTAGTATCCCGAACTTCGTTGATCGTGACTTCGATGCGACCGGCTCACGCCGCCTTCGCGCCGTCCGCCTTGGCTCCGTATGCTCCGAACACGCGAGCGACCTGACCCGCCGGCGCCTGCAGCACGCCCGCGACCTTGGTCGCCGGAGCCTGCAGAAGGCCGATGATCTTGGCCCTGAGCGCATCGAGGGAGGGCAACGAGGCAAGAGCCTGGACGCCTGCGACGTCCAGCGTATCCTCACCCAGCGCACCGCCGACGATGGTCAGCTTCTCGTTGCCCTTGGCGAAAGCCGAAACGACCTTCGCCGCAGCGACCGGATCCTTGGAGTAGGCGATGGCAGTCGGCCCCTTGAACAGGGAACCGAGCGCCTTGAAGGGCGTGCCCTCGAGGGCACGCAACGTGAGTCGATTCTTGGCGACCTTGTAGCTCGCGCCTGCTGCCCTGATCTTGCGACGCAGGTCCGTCACTTCCTGGACGGTGAGACCGGACTGGCGGGTGACCACCATCAGACTCGCGCCCTTGAAGATCTGGTTCAGCTCGGCGATCGCTTCGGCCTTTTCCGAACGATTCACGGCTCTCTCCAAATAAGGTCCGACCCGGAGGATCCGGATCAGACCGGCTGCGTTAAGACCTCGCAGCCTCCGTTGGCGGTTCAGCGCGAACGGAGACCTCGCGGTCTTGCTCGCCTGCCCCGGAAGTTCGGGACTCAATCGCGTGCGCCGACAGCGCCCGCCTCGATTCCCTTGCCCCCGTCTGCGCTGGCGGGTTTCCCCATTACGCCCATCCCGAAAGATGGAGCACCGGCGGTCTCGGACAGGTGGAGCGCCGAAGCCTTGCGGCCTCCTCGCTCCCTCCGACGCTGGCCGGGACACGGCCGGCGCCGGAAACTCTTGGACTTCGCCTCGACGCGGCTCAGGCGAGCGCGGAGGCAGGGTCGAGCTTGATGCCCGGCCCCATGGTCGAACTCAGCGACACCTTCTTGATGAAGGTGCCCTTGGCGCCGCTCGGCTTGGCGCGATTGATGGCAGCCACCAGCGCTTTCACGTTGGCGGCGATCGCATCCTCGCTGAACGAGGCCTTGCCGACGCCGGCATGCACGATGCCGGCCTTCTCGGCGCGGAACTCGATCGAGCCGGCCTTGGCGCCCTTCACGGCGGCGGTGACGTCCTGGGTCACCGTGCCGAGCTTGGGATTGGGCATCAGGCCACGCGGGCCCAGCACCTTACCCAGCCGCCCAACCACGCCCATCATGTCGGGCGTGGCGATGCAGCGGTCAAAATTCATCTCGCCGGCATTGATCTTCTCGGCGAGGTCTTCGGCACCGACCAGGTCGGCGCCGGCGGCCTTGGCTTCCTCGGCCTTCGGGCCGCGGGCGAACACCGCGACGCGCACCGTCTTGCCGGTGCCGCTCGGCAGCTCGACCATGCCGCGCACCGCCTGGTCGGAATGGCGCGGGTCGATGCCGAGGTTCATGGCGATCTCGATGGTCTCGTCGAACTTCGCCTTGGCATTGGCCTTCACGATCTTCACCGCTTCGGAGAGCGAGTAGACCTTCTCGCGATCGATGCCGGCCGAGGCCGTCTTGTATCTCTTGCCGCGCGCCATGGCTTACCCCACCACTTCAATGCCCATCGAGTGGGCCGAGCCCGCGACCTGGGCCATCGCTGATTCGATGGAATCGCAGTTGAGGTCAGGCATCTTCTGTTTCGCGATCTCCTCGACCTGCTTCTTGGTGACCTTGCCGACGATCTGCGTGCCCACCGTCTTGGCGCCCGCTTCGATGCCGGCCGCCTTCTTGAGGAAGTAGCTCACCGGCGGAGTCTTGGTGATGAAAGTGAAGCTGCGATCCTGGAAAACGGTGATCACCACCGGGATCGGCATGCCGGCTTCCATCTTCTGCGTACGTGCGTTGAACTGCTTGCAGAATTCCATGATGTTGACGCCCTGCTGACCAAGCGCAGGCCCGATCGGCGGCGACGGATTGGCTTTGCCCGCTGGCACTTGCAGCTTGACGTAGGCCTGAATTTTCTTGGCCATGCCTGCCCCTTTTCCATGGGCAGGCCCAGCCTGCCCGTTGCGTTATGGGCGGCGCGGTACGGCCATGGCCGGCCTCCCGCACCCTATGTTACGACCAAACCCTTGATCCAGAAGGATCTTTTGATCCGGCCGGCCTCACGAGAAAAGGCCGGCCCAGCGGGCCAGCCCCTCAAGGGGGCGCGATCTAGCAAATATGACCCGCCCCTACAAGCCCCCTAAATAGGGATAAATCAGAGCTTTTCCACCTGTGCGTAGTCGAGTTCCACGGGGGTCGAGCGGCCGAAAATCGACACCGCGACCTTGAGGCGTGCCCGCTCCTCGTCGACGTCCTCAACCGTGCCGTTGAAGGAAGCAAATGGCCCGTCGGCCACTTTGACCTGCTCGCCGACCTCGAAGCTGACGACGGGCTTGGGCCGTTCAACGCCTTCCTGTACCTGCTTCAGGATGCGGCCGGCCTCAGCGTCCGAGATCGGCACCGGCTTGCCGCGGCCGCCGCCGCCCAAAAAGCCGGTGACCTTGGCCGTGTTCTTGATCAGATGCCAGGTGTCGTCGGTCAGTTCCATCTTCACCAGCACATAGCCCGGGAAGAACTTGCGCTCGCTCTGGACCTTGGCGCCACGGCGCACCTCGACGACCTCCTCGGTCGGCACCATGACCTGCGAGATCTCCTCGCCAAGGCCCTTCTTGTCCGCCTGCTCGCGGATCGACTGAGCGACCTTGTTCTCGAAGCCCGAATAGGCGTGAACGACGTACCAACGATGAGCCATGTCACAAATCCCGTCAGGAAACCCCCAGCAGCGTTCGCACCGCAAAGCCAATGATCTTGTCGGCCAACAGGAAAAAGGTTGCGGCGATGACGACGAAGATGAAGACCATGCTGGTGGTGATCATGGTCTCGCGGCGGGTGGGCCAGGTGACCTTGCCTACCTCGGCGCGCACTTCACGGACGAATTCGACGGGGTTCTTCAAGATGCTCTCTGTTCAGCCACTGGCAGGAGTGGAGGGACTCGAACCCCCGACCCTCGGTTTTGGAGACCGATGCTCTACCAACTGAGCTACACTCCTACAGTTGCGTCCTTATAGCACTACTTGACGATTTTGGTGACGACGCCGGCGCCGACGGTTCGGCCGCCCTCGCGGATGGCGAAACGCAGCCCCTCGTCCATGGCGATCGGCTGGATCAGCTCGACCGTCATGCGCGCATTGTCCCCCG
>JBPYDO010000079.1:0-4609 GCA_051985755.1 Reyranella sp. | reverse complement strand
GTGCGCAAGCAGCCCAAGGGCTTCGGCCGCATGGCGCAGATCGAGGGCGACCTCAAGCCCGGCAAGCGCGTGCTGCTGGTCGAGGACCTCGCCACCGACGGCGGCAGCAAGCTCGTCTTCATCGACGCGCTCAAGAAGGCCGAAGCCAAGGTGAGCGACTGCTTCGTGATCTTCCACTACGGCATCTTCCCGCAGAGCGTCGAGACGCTGGCCGTCGCCGGCGTCAAGCTGCACGCGCTCGCCACCTGGTGGGACGCGCTCGAGGCGGCGCAGAAGCACAAGTACTTCGACGAGAAGGGCCTCGCCGAGACGCACGCCTTCCTCGAGGCGCCCGAGCAATGGTCCGCCAACCACGGCGGCCGCCCGCCCGCCCCGCGCCTGCTGGGGCGTTAGGCACCGCACACGATCACGCTCCCTCCCCCGAAGACGGAGGAGGGGGAACCTAGTACGGTGCGGCCGATGCTCGGTCGCCTCCTCGCGTTGCTCATCGTCCTCGCAGCCTTCCCTGCCTACGCACTCGACGAGCTGGTGATCGGCATGAGCACCGCGCCGGGTACCATGAACCCGATCGTCAATTCGATGCTGGCGACGGTGTTCGTGAATTCCATGACCGAGCGGCCGATGACGGCCTACGACGCCAACTGGAAGCTCATCTGCCTGCTCTGCACCGTGCTGCCCACCGTCGAGAATGGCCGCGCCCGCATCATCGACCTGGCCCCCGACGACAAGGGCCAGCCGCGCAAGGGCATGGAGGTCGACTACGAGCTGAAGGAGATGACCTGGGCCGATGGCAAGCCGGTCACGGCGGCGGACTTCGCGTTCACTATCGAGGTCGGCAAGAATCCCAGCACCGGCGTGCCTTCGGCCGAAGACTACAGGCGCATCCTGAAGTTCGACATCAAGGACGACCGGCACTTCACGCTGACGCGCGATCGCGTGACGTTCGACTACAACGCACTCGACCTCATGCCGCTTCCCGCCCACATCGAGAAGCCGATCTTCGACGCCGACCCCGCGCAATACCGCAAGCGGACGGCGTTCGATTCGGACCCGACCAATCCCGGCCTCGCCTTCGGGCCCTATCGCATCGTCGAGCTGGTGCCGGGCAGCCGCATCGCGCTCGCGCGCAATCCCTACTGGACCGGACCGGCGCCCGCCTTCAAGCGCGTGCTGCTGAAAGTCTTCGAGAACTCCGCCTCGCTGCAGGCCAACCTCCTGTCGGGCAATGTCGACTACATTCCCGGCGAAAGCGGGCTGTCGCTCGACCAGGCGCTGTACATCGGCAAGCGCTACAAGGACCGCTTCGACGTCGTCTTCAAGCCGTCGCTGGGCTATGCCCATATCGACCTCAAGCTCGACAACCCGCTGCTCGCCGATCGCCGCGTGCGGCAGGCGATCCTGATGGCGATCGACCGCAAGGCCATCTCCGACAAGCTGTTCGACGGCAAGCAGCCCGTCGCCGACGGCAACCTGAACCCGCTCGACCCGATGTACAGCCCGGCGGCGCATCACTACGACTTCGATCCGGCTGCGGCCGGCGAGCTCCTCGACGAGGCAGGCTTCGCGCGGGCCGCCAATGGCATCCGTCAGGACGCCAAGGGACACCGTCTCGCCCTGGTACTGGACTATGCCAGCGGCAACCGGGTGAGCGACGAGCTGGCCCAGGTCATCCAGAGCGAGCTGCGGCAGGCCGGCATCGAGCTCAGGCTGAAGGCGGCGCCGGCCCGCATCTATTTCTCGGCGCTCAACCGTCGCGACTTCGCGGGCCTCGCCATGTACTCCTGGATCAGCAGTCCGCAGAGCGTGCCGCGCTCGACGCTCCACTGCGACGAGATCCCGACCAAACAGAACGGCTGGAGCGGCCAGAATTATCCCGGCTACTGCAACCCCGAGATGGACAAGGCGCTCGACGCGGCCGAGCGCGAACTCGACGAGGGCAAGCGCCGCGCGCTGTTCGCCGAGATCGAGCGCCTCTACGCCCGCGACCTGCCGGTCCTGCCAATGTACTTCCGCGTCGACAATTTCGTGATTCCCCGCCAGCTCAAAGGCGTGGTGCCGACCGGCAACCAGGACACCTCGACCCTGTGGATCGAGAACTGGCGATGGCGGGACTGAACGTCGGACCGAGATGAGCCGCTACCTCGCCACGCGCACCCTGCAGATCCTGATCACGCTCGCGATCATGAGCGTCGTGGTCTACCTGCTGATCGGACTGATGCCGGGCGACCCGATCGACATGATGATCTCGGGCAATCCCAAGATGACGGCCGAGGACGCCAAGCGCCTGCGCGCCCTCTACGGCATCGACAAGCCGCTGGTCGAACGCTACCTCGCCTGGGCGCACCAGGCGGTAGTCGGCAACCTCGGCTATTCGCGCACCTTCAACCGGCCGGTGCTCGCCGTGCTGGGACCCCGGCTCGTGAACACCATCGAGCTCGCGGGCCTTGCCTTCCTGATCTCGGCGGCGATCGCGCTGCCGCTCGGCATGTGGGCCGCGGCGAGGCCGAGGAGCCGGGCCGACTACCTCGTCAACCTGTTCTGCTTTGCCGGCATCTCGACTCCGACCTTCTGGCTCGCCCTGCTGGTGATCTCGTTGTTCGCCGTCAAGCTCGGCTGGTTGCCGGCCGGCGGCATGGCCGAGGTGCGCAGCGGCACCTCCTTTCTGGCAGCCCTCGGCCAGAAGGTGCGCTTCGCCGTCCTGCCGGTGGCGACGCTCGCCATCGTGCAGCTCGGCGTCTACACGCGCTTCATGCGCGGCGCCATGATCGAGGTGCTGCGCCAGGACTATGTGCGCACCGCGCGCGCCAAGGGCGCCTCCGAGCGGCGTGTCCTGATGAGCCACGCTTTCGCCAACGCGCTCGCCCCGGTGCTCACGATCCTGGCGCTCTCGTTCGGCTCGCTCTTCTCGGGCGCCATGATCACCGAGACCATGTTCGCCTGGCCAGGCATGGGCGCCATGATCTACCAGGCCGTCACGACCAACGACTTCAACCTCGCCCTGGTCGGCCTGCTGCTCGCCACCTTCACGACCATCCTCGGCAACCTCCTGGCCGATTTCGCACAGGCCTGGGTCGACCCGCGCGTGTCGCTGACCGAGGGCGAGCGATGACGATCGCCCTCGCTCCCGTGCAGGGGCGCTCGCCGGCCGCCCTCGTCTGGCATCGCTTCCTACGGCATCGCCTGGCGTTCGTTTCGCTCGCCTTGCTGATCGTGCTGCTGGTGCTGTCGCTGCTGGCGCCGCTGATAGCCCGGTTGCGCGGCATCGACCCGACGCTCGTCGACCTCTACCACCGGCTCGAGGGACCTTCGGCCGGCCATTGGCTGGGCACCGACGAGCTCGGCCGCGACCTCTTCCAGCGCCTGCTCGACGGCGGCCGCGTCTCGCTGCTGGTCGGCATCACCGGCGCGCTCCTGTCGGCGGTGCTGGGCGCGGTGATCGGCGTGGTGTCGGGCTATCGCGGCGGCCGGCTCGACGCGCTCCTGATGCGCATCACCGACGGCGTGATCGCGCTGCCGCTGTTGCCGCTCCTGATCGTGCTGGCGGCCATCGATCCCGCCAAGCTCGGCATCCCGGCCGCGGTCGCCCACTCCGAGACCTTCTCGCTCTACCGTATCGTCGCCATCATCGTGCTTACCGGCTGGACGACAGCGGCGCGGCTGGTGCGCGCCGAGACCCTGTCGCTGAAGCAGCGCGACTTCGCGCGTGCCGCGCGGGCGCTGGGTGCGCGGCCGCTGCGCATCATGTTCCGGCACATCCTGCCCAATGCCGTGGGCTCGCTGGTGGTCGCCACCACCATGTCGGCCGGCGGGCTGATCTTGCTCGAATCCACTCTGTCCTTCCTCGGGCTGGGCACCCAACCGCCGGCGGCCAGCTGGGGCAACATGCTGACCGGCGCGCAGGAGCTCCTGCAGCAGTCGCCGCTGCTGGCCCTGTGGCCGGGATTGCTGATCTTCCTGACGGTGATTGCCTTCAATTTCCTGGGCGATGGACTGCAGGACGCCCTCGATCCGCGCGCGGAGAGGCGATGAGTGGGCTTGTGTCGCCGCCGCCGCTTATCTAGCGTCGCCATCGCTAACCGGGGGAGAATCGAATGCGTCGAATGCTGTTTGCCGCGCTGGCCGGCGCGTGCCTGGCCACGACGGTGCCCGCGCGCGCCGAAGTCTACGACATGGCGTCCATCACCTGCGGCGACCTGGTGTCAATGTCCGACGACGACATCGCGTTCATGCTGTTCTGGCTGCATGGCTATTTCGGCGGGCTGGCGCACGACACCAAGCTGGACCTCAAGGGCCTCGAAGCCGCCGCCCACAGGCTCGGCGCCTACTGCGCCAAGCATCGCAACGTGACGCTGATTACCGCCGTCAAGGACATTTAGGTGGCCGTGGCGGGGCGCCAGTTCCGCCTGCAACCGGAGGGCCACCCGCCGCGTTGTCCCTCGCTTCCAGCGATCCAAGTAAGACAGATTCAGTCGCTTAGGCTTGGTAGAGGGAACAAAAATGAACGACGCGTCGGACCAGTCGACCTCCCGGCTCTGGCGGCAGAAGGCCGCCGCCGCCCGGATCACCGCCGACCATCTGCATGACGCCGAGGCCAGAGCCCACCTCCTGG
>JBPYDO010000078.1:0-18226 GCA_051985755.1 Reyranella sp. | reverse complement strand
CGCTGGCGGAACACATGAGCGCGCAGTCGACGCCCGCCACGCCGGGCGCCAACCCGAGCCGTCGCCAGGCGGCGCGGTTGGCGGCGGTGCAGGCGCTCTACCAGTGGCAGGAGGGCCAGCACGCGCCGGCCGAAATCGTCGATCAGTTCCTGAACGTGCGCACCGTCGAGACGGGCGAGGGCGGCATGCGCCGCGACGCCGACCGGCCGTTGTTCAAGGACGTAGTGGAAGGAGCGGCCGGGCACGGCGACGAACTGCGCGAGACCGTGTCCTCGGCGCTGGCGCAGGACTGGACCTGGGGACGGGTCGACCGGCTGGTGCGCGCCATCCTGCTCGCCGGCGCCTACGAGTTGGTCCATCGCCACGACGTGCCGCCCAAGGTGGCGATCAACGAATATGTCGAAATCGCCCATGCCTTTTACGACCAGGGCGAGCCGACCTTCGTCAATTCGGTGCTCGACCGAGTGGCGCGCCAGGTGCGTCCGGCCGAGCTCACGAAGTAGGACGCATGCCCCGTCGCCGGCGGCCCGGCGAGTTCGAGCTGATCGCGCGCTACTTCGCGCCGTTGGCCAAGTCCTTCAAGGGCGCGCGCGGCCTGAAGAGCGACAACGCCTTCCTGCCCGCCGACCCGCGCCACGATCTCGTGGTGAAGACCGACACGGTGGTCGAGGGCGTGCACTTTCCGGTCGGCGAGAGATCCGACTTCATTGCCCATCGCGCGCTGGCGCGCTGCCTTTCCGACCTGGCGGCAGGCGGCGCAACGCCCTTCGCCTACCAGATTTCCCTGGCCTTGCCGCGCCACTGGGACGAGCCATGGGTCCGCGGCTTAGCCCGACAGCTCGGGGCGATGCAGCGTCATTACGGCATCGTTCTCTGCGGCGGCGATACGACCCGCACGCCCGGTCCCACGACGGTGGCCGTCACAGCCTTCGGCAAGGTGGCGCGCGGCAGGGGCCTGACGCGCGACGGGGCGAAGGCGGGAGACGAGCTTTGGGTGACCGGCAGGATCGGCGATGCGGCGCTCGGCCTATTGGTCGTGCGTGGCAAACTTAAGGGGCCGCAGTTGGAGAAGCGCTACCGCATGCCGCGCGTCAGCACAACGACGCTCGGCCCGCGTCTTGTCGGCGTCGCCACGGCGACCGCCGATGTGTCGGATGGCTTGCTGGCGGATGCCGGACACATCGCGGATGCCTCTGGCCTCGCCGTCGAGATCGAACGCGATCTCGTGCCGCTCTCGCCTGCGGTCAAGCGGGCCCTGGCGGCAAACCCGGCACTGTGGAGCACCGTGCTGGGCGGCGGCGATGATTACGAACTGCTCATCGCCATACCGAGGCGACGCCGCGCGGCGTTGCTTGCAGCGGCCAAGGCGTGCCGGGTCGAAGTGAGTCGCGTCGGGCGGTTTGCCCACGGGCGCGGCATGCGGCTGGCCGTTTCTGGCCGCCCGATCTCCGTGCAACGTGCCGGATACGTGCACTTCTAGGGCAATCCCCGCGTCGTCATGGCTGCACTGCGCGCTGCCGGCTTGGGGCATTCACGCCTAGCCGATAGAGTGCCCGGCCAATGGATGGTTCGATCAAGCTGGCGCAGGAGCCGCTCGGCGATGCAGGCGCGGCGATACCGCGCCGCTCGTTGCGCAATCTCGGCTTGCTCGCGCTTTGCCAGGCCCTGACCCAGAGCAGCAACACGCTGATGTTTGCCTCATCGGCCTTGGCCGTGCTCACGATCGTGCCCGCCGACATGCGGCTGTGGGCCAATCTGCCGATCACCATGCAGCATCTCGGCGTCATGCTGTCGGTCTTTCCGGCTTCGATGCTGATGATGTATCGCGGCCGCCGCACCGGTTTCCGGACCGGCTCGCTGGCCGGCATGGCGGGAGCGTCCTGCGCGGCGATCGGCTTGGGCAGCGGCAGCTTTTTGGTGATGTGCTGCGGCGGCCTTCTGATGGGGCTCGCCATCGCCAACATGCAGCTTTACCGCTTCGCCGCCGTCGAGCTGGCGCCGCCGGCCTTTCGGGCGCAGGCGATCTCCTACGTGACGTCGGGCGGCGTGCTGGCCGGCATCGTTGGACCCGGTCTGGCGCGCCTCACTCCCGACCTGTGGCTGCCGACGTTCCAGGCGAGCTTCGTTGCGGTGATCGTGATCCATCTGATCGTGTTCACGATCCTGTCCTTCATCGAATTCCCCGTCGTGAAGGCGGAGGACCATTCCGGGCCGCAGCGGCCGCTCCTCCAGATCGTCATGCAGCCCGCCTACCTGGTGGCCGTGACGGGAGCGATGATCGCCTTCGGCGTGATGTCCTTCGTGATGTCGGCATCGCCGCTCGCGATCGTGCAATGCGGCCTCGACAAGAGCGAGGCGCCGGTCACGATCTTCGTGCACGTGATGGGCATGTTCGTTCCGGCCTTTTTCACCGGTCATCTGATCGCCCGCTTCGGCACCTTCAACATGATGATCACCGGCATCGCCCTGCTGATCGCGGGCGTCGCCGTGGCGCTCATGGGCACGACCGCTTGGCATTTCCGCGGCGCCCTCTGCCTCAATGGCGTCGGCTGGAACTTCCTGTTTGTCGGCGCGACCACCTTGCTCACCACGACCTATCGTCCGGCCGAACGCGGCAAGGCGCAGGCATGCAACGACTTCCTGGTCTTCGGCACGACGACGACGGCAAGCCTGCTGGCGAGCGTCGTGCTCGATCTCAAGGGCTGGGCAGCGCTGAACTACATGGCGTTCGTGTTGGTCTGCGTGGCGCTGCTGGTGGTTGGCTTGTTCCGCCTGAAGCACGCCGCACGCGCCTGAACTCGAGACCTTGAGGCGGCAAGCGTTTCGCTCACCGGCCGTGTTGCACCGAAAGAAGCGTTCTGTCATTTTCCGCCCGCCTCGCGTCTGGGGGAGAGCTGTGCTTCGGTGCGCGACAGGCGGAAAGTGCCGTAAAAACAACAGGTTATCCACTATGTCTTCCGTTCTTTGGGCCGTCATTGCCTGCGGCGTGATCGCCGTTCTCTATGGCGTCGTCACCGCGTCGCTGGTCATGGCGGCCGACTCCGGCACGCAGCGCATGCAGGAGATCGCGCAGGCCGTGCAGGAGGGCGCTGCCGCCTACTTGCGGCGCCAATATTCGACCATCGCCATCGTCGGCGTCGTGGTCCTGGTGGTGCTGTTCCTGCTGCTCGGCAAGTTCGCCGCCGGCGGCTTCCTGATCGGCGCGGTGCTTTCGGGCGCCACCGGCTTCATCGGGATGAACGTCTCGGTGCGCGCCAACGTCCGCACGGCCGTGGCGGCGCAGAAGAGCCTGGGACAGGGACTGGACCTCGCCTTCAAGTCGGGTGCGATCACCGGCATGCTGGTGGCCGGCCTCGCGCTACTCGGCGTCGTCGGCTACTACTCCTTCCTGCGCCGCCTCGGCATCACGCCCGGCAGCCGCGAGATGGTCGATGCGCTGGTCTCATTGGGCTTCGGCGCCTCTCTGATCTCGATCTTCGCCCGCCTGGGCGGCGGCATCTTCACCAAGGGCGCCGATGTGGGCGGCGACATGGTCGGCAAGGTGGAGGCCGGCATCCCCGAGGATGACCCGCGCAATCCGGCGACCATCGCCGACAACGTCGGCGACAATGTCGGCGACTGCGCCGGCATGGCTGCCGACTTGTTCGAGACCTACGCAGTCACGACCGTCGCCACCATGGTGCTGGCATCGATCTTCTTCTCGGCCGATAGCGCGCTGGTCACCCGCATGATGACCTTTCCGCTCGCGATCGGTGGCGCCTGCATCATCACCTCGATCATCGGCACGTACTTCGTGAAGTTGAGCGAGGACACCAAGATCATGTGGGCGATGTACAAAGGCGTGATCGTGGCCGCGGTGCTGTCGATCCCGGCCATGTGGTTCGTCACCGATTACATCGTCGGCATGAACACTATGCTCAAGATTGGCGACCGCTCGTTCACCGGCATGTCGCTGTTCTGGTGCTCGCTGGTTGGCCTCGCCATCACCGGTCTGATCGTGTGGATCACCGAGTACTACACAGGCACCGACTATCGTCCGGTGAAGGCCGTGGCGCAGGCTTCGGTGACTGGTCACGGCACGAATGTCATTGCCGGGCTCGCGATGTCGATGGAGGCCACGGCCATGCCGGCGCTGCTGATCTGCGCCGGAATCATCATCTGCTACGTGCTGGCTGGCCTGTTCGGCATCGCCATCGCCACGACCGCCATGCTGGCGCTCGCCGGCATGGTGGTGGCGCTCGATGCCTACGGTCCGGTCACCGACAATGCCGGCGGCATTGCCGAGATGTCGGGCTTGCCGAAGGAAGTGCGCAAGAACACCGACGCGCTCGACGCCGTCGGCAACACGACGAAGGCCGTCACCAAGGGCTATGCCATCGCCTCGGCGGGGCTTGGTGCCCTGGTACTGTTCGCCGCCTACACCTCGGACCTCCACTACTTCATGGCGCAGGGCAAGCTCGGCATCACGGCAGTCGAGTTTCAGCTGCAGAATCCCTACGTCGTGGTCGGCCTGCTGGTCGGCGGTCTGCTGCCATATCTGTTCGGCGGCATGTCGATGCTTGCGGTCGGCCGCGCTGCACAGTCTGTCGTCGAGGAAGTGCGGCGGCAGTTCAAGGAGAAGCCCGGCATCATGCAAGGCAAGGATCGGCCGGACTACGGCCGGGCCGTCGACATGCTGACCCGCGCGGCGATCAAGGAGATGATGATCCCTTCGCTCCTGCCGGTGCTGTCGCCGATCGTGGTGTTCTTCGTGATCAGCCTGATCGCCGGTCGCGCCAATGCCTTTGCGGCGGTGGGCGCCATGCTGCTGGGCGTCATCGTGACCGGCATCTTCGTCGCCATCTCCATGACGGCGGGTGGCGGTGCCTGGGACAACGCCAAGAAGTACATCGAGGAGGGCCATTTCGGCGGCAAGGGTTCGGATGCCCATAAAGCCGCCGTCACCGGAGATACCGTGGGCGACCCGTACAAGGATACGTCAGGCCCGGCCGTCAATCCGATGATCAAGATCACCAACATCGTGGCCTTGCTGCTGCTCGCCGTCCTGGCGCGCTGACCAAGAGGGCCGCCCTTCAAGACAAAGCCCCGGTGGGTCCACCGGGGCTTTTTGTTTCGCGGCCGTCAGGCTCGCTCAGTATCCGCCGCCGGGCGGCCCGCCGGTCGTCGGCGCGCCGGGATTGCCGCCGCCCGAGCTGCCCTTGGGTACGGCGAACCGGCCGATATTGCCCAGGATCTGCTCGAGGATCGTGAGCTGCTTGCCGGCGGTCGGCGTGATGCGCGAGACCATGGTGATGTTCTCGGCGTCCTTCTGATCGTATTTCTTGATGTTCTGCAGCCGGCCGGCCTCGTTGAAGGAAAGCTGCATGACGCTCTGATCGGTGATCTTGGGCTTGAAGAAGGCGTAGGCTTCCTGCTTTTCGCTGATGTAGTACCAGACGTTGGGATTGAAGGTGGCGACCGCCGACGGCGTGCCAATCAAGCGGACGACATCCTCACGGCTCTGCGTGCCGACCTCGAGCTTTTCAACGGAGCCCGGCGTTGGCGTGAAGCCGCGCTGGTCGACCATATTGTTGCAGGCGATCAGGCTGAGCGGCAGCAACAGGGCGCCGAGGGCGATCGGTGCGACCGGGACGGGGCGACGCATGGACGGCTTCAGTGGCGTGGCGACAAGGAGAGCCACAAGATGTCGTGGCGGGGCCTCGGGGTCAACCGGAACCGGGCCGCAGGAGGCATGGCGTGTTTCGTCGCAGAAATAAACCGGAGGCCGAATTCGCCCTCGCCGTCTATCGCCGAACGGCGGAGCGGGCGCGCGCGCCCGAGTTGTTCCAGGCCTGCGGCATTCCCGATTCGCTCGACGGCCGCTTCGATGCACTTGCCCTGCACGCCGCCCTCATGATCGAGCGGCTGCGGCGCGAGCCCGATGGCAAAGTGCTGGCCCAGGCCTTCTTTGACGCCATGTTCCATCATCTCGATCTCACGTTGCGTGAAATCGGTGTTCAGGATCTCGGTGTCGGGCGGCGCATCAAGGTCATGGCCGAAGGCCTGCACGGCCGCGCGCTTGCCTATCGCACGGCATTGGCCGGCGGTCCGACGCCGCTGGCGGAGGTCTTGCGTCGCAACGCCTATGGCGGTAGGCCGCCAGAGGACGGTGCGGCAGTGAGCCGGCTTGAGTCCTATGTTCTCGATTATGCAGGGCAGCTCGCCCGCACGCCGCGCAGCGACTTGACCAAGTAGTTCAGCGAAATGTCCCAGCCTTCCGACAGATCCCCCAAATCCGAATTGGAGCGGATCATCGACCTTGACCGCATGGGCAACGGTGGCGCTGCCCTCGACGTCGTGGCAAGTGACGGCGAGCGCGCGGCGCTGGCCAAGCGCTTCGGTTTCCTCGCCCTGCCGGCCTTTGCCGCCCGCGTCACCGTCGACCGCCGGCCGGGCAGCCAGGTCGTGGTTGAAGGCCGCCTCAAGGGCCGGATCGTGCAAAGCTGCATTCTCACCTTGGATCCGGTCGGGCAGGAGCTGGACGATACCTTCCGGGTCGTCTTCCAGCAGGGCATGGCCGAGGAGCGCGACCCCGAAAGCGGCGAGGCGATCGTAAATGCGCAGGCCGATGCCCCCGAGCCGCTGGCGGGAAATATGCTTGATGTCGGCGAAATTATCGCCGAGCAGCTTTCCCTGGTGGCCGACCCTTATCCGCGCAAGCCGGGCGTCAAACTGGAGGATGTGCTGCCAAAATCGCGCGCTGGCGGCCATTCCGGCGGCCGCGGCGAGCACCGCCGGCATCCCTTTGCCGGGCTGGCGGCCCTGCGAGACAAACCTCGGCGGCGGCGGTAAATTGTTGCGGTGGTGTAACGATTTGGCTAGAGAAGTCGGCCCGCCGCGCCCTCTGAGCGCGGCTCGCTGTTTGTGGGGCGAACGCCCTCCGTCGAGGGGTCGCGCCATCCGTTCTGGAGTTCGATATGGCCGTTCCCAAGAAGAAGATCTCGAAGTCGCGTCGTAACATGCGGCGGGCGCACCATGCCCTGCCGTCGATGGCCTATGTCGAATGCAAGAACTGCGGCGAGCTCAAGCGGCCGCACTCGGTGTGCTCGCATTGCGGCTACTATCGCGAGGACATGCCGGTCACTGCCGACAGTCCGTCGGCTGAGAAATAGCCGAAGCGCGCCGCCGGCGATGGGCTGGCATTCGATCCGCGGGGCGGCTCGATGAGCGGCGACAAGATCGTTCTCGCACTCGACGGCATGGGCGGCGATCACGCGCCGGAAGTGGTCGTCGACGGCGCCAACCTGGCCCGCGAGCGGTATCCCGGCGCCACCTTCCTGCTGTTTGGCGACGCTGCCCGCCTGAAGCCGCTGGTCGATCGCCGCAAGGGACTGGCGCGCGTGCTCGAGATCGTCCCGGCCGAAGACGCGGTCAGCGCCGACGACAAGCCCACATACGCGCTGCGCCGGCGCCGCGCATCGAGCATGTGGCTCGCCGTGCAGGCCGCCGCCGAGGGGCGCGCCGACAGCGTCGTGTCCGCGGGCAATACCGGCGCGCTGCTCGCGATTTCCATGTTCGCCATGCGCATGCTCGACGGCGCGCACCGTCCGGCGCTCGCCTCCTTCCTGCCGACCAGCCGCGGCGAGGTGGTGATGCTCGACCTTGGCGCCAACGTCGAATGCGCCGCCGACAATCTCGCCGAATTCTCCGTCATGGGCAGCGTCTTCGCCCAGGTGCTGCTCGGCCTCGATGCGCCGAAGGTCGGCCTGCTCAATGTCGGATCGGAGGAGGTCAAGGGTCACGACGAACTGCGCCAGGCGGCGGCCTGGCTGCGCCGCGACGGTGCGCCGATCAATTTCCAAGGCTTTGTCGAGGGCAACGACATCGGCACCGGCGTCGTCGACGTCGTGGTCACCGATGGCTTCACCGGCAATGTCGCGTTGAAGGCGATCGAGGGGACGGCCAAGCTTTACACCGGGTTCGTGCGCGACGCCTTCCGCACGTCCGGCTTCGCCAAGTTGGGCTATCTCTTCGCCTCCGGGGCCTGGAAGAAACTGCGCCGACGGGTCGATCCGCGCCGCTACAATGGCGGGGTGTTTCTGGGGCTCGACGGCGTTGCCGTGAAGAGTCACGGCGGCACGGATGCGCTGGGCTTCGCCTACGCCATCGGCGTCGCGGTCGACTTGGTGCGCTACGAATATCGGAGCAAGCTGGTCGATGGCCTCGCCAAGCTCCGGGTGGTGACTTCGGCCCCCGACACGAGCCCGCAGCCGCTGCAGGCAAGCGGAGGCGCTGAGTGATCCGTTCAGTTGTGCAGGGGTGCGGCGCTTATCTGCCGGAAAGAATCGTCACCAACGACGACCTCGCCAAGAAGATGGACACCTCGGACGAGTGGATCCGCCAGCGCACCGGCATTCGCCAGCGTCACGTCGCGGCTGAAGGCGAGTTCACCTCGCACCTCGCCGTCAATGCATCGAAGGGGGCGCTCGCCAATGCCGGACTCAAGGCTACCGACCTCGACCTGATCCTGGTGGCGACTGCGACGCCGGACGAGACCTTCCCCGCCACGGCGACGCGCGTGCAGGCCGAGCTCGGCATGAACCGGGGTGCGGCCTTTGACGTGCAGGCGGTTTGCGCAGGCTTCATTTACGGCTTGGCGGTGGCCGACAGCATGATCAAGACCGGTCTTGCTTCGACGGCTCTCGTGATCGGCGCCGAGACCTTCTCGCGCATCCTCGATTGGAGCGACCGCGGCACTTGCGTGCTGTTCGGCGACGGCGCCGGCGCGGTCGTGCTGAAGGGCGAGCAAGGCAAGGGCACGCCGGCTGACCGCGGGGTGCTGGCCAACGTCCTGCATTCCGACGGCCGCCAGCACGATATCCTCTACGTCGATGGCGGGCCGTCCTCGACCCGGACGACCGGGCTGTTGCGCATGGAGGGCAGGGAGGTCTTCAAGCACGCCGTGGTCAACATGGCCGCGGTGGTGAACGAAGTCCTCGCCACGGCCGGCCTGACGGCGGCCGACATCGACTGGCTGGTGCCGCACCAGGCGAACAAGCGCATCATCGACGGGACGGGGCGCAAACTTGGCCTGCCGCCCGAGCGGGTGGTGATCACCGTCGACCGTCACGCCAACACCTCGGCCGCTTCCATCCCCTTGGCGCTCGACGCGGCCGTCAGTGATGGGCGCATCAAAAAGGGCGATCTGCTGCTGTTGGAAGGTATTGGCGGCGGCCTGGCCTGGGGAGCCTCGCTCATCCGCTGGTAGCGTTAAGTGATTGAAATTAAATACCCTTAGGCGGCCCCAGAACAGATGCTGATACAATACCGGGCGCTATCCCTCTGATATTGACCGCTTTCATACCTTAGAGTATGGATTAACTGGGGGAAGGAAGGGTGCCGGATGGAAGGCCGGACTATTACGCGTGCTGATTTGAGCGAGTCAGTGTTCCAGGAAGTGGGCCTGTCTCGCAACGAATCGAGCGACCTCGTCGAGACCATTCTCGGCGAAGTCGTTGAGGCTTTGGCTCGCGGTGAATCGGTGAAGATCTCTTCATTCGGGAGCTTCACGGTCCGCGACAAGGGCCAGCGCGTAGGCCGAAATCCGAAAACGGGTCAGGAAGTTCCGATCCTGCCTCGACGTGTCCTTGTCTTCCGAGCGTCGAACGTCCTCAAGTCTATGATCAACGGGACGGTCGACGAGGGTAGCAGAGCCTAGGCCAGACCGGCTTGGGTGAGCCAAAGGTCAAGACGGGTAGTTGGGGATTATGTGGGGGATTGGACATGGCCGTATCTGTTCAGCCTGCCGAAAGGCGGATTGAGAAGTCGGCTCAGGCATTTCGCACCATCAGCGAAGTGGCGACTGAGCTCGATGTGCCGCAGCATGTGCTGCGGTTCTGGGAAAGCAAGTTCAGCCAGGTGCGCCCGCTCAAGCGCGGTGGCGGCCGGCGCTACTATCGGCCGGAGGATATCGACCTCCTGCGCCGTATCCGGACGCTGCTCTATGACGATGGCTACACCATCAAGGGTGTGCAGCGCCTCTTGAAGGAGGGTCGTGGCCGCCTGCCGGCGCAGCGGCTCGACATCGCCGCGGAAAGCGCGCTGGAGAGCCTGCGCATCGTTTCGGCGCGAGCCGAAGCCATGGCCGGCGGCAGCTCGCGCCCGTTGCCGCGCACCGGGCCGCAGCCGTCGACCACGACGCCGCGGGCAGCGCTTCTCGACCTGCACAAGAGGCGGGAAATCGAGATGGTGCTCGAGGACCTCGAGCAGGCGCTCACCCAGCTGCGCACCACGCTGAAGGCGCAGAACTGACGACACGAGCTTGAGTTGGCCGGGGCGTGCACCGCCTCGGCCGGCTGCGTGGTGGTTGTAACAATTGTCAGCAAGCGCGTTCGCTGACTTGGTTTTTCCCGCGCACGGCGTATCCTGACTGCGAGGGATTTCTTCAACGGCATCGTCAGAGGGGGACGCCGCCGTGTTTGCCGATCGCGAGACGCTGCGCCAGCGGGCGCAGTCGTTCGAGATTCAATCTTCGAACGACAATGAGTTGCCAGGCAAGCTTCCGAGCTTGCCCGAGCTTTTCTACCTGCGCCGTGGGCTCGAGCAGCCGGGCGGCAAGCTGCCGCTTTTCGATCTGGACGGGCAGAACGTCGACGCCGCAGTCGTCCGCCGTTGCCTGAAGCGCGGCTGGAGCGAGCCGTGGTTCAACAATCCGCTGAAGCCGGACTGGCTGGTCTGCAAGCTCACGCCGGCTGGCCGGCGGTTGGCCGCTTCCGCGTAGCCGCCCAGGCGACTGCCAGCGCGGCCAGCAAGGCGGCCGTCGCCAGCAGGAAGGGCGAACCGGGAAGTTCGATTCCGCTCGGCCGATGGCCGATGAAGTAGGCAAAGGTGAAAGTGAAGATCGCCGGGCCGACCAGGCCGGTGATGCTGACCAGGGAAGCGTTGGCGCCCTGCAGCTGGCCTTGCTCCGAGCCGCCGACCAGGCGGGTCATCAGTCCCTGGATCGCCGGACCCGACAGACCCCATAGTGACATCACCGGCACGCCGACACAGAACAGCGCGCCGCTCGGCGCCAGGCCGTAGATCGCCATGCCGAGAGCGCCGAACGCCAGTCCACCCAGCAGGGTGAGCCGCTCGCCAAGCCGCGCCACGACCGGGCCGACCAGCACGCCCTGCACGACTGCCGAGCAGGCGCCGACGAAGGCCAGCGTCAGGCCGACTTCACGCTCGCCCCAACCGTAGCGGTAGGAGGCGTAGAGCACGAAGGCCGAAGGCAGCACCTGATGGGCGAATTGGCCGAGGAAATTCGCGGACGACAGCCCGATCAGCTCGCCGTGTCGGGCCAGCAGCCTGAGCGCCCCCACCGGGTTGGCGCGCTTCCACGAGAAGGCCATGCGCCGCTCCACCGGCAGCGACTCCGGCAGCACCAGCCAGCCGAATGCGACGTTCACCAGGCAGGCGGCGGCCGAGACCCAGAACGGCAGCCGGGGACCGTAGCTCGCGAGCAAGCCGCCAATGGCGGGTCCGATGATGAAGCCCAGGCCGAAGGCCAGGCCGACCAGGCCGAAGGCGCGGGCGCGGCCTTCGACCGGTGTGACATCGGTGATGTAGGCAAACGACGTGGTGATGGTGGCCGCGGCGATGCCCGATATGACGCGGCCCGCGAACAGGAGGCCGAGCGAGGGCGCCACCGCCATGAAGATATAGTCGAGACCGAGGCCGAAGCAGGAAAACAGGATCACCGGCCGGCGGCCGAAGCGGTCGCTGAGCGCGCCGAGGAGCGGCGAGAAGAGGAACTGCATCAGCCCCCAGACCGTGGCGAACAGGCCGTAGACCTCGGCCGCGCGCGCCGTGTCGCCGCCCAGGAAGCTCAGCACCAGCCGCGGCAGCACCGGAATCATCAGGCCGAGCGCCAGGACGTCGAGCGATACCGTGCAGAAGATGAAGGCGAGGGCGCGCCGCGAGTTCATTCGGGGGACTGCTCTGGGGGACTGATAAAGGGGGCTGAAATGGTCGGGGCGGCGGGATTTGAACCCACGACCCCCAGTCCCCCAGACTGATGCGCTACCAGACTGCGCTACGCCCCGACCGGAGAACGGCGTGTAGCGCGCCCGTCCGTCAGCCGCAAGCCGACCGGAAAGCGCCTACTTCGTCTCCCGTGCCGCCTTGTAGGCGGGTCGCGCGAGACAGCGCTCGAGCCACCTGCCCGCGTTCGGATAGGGCGTCCAATCGAACTTGATCGGCCGCGACCAGCTCAGGATGGAGGCGAGGTTGAGGTCGGCCACGGTAAAGGTCGAACCCAGGAGATAATCGCGCCCCTGCAGCGCGTCGTTCAGGACTGCGATCGGCTTGGGCAGCATCTTCTGCGCTTCGGCGACGGCGTCCGGCTTGCGCTTGTCGGGGGCGGTCATGAACATATCGATCAGGATGGTGAGCAGCGGCTTTTCGACTTCGGTCATGCCCCAGAAGCTCCACTGCCAGCACAGCGCCTGGTCCTCGAGCGAGGCCGGCATGAAGCCCGCCTTGCCGTGCTTGGCGGCGAGATAGAGGTTGATCGCCATCGATTCGAACAGCCGGTAGTCGCCGTCGACCATGGTCGGAACCTTGCCGTTGGGATTGATCTTGAGATAGTCCGGGCCCTTGAGGTCCTTCATTTCGATCGGCACGTGCTCGAACGGAATGCCAAGCTCGTGCACGATCCAAAGGGCGCGCGCCGCGCGCGAGGCTGTCGGTCCGTAGATCTTGATCGTCACCTGAACGTCTCCCAATCCCAGTCGCCCGCGACGATAGTGCAGCGGCGCGGCTGAGGCAAAGCGCTGCTACGCCGCCGCCTTGGCGAGGGCCTGCTCCAGATCGAAGATGATGTCCTCCGCCGTCTCGATGCCTATCGACAGGCGGATCACGTCGGGGCCGGCGCCGGCCGCGGCGCGCTGCTCGTCGGACAGCTGGCGGTGCGTCGTCGAGGCCGGATGGATGATCAGGCTCTTGGCGTCGCCGATATTGGCGACATGCGAGAACAGCTCGACGGCATCGACCAGCCGGATGCCCGCCTCGTATCCGCCCTTGAGGCCGAAGGTGAAGATCGAGCCTGCGCCCTTGGGCAGGTAGCGCTTGGCAAGCTGGTGGTACTTGTTGGACGGCAGGCCGGCATAGTTGACCCACGCCACCGCCGCATGCTTTTCCAGCCATTGCGCGACCTTCATCGCGTTGGCGCAATGGCGCTCCATGCGCAACGCCAGCGTCTCCATGCCGAGCATCGTGAGCCAGGCATTCAGCGGCGCCTGACTCGGTCCGAGATCGCGAAGGCCAACGGCGTGGCTGTGGAAGGTGTAGGCCATGTCGCCGAACGATTCGAAGAAGTTCAGCCCATGATAGGCCGGCTCGGGTCCGGCGAGGCTCGGGAACTTGCCGCCCCTCGTCCAGTCGAACGTGCCGGAGTCGACCACAGCGCCGCCCATCGAGGTGCCGGTGCCGCTCAGGAACTTGGTGGTCGAATGGATGATCAGGGTCGCGCCGTAATCGATCGGCTTGCAGAGGTAGGGCGTCGCCATGGTGTTGTCGACGACGAGGGGTACGCCGACATCCTCGGCGATCCGGGCGATGGCCTCGATGTCGCTGATCACGCCGCCCGGATTGGCGAGGCTTTCGATGAAGAAGGCGCGGGTCTGGCCGTTGGCCGCGCGCTTGAAGTTGTCGGGCGTGTCGGCATCGACTATGTGTGCCTTCCAGGCGAACTTCGGATAGGTGTTCCGCATCTGCTGCAGCGATCCGCCATAGAGGCGCGACGAGGCCACGACCTCGGTGCCGGGCGACATCAGGGGAAACAGCGCCAGCACTTGCGCCGAATGGCCCGTCGCCGTCACGGTGCAGCCGCGGCCGCCCTCCAATGTCGCGATCCGGGTCTCGAGCGCGGCGTTGGTCGGGTTGGTCAGCCGAGAATAGATGAAGCCCACGGTCTGCAGGTTGAACAAGGCCGCCGCCTGGTCAGCGTCCTCGAAGACGTAGGCCGTGGTCTGGTAGATCGGCTGGGCGCGCGCGCCGGTCGCGGGGTCGGGTGCGGCTCCGGCATGCACCGAGAGCGTCTCGAAGCCGTAGGTCTTGTTGGTCATGCCGATTCTCCGCGACTGAAAACGATGCAGGCCGGGCTGCCGACCTTCACCCTGATCGAGGTCGGTGACAGTTTGCCATCACGTCCGACCCGGTAGGCAACGATCGAATGGCCCTCCTGGTTGGCGACATAAAGGAAACGCTCCTGCGGGTCGAAGGCAAAGAACCGCGGCGTGCCGCCCAGCGTCGGCACCCATTGCTTCGGGGTGAGCCACCCGGTGGAAGGATCAATCGAGAACACGCCGACGCTGTCGTGGCCGCGGTTGGTGACGTAGACGTTGCGGCCGGCGCGATCCACGGCGATCTCGGCTCCCGTCGAGTAGCCCGTGAAGTCGCCGGGCGTCGAGCGCACGACGTGCAGCGGCACGAGCTTGCCGTCGCGCGGCTGCTGGCGATAGGTCGTGATCGTCGAATCGAGCTCGTTGATCACATAGGCGAGCGCGCGGCTGGGATGGAACGCGATGTGCCGCGACCCCGCGCCAGGCCGCGCGGCGACGCGCGCAGTCTCGACCAGCACACCGCGCTTGCGATCGAGGCGATAGGCAATGACGCAGTCGCCGCCCTTGCAGGGTACGTAGAAAAAGCGGCCGCCGCGGCTGTCGAGCGGGATGTCGTGCGGATACATGGCGCGTTGCTGGACCTTGTGCGGTCCGAGCTCGCCCTTCACCGGCGTGAGCGTCGAATAGGGGCCGAGCGCGCCGTCACGGCCGACGGTCAGCACCGACACCGAGTCGGTCGTGTAGTTGGCGATCGCGAGGAAACGGCCCGTCGGATCGAAGGCGAGATGAACGGGGTTGTATCCGCCGGTCGACTGGCGATTGAGCAGGCTGAGGCGGCCACTCCCGGCATCGATGTGAAATGAGGTGGCTTCGGTACGATCGCCGTGCACGGAATAGAGGTGCGTCCCCGTCGCATCGAGGGCCAGGAACGACGGGTTTTCCAGGCCGCCCAGGCGCTGCACGTGCCTGAATGCGCCGGTTCGGCGATCGACCCGGTAGACGTTGATGCCGTCGCCGTGGCCTTTGCGCTCGGGCGTGGTGTAGCTGCCGACATAAGCAAAGAGCGGAGATGTCATAGGGTGGGACCGGTCACGATGACGGCGAGACCTGGGTTGGCGTCCTCGATGCGCACGGCGAGGCCGTGCAGGGTGGCGATCGCCTTTACGAGCGCCAGGCCAAGGCCGCTGCCGGCCGTCGTGCGGCTGCGGTCCAGTCGATAGAACCGGTCGAAAATCTTGCTGCGCTCGACTTCCGGCACGCCCGGGCCGTTGTCCCTGACTTCGGCCTGGAAGCCGCCGGCGATCGGATGCAATTCGATCTCGACGGTCGAGCCATCGGGCGTGTGGTGGAGCGCGTTCTCGACCAGGTTGGAAAAGAGCTGGGCCAGGAGCTGGCGGTCGCCGGTCAGGCGAATGTGATCGCGCACGTCGATCATGAGCTTGTGCTCGGAATCCTCGGCGGCCGGCAGGTAGGCCTCGCCGACGCTCCTCATCAGCTGGGACAGGTCGACTTCGGCAAAGGCGCTCTTTTGCGCACCGGCCTCGATCTGGGCGATGCGCAGCAAGGCGGAGAACGTCTCCAGCAGCTGGTCGGCCTCGCCGATGGCGGCCTCGGTGGCGCTGGAATATTCGGCCGTGCTGGTTGCGTGCTCGCGCGCGTCCTCCAGGCGCTGACGCAGGCGGCCGAGCGGCGTGCGTAGATCGTGGGCAATGTCGCCGGTCACCTGGCGCAGGCCGTCCATCAGAAGCTGGATGCGGTCGAGCATGGCGTTGAGGCCGACCACCAGCTGGTCGATCTCGTCGTTGGTGCCGCGCACGGGGACGCGGGCGCTCAGGTCGCCTTCCATGATGGCGCGGCTGGTGCGGCCGATCGTGTCGATGCGCCGCAGGAAATTTCCGCCGAGCAGCATGCCGCCGCCGATCGCCAGCACCAGGGTGAGGCCGCTCGCCCAGATGAAGGCGCGCACGATGGCGCTCTGCATGTCGACCAGGCGGCCGGAATCCTGCGCGACCAGGAGGAAGGAGCCGTCGGGCAGGGTGAGACCGAAGCCGGTCAGCCGGCCGCGGCCGCTGCTCTCGGAGGAGTCGGTATCGCGCTCGAAGTCGATGACGCCGTCGACCGGCGGCATGCCCGGCAGGTTGCCGACCACCACCTGCTGCGTCGGCGCCTGCAGGAGGTAGTAGATCGGACCGTGCGTGCGGAAATTCATGCGTCGCGTGATCTGCTCGGCAAGTCCCAGCAGGCCCACGCGACGGTGGATCTCGGCGAGCTGGAAGGCCTCGGTGCGCAGCACCTCCGCCATGTCGTTCTCCATCGCGGCACTAGCGATGACGAAGACCGTGGCGAACAGCGCGCCGGCCGACACCACGAACAGCGCGGCATAGACCAGGGTCAGGCGAAAGCTCGCCGAGCGCAGGATGCGCCTGAACGTCCGACCCGGCGTTGCGCTAGTCGGACGCGCGTATGACATACCCAGCTCCCCTTACGGTGTGGAGCAGAGGCCTATCGAAACCCTTGTCGATCTTGGAGCGCAGCCGGGAGATGTGTGTCTCGACGATGTTGGTCTTGGGATCGAAGTGAAAATCCCAGACCTTTTCCAGCAGCATGGTGCGCGTGACGATCTGGCCGGCATGCCGCATCAGGTATTCAAGGATCTTGAATTCCTGGGCGAGCAGGTCGAGCCGCTGGCCGGCGCGCGTCACCGTTCGCGCCAGCAGGTCGAGCTCGAGATCGGCCACGCGCAATGCCGTCTGCGCCACGATGGGCGGCCGGCGCGACAGCGCCGACACACGCGCCAGTAGTTCGGCGAAGGCGAAGGGCTTCACCAGGTAGTCGTCGGCGCCGGCTTCGAGACCGGCCACGCGATCGTCGACACCGCCCATGGTGGTGAGGAACAGGGCCGGCGTGCGCACCCCCGAGCCGCGCGCCGACTTGACCAGCGACAGCCCGTCCATCGCCGGCAGGTGGCGATCGACGATCAATACGTCATAGGGCTCGCCCGTAGCGAGGTAGAGCCCGTCGCGGCCGTTATTCGCCTGATCCACCACGTGACCATGCTCGCGCAGCCCCTTGGCGACATAATCGGCGGTGTGTTCGTCGTCTTCGACCAGCAGGATTTTCACGGCCCTTTATCCCACGGCCCGGGGCCCCGGCGCGAACTATACAAACATTCAATCTAGCGGCCATGGGGATGCCACTTGCCGCGCCATATTGAGGGGCGCGAGCAACGTGGAGACTGTCTCAAATGACCAAGAGAACTTCCCGCATTCTGGCTGCATTGGCGCTCACGACGTGCCTGACCGCGCCCGCGATCATTATTCCCATGGTGACGGCGCCTCCGGCGCTGGCCGGCGACCCCTTCCCGCGAGACTTCTCCGATCTCGCCGCCAAGGTGACGCCCGCGGTCGTCAACGTTCAAGTGACGATGAAGCTCGGCGACGACAGCGACTCGACCCAGATGTCGGACAACTCGGCGCAGCAGCAGATGGAAGAGTTCATGCGCGAGTTCGCCAAGCGCTTCGGTCAAGGCCATATCCAGCGGCCGCATCCCAAGGCGCAGGCGGTCGGCACCGGCTTCATCATCGATCCCTCGGGCATCATCGTGACGAACTTTCACGTCGCGGGCCACGCCGATTCGATCAAGGTCACCCTGTCGGATGGCCGCAAGTTCACGGCCAAGCTGTTGGGCGGGGACGAGAAGACCGACCTCGCCGTGCTCAAGGTCGATGCCGGCAAGCCCTTGCCGTATGTCGAGTTCGGTGATTCGAGCACGGTGCGCGTCGGCCAGCCGGTGATGGCCGTCGGCAATCCCTTCGGCCTCGGCGGCACGGTGACGACCGGCATCGTCTCGGCACGCAGCCGCGACCTGCAATCCGGTCCGTTCGACGACTACATCCAGACTGACGCCGCGATCAATCGCGGCAACTCCGGCGGTCCGCTGTTCAACATGGACGGCCAGGTGATCGGGATGAACACCGCGATCTATTCGCCCTCCGGTGGGTCGATCGGCATCGGCTTCTCGATCCCGGCCAATCTCGTGAAGGCCGTGGTCGAGCAGTTGAAGGACTACGGCCATCCCCGCCGCGGTTGGCTCGGCGTGCGCATACAGCAGGTAACGCCGGACATCGCCGAAAGTCTTGGCC
>JBPYDO010000077.1:0-2183 GCA_051985755.1 Reyranella sp. | reverse complement strand
GCCGACGCCGGGCGTCGAGCGCCGCACACGGGCGATGTTCTCGTCGACCTTGTGGCCCGGCAGCTGGCCGCCCTCGCCCGGCTTGGCGCCCTGCGCCATCTTGATCTGCAGGTCGTCGGCATTGACCAGGTATTCCGCCGTCACGCCAAAACGCCCCGACGCCACCTGCTTGATGGCCGAGCGCATCGAATCGCCGTTGGGCAGCGGCTTGAAGCGGTCGGCTTCCTCGCCGCCCTCGCCGGTGTTCGACTTGCCGCCGATGCGGTTCATGGCGATGGCAAGCGTGGTGTGCGCCTCGCGGCTGATCGAGCCGAAGGACATGGCGCCGGTCGCGAAGCGCCTGACGATGTTCGCCGCCGGTTCGACCTCCTCGAGCGCGATCGGCTCGGCGGCCCACTTGAACTCCATCAGGCCGCGGATGGTGAGCAGCCGCGCGCTCTGCTGGTTGATCGACTCGGCGAACGCCTTGTACTCGTCGGGCAGCTTGCCACGCGCCGCGTGCTGCAGCCGGGCGATGCTCTGCGGCGTCCAGGCATGGTCCTCGCCACGCAGGCGGAAGGCATAGTCGCCGCCCGGATCGAGCATGTTGCGGTAGACCGGATTGTCGCCATAGGCGTCGCGGTGGCGGCGCACCGTCTCCTCGGCGATCTGCTGCCAGCCCGCCCCTTCGATGGTGGTCGCGGTGCCGGTGAAATACTTGTCGATAAAACCCTGCTGCAGGCCGACGGCGTCGAAGATCTGCGCGCCGCAGTAGGACTGGTAGGTCGAGATGCCCATCTTGGACATCACCTTCATCAGCCCCTTGCCGACGCCCTTGATATAGTTCTTCTGCACCTCGTAGGCGCCGAGCGACAGGCCGTTCTGGACGCGCAACTGCTCCAGCGTCTCGAAGGCGAGGTAAGGATTGATCGCCTCGGCGCCGAAGCCCGCCAGGCAGCAGAAATGATGCACCTCACGCACCTCGCCGCTTTCGACGACGAGGCCGGTCTGGGTGCGAAGCCCCCTGCGGATCAGATGATGGTGCACGGCGGCCGTCGCCAGCAGCGCCGGGATCGGGATCCGCTCGGCCGACACGGCGCGATCGGACAAGATCAGGATGTTGCGGTCGGCCAGCACGGCATCGGTCGCCTCGTCGCACACACGATCGAGCGCCTCCTCCAATCCGGCCGCGCCCTCGGACGCCGGCCACGTGCAGTCGATGGTGGCGGTGCGGAAGGCGCCGTCCAGCAGCTCCTCGATCGACCGGATCTTCTCCAGCTCGGCGTTGGTCAGCACCGGCTGGGTCACCTCCAGGCGCTTGTGCGTGCCGGCATGCTGGCCGAGCAGGTTGGGCCGGGGGCCGATCATCGACACCAGCGACATCACCAGCTCCTCGCGGATCGGATCGATCGGCGGGTTGGTGACCTGGGCGAAGTTCTGCTTGAAGTAGTTGTAGAGCAGCTTCGGCTTCGTCGAGAGCACGGCGATCGGCGTGTCGGTTCCCATCGAGCCCACCGGGTCGTCGGGCTCCTTGCTCATCGGCTCGAGGAAGAACTGGACGTCCTCCTGGGTGTAGCCGAAGGCCTGCTGGCGATCGAGCAGGGTCGAGGGATCGTTCGACGGCGCCGGCACCGGCGCGTCGGGCAGCTCCGACATCTCCTCGAGCTTGTACTGCGTCTGGCGCAGCCACTCCTCGTAGGGATGCGCCTCGGCCAGCGTGCGCTTCAGCTCCTCGTCCTCGACGATGCGGCCCTGCTCGAGGTCGATCAGCAGCATCTTGCCGGGCTGCAGGCGCCACTTGCGCACGATCTTCTCTTCCGGGATCGGCAGGACGCCGGCTTCCGACGCCATCACCACCATGTCGTCGCTGGTCACCAGGAAGCGCGCCGGCCTGAGCCCATTGCGGTCCAAGGTGGCGCCGATCTGGCGGCCGTCGGTGAAGGCGATCGAGGCCGGCCCGTCCCACGGCTCCATCAGGGCGGCGTGGTACTCGTAGAAGGCCTTGCGCTTGGCATCCATCAGCGGATTGCCGGCCCACGCCTCGGGGATCAGCATCATCATGGCGTGGCTGAGCGAATAGCCGCCGTTGACCAGCAGCTCGAGCGCGTTGTCGACACAGGCCGTGTCCGACTGGCCGTGCGGGATGATCGGCCACATCTTGTCGAGATCGGCGCCGATCAGGTCGGACTCCATGGTGCGGCGGC
>JBPYDO010000076.1:0-6550 GCA_051985755.1 Reyranella sp. | reverse complement strand
GACGGCGCCGTCCTTGACGGTGATCTCGCCGTAGAGCGCCGCCGACAGGCCGTAGACGAACGAGCCTGCGATCTGCCGTTCGATCTGGGCCGGGTTGACCGCATGGCCCGGATCGGTCGCCGCAGTGATCTTGTGGATCTTCACGACGCCATCGGGGCTGACCGAGACCTCGGCCACGCCCGCGACATAGCTGCCGAAGCCCATGATCTGGGCCATGCCGTGGAAGTGGCCGGCCGGCAGCGGCTTGCCGTAGCCCGCCTTGTTGGCCGCGGCTTTCAGCGCGGCGGCGCACTTGGGTTTCAGCATCTTGAGCCGGAAGGCGAGCGGATCCTGGCCTGCCGCCTCGGCGAGCTCATCCATGAAGCATTCCATGTAGATGGTGTTGTGGTTGATGTTCACGCCGCGCCAGAAGCCCGGCGTCAGATGCGGGTTGCGCATGGCGTGATCGATCAGGAGGTTCGGCACCTCGTACCCGAAGGCCGACTCAAGCCCTCCGGGGTTGAAACCCTGGAAGGTCACTGGATCCTTGCCGTTCCGCAGGTTCTGGGGCGCGAGACCCGCCAGGATCGACTGGCCCGCGATGCGCACATGCAGCCCGACCAGGTTGCCTTGCGCATCCAGTCCGCCCGAGAGCTTGCACATCGTGATCGGATGGTAGGTGCCGTGCGTCATGTCCTCTTCGCGCGACCAGATGAGCTTGATCGGCACGCCCGGCATCTGCTTGGCCACCAGCACGGCCTGGCGCACATAGTCGGTGCGGCCGCGCCGGCCGAAGCCACCGCCCAGCATCAGCTTGTAGACGTCGCACTTGGCAACCGGCAGCCCGGCCGCGTCGGCCGCGGCGGCGAGCGCCGCCTCGCCGTTCTGCGTGCCGCACCACACCTCGCACTTGTCGGCCGTCCACAGCGCCGTGGCGTTGAGCGGCTCCATGGTCGCGTGGTTCTGCCAGGGATAGCTGTAGACCGCTTCGACCTTCTTGGCGGCGCCTGCGGTCGCCGCCTTGGCGTCGCCCGCCTTGTTGCCGATGAAGGCTTCTTCGGCATCGAGGCCCGACTTCACCAGGGCGACGATATCGCTCTGCTGCACTTCGCCGAGCTTGCCGACATCCCATTCGACCGGCAGGGCGGCGAGCGCGGTGCGCGCGCTCCAGTAGGTGTCGGCGACCACGACCACGGCGTTGTTGTCGATCGACACCACTTTCTTGACGCCCGGCATCTTCTCGACGCGGGCGGCATCGAAGCTCTTGAGCTTGCCACCGATCACCGGGCAGGCCTTGACCGCGCCGATCAGCATGTTGGGCAGGCGCACGTCGATGCCGTAGGTCGTCTTCCCCGTCAGCTTGTCGGGCGTGTCGAGGCGCTTCAGCGGCTTGCCGGCGACCTTCCAGTCCTTGGGATCCTTGAGCTTGACCTCCTTGGGCGGCTCGATCTTGGCTGCGGCCGCGGCGAGATGGCCGTAGCTCGCCTTCTTGCCCGACTTGTGCGTGACGACACTTTTGGCCGCCGTGCATTCCGTCGCCGGCACCTTCCATTCGGCCGCGGCCGCCGCGATCAGCATCTCGCGGGCGATGGCGCCGCCTTCGCGGACGTACTGCTGGCTCTCGCGGATGCCGCGGCTGCCGCCGGTCGAGTAGTTCTTCCAAATGCGCTTGCGGCGCACGTTCTCGCCCGGCGTCGGGAATTCGGTCGTGACCTTGTTCCAGTCGCACTCGAGTTCCTCGGCGACCAGCTGGGCGAGCCCGGTGAGCGTGCCCTGCCCCATCTCGGAGCGGGCGATGCGGATCACCACCTTGTCGTCGGGATGGATCACCACCCAGGCGTTGATCTCCTGCGCCTCGGCCGCGTCGGCTGAAGCGAAGGGGAACGAGAAGGCGAGCGAGAAGCCGCCGGCCGCGACGGCGCTGCTGGCGAGGAAATTGCGGCGACCGAGGGAGGTGTGGATCGTCATGATGCGCCCTCCCCTCAGGCCTTGGCCGCGGCGTGGATCGCCTCGCGCACCTGCTGGTAGGTGCCGCAGCGGCAGATGTTGGTCATGGCCGCGTCGATGTCGGCATCGGTCGGATGCGGCTTGTCCTTCAGGAGCGCGGTCGCCGCCATGATCATGCCGCTCTGGCAGTAGCCACATTGCGGCACGTCGTGGTCGAGCCACGCCTGCTGCACCTTGCTCAGCTTGCCGTCCTTGGCGAGGCCTTCGATAGTGACGATCTTCTTGCCGCCGACCGAGTTCAGCGGCACGTGGCAGGAGCGCGTCGCCACGCCGTCGATATGCACAGTGCAGGCGCCGCACTGGGCGATGCCGCAGCCGTACTTGGTGCCGGTGAGACCCAACGTGTCGCGCAGCACCCAGAGGAGCGGCGTGCGCGGATCGACAGTGGCGGAGTAGCTCTTGCCGTTGACATTGAGGACAGCCATGGCGGTTTCCTTGAGGCGTTGTTCCGGGATCGGAAAACCCTAAAGCGCACCAAGGGGCCCGTCTTGTGACCGCGGGCCTGTCTCACGCATGTTTGAAGGGCGCGGGCTGCATAGCAGCCAAGATGTCAACCGAGAGACGCTTCGAAGACGCGGCGATAGTTGCTACCGAGTAGTTTCGCCGTTTCATCCGGCGTGAATCTCTGTCGCAATTCGGCCGCAAGTTGCGGCAGGTCTGCATAGCTGGGCATCGTGCTGCCGGCGAGCGGGCCCAGCTGATCGGTGCCCAGCCCGACATGATCGATGCCGACCTGATCGACCATGCGCGCGCCACGAGAGGCGCACGGGTTCTCCTAGAGTCGAGGCGGCGGATAGTAGGGCCTGTCGCCCAGCGCCTGTACGCGTTTCCAGAAGTCGGGACCGGAAGCCTTGCCGACTTCGTCGAGGTCGGCCGCCTGGCGCCACATGCTCCAGGAGTCCGGGTGGAGCGCGCTCGCCTCGTCCATCTGGCGATCGCCCTCGGCCGGATTGCCGTGGGCGCGCAGCCAGACGCCGAGCCGGAAGCGCGCCCGCGCCTCGGCGATCTTGGGCGTCACCTTCGGCAGGGCGGCGCGCGCGGCGTCGGCCGGCAGCGCGTGCTTGCCGGTACTCACCCAGGCGCGCACCGCATCGAGATAGGCCTGGCGGGCGGCCAGCCGCGCCGCCTGGTCCTCGGGCGACATGGTGCGGGTCTTGAGATCCATGCGGCGGAAGTGGTCGGTCGAGCCCGCGGTTTCAGGCGGCCGCACGATCGTGCCCGTCTCGTCGATCCAGATGGCCTGCGGCACGTTCACGAGGTTGTAGAGATCCTCCAGCCGGTGCTCGACGTCGATCAGCTGCCAATAATCGGACTTGGCTTGCTCGATCCAGGGCCGCGCATGCTCGGCGCCGCGGCTTTCCTCGGCGACCGCGACCACCATGAAGTTCTTGTCCTTGAGCTCGCTGTAGAGTTGCTGCCACACGGGCAAGTCAAAACGGCAGCCTCACCAACTGGCCCAGGTGGCGAGAAAGACCTTCTTGCCCCTGAGCTGCGAGAGCCGGCGCGGCCGGCCGTCGATGTCGGGCAAGGTGAAGTCGGGCGCGGCCAAGCCCTCGAGGGCGGTGTTGCGCTCGTCGGCCGGCGCGCCCAGCGCCCAGACGTCACGCTGGACGCTGGCGATCACCGGACCGCCCAGCTTCTTCCAGAAGGCCTCGACGTCGACTTCGTTTGGTTTCAGCGCCGAGGCGGGCAGCGGCACGCACTGGTCGGCGCGGCACATGCCCTCGGGCTTCAAGGTCCAGCCGGTCGCCTTCTCGGCGTCGGCCGGGCTCATCCACAGGCCATCGCGCGCGGCGACGCTGTGTTCGGCAATGGGAGTCAAAATCGTTGTCATCTTCACCCTCTCTCTCCGTCACCCCGAGCGTAGTCGAGGGGCCTTCTCGTGGCGGTCACGATCTCGTCAGCTGAAGCAAGGTCTCTCCGCTCCGTGCTTCGCGCTCCGGTCGAGATGACAGGGCTATTTCGGAACGGAAATCGTCACTTCCTTCGACGTGATGAACTCCAGCAGCACCGGCACGCCCTTTTTGGTCTGCTCGATGCCGCGGTTGATGGCGGGCACGATCTCCTCCGGCTTGGTGACGCGCTCGCCGTAGCCGCCGAAGGCGCGCGCCATGGCAGCATAGTCTCCGGATATGTCGGTACTGCGATACTTCTCGGTCGAGACCTTCATGATGTGCAGCTCGATCGCCATCGAGAAGTTGTTGAGCAGCACCGACATGATGGGGATGCGCTCGCGCACCGCCGTCTCGAAGTCCATGCCGGTGAAGCCGATGGCGGCATCGCCCCAGACGTTGATGCAGAGCTTGTCGGGACAGGCGAGCTTGGCGCCCATGGCAAGCCCAAGCCCATAGCCCAGCTGCGTGGTCTTGCCCCAGCCGATGTAGGAATGCGGCGCCGTCGTCTTCCAGAACGGCGAGAGCTGGTCGCGAGGGCTGCCGGCGTCGTGGGTGATGATGGTGTTGGCGACGTCGACCGTCTTCTGCAGGTCCCACAGCACGCGATAGGGATTGAGCGGCGCTTCGTTGCTGGTGAGCTTGGGCGCCCATTCCTTGAGCCAGGCGTTCTCGATCGCCTTGATCTCGCCGGCGACGGCGGTGGCGTCACGCTTGGCAACGCCGGCCGCCTTTGCCGCTGCAACAAGGGCGGCCAGCGTCAGCTTGGCGTCGCCGACCAGGCCGAGCTTGATCCGGACGTCTTTGTTGAGATGCGCCGGATCGAGCGTGGCGTGGATGATGGTCTTGCCCTGCGGCATCGAGATGCCGAAGTTGGTCTCGGTGAACGAGCAGCCGACGCCCAGGATGACGTCGGACTGGTCGAGGAAGGAGCGGACCGCCTTGGGGTAGGCGCGGCCGCCCGAACCGAGCGCCAGCGGATGGCTCTCGTCGAAGCAGCTCTTGCCTTCGAGGCTGGTGCAGACCGGGATGGCCAGCAGCTCGGCCAGCTCCTTCAGTTCGGCATAGGCCTCGGCCCAGTGCACGCCCTGGCCGGCATAGATGACGGGACGCTTGGCGGCCATCAGGAGCTTCGCCGCCTCGGCGATCGCTGCCGGATCGGGCGCGTACTTGGCGGTGATCACCGGCTCGTAGTTCAGCGGATCGGGCGCGTCCTCGGCATAGACGTCGTTGGGCAGCTCGACGATCACCGGCGAGCCGCGGCCGTTGCGCAGGAGGCTGAAGGCGCGGCGCATGATGTTGGCGACTTCCTTGCCCGAGGTGATGGGCTCGGAGTGCTTGGCGACATGCGCCATGGCGAGCGCCGAATTGAAGTTGGGCGGCACGTGGGCAATGCGCCGCGGATAGCCCTGCGGGATCACCAGCAGCGGCACCGATTCGCCGAACGCCTGGGCGACGCCGCCGAAGGCGTTCTCGGCACCCGGGCCGTTCTGCATGCAGAACACGCCCATCTTGCGGCCCTTGGTGAGGCGCGACACGGCGTCGGCCATGTGCAGGCCGATGCGCTCCTGGCGCACTATGATCGGCCGGATGTCGACGGCGGCGCAGGCCTCGATCAGATGATTGACCGGGTAGGCGAAGAGATATTCGACGCCCTCTTTCTTCAGGATATCGGCGATCGCCGGCCCGGTTTTCATGATTGGTCCTCCCTAATGCTGGCGTGTCATCCCGAGCGCAGCGAGGGACCTTTGTGTAGCTGCAAAGATCCTTCGGCTTCGCCTCAGGATGACAGGCTTGCGCCTGTCATTTGTTCAGCTCCCTCATAGCACTATCGAGGCCGGCGAGCGTCAGCGGAAACATGCGATTGCTGCAAAGCTGCTGCAGCAGCTGGATCGAGGGCGTGTAACTCCAGTGCCGCTCCGGCACCGGATTGAGCCACACCACGCTGCGATAGGTGTCGGCCACGCGCTGCATCCAGACCTGGCCCGCCTCTTCGTTCCAGTGCTCGACCGAGCCGCCGGGATAGGCGATCTCGTAGGGGCTCATCGAGGCGTCACCGACGAAGATCACCTTGTAGTCGGGCGGATAGGTGTGCAGCAGCTGCGCCGTCGGGAAGGTGTCGACGTGGCGCCGCCGGTTGTCCTTCCACAGCTTCTCGTAGAGGCAATTGTGGAAGTAGAAAAACTCGAGATGCTTGAATTCCGTGCGCGCCGCCGAGAACAGCTCCTCGCAGACCCGGATATGGGCGTCCATCGAGCCGCCGATGTCGAACAAGAGCAGGAGCTTCACCTTGTTGCGCCGCTCGGGGATCATCTTGATGTCGAGGTAGCCCGCATTGCGCGCCGTCGAACGGATGGTGTCGGGCATGTCGAGCTCGACCTCGGCGCCCTCGCGCGCGAACTTGCGCAGCCGGCGCAGCGCGATCTTGATGTTGCGCGTGCCGATCTCGACCGTGTCGTCGAGGTTCTTGTATTCGCGCTTGTCCCACACCTTGACGGCGCGGCCCTCGCGGTTCTTGTCCTGGCCGATGCGCACGCCCTCGGGGTTGAAGCCGTAGGCGCCGAACGGCGAGGTGCCGGCCGTGCCGATCCACTTGCTGCCGCCCTGGTGGCGCTTCTGCTGCTCCTCGAGACGCTTCTTCAGCGTCTCCATCAGCTTCTCCCAGCCGCCCA
>JBPYDO010000075.1:0-8040 GCA_051985755.1 Reyranella sp. | reverse complement strand
GCGCGTCATGGTCATCTTCACCGGCTTGCCGGATTTCTGCGACAGGCGGATTGCCAGCGGCTCGAGGTAGACCACGGTCTTGCCGCCGAAGCCGCCGCCGATCTCGGTCGGCGTCACACGGATCTGCGAGGTCTCGAGGTTGAGGAGCCGGCTGCAGAAGCCGCGCACCTGGAAGTGGCCTTGCGTCGTCGACCAGACCTGGACCTGGCCGTCTTCGCTCGCCATGGCGAGCGCGGCGTGCGGCTCGATATAGCCCTGGTGCACAGCCTGCGTGGTGTAGTCGCGCTCGACCACGACCTCGGCCTGGGCGAAGCCCGCCTTAGTGTCACCCTTGTTGAACTCGATGCGCTTGGCGATGTTCGAGGCCTTGGTCGCCGGCGGATTGGCGCCTTCGGTCATCAGGTGATCGTGCAGCACCGGCGCGTTGTCTTTCATCGCGTCGCTGACGTCGATGACGTGCGGCAGCACCTTGTAGTCGACCTTGATCAGCGCCAGCGCCTCCTTGGCGACCGCCTCGCTGACGGCCGCGACGGCGGCGACGGGATGACCCTCATATAGCGCCTTCTCGCGCGCCATGATGTTGCGCGTGACGTCGCGCAGGTTCACCTGCATCTCGCCGGTCGGCACGATCAGGTTGGCCTGCTCGGGGAAGTCGGCGGCGGTGACCACCGCCTTCACGCCATCCAGCGCCTCGGCCTTGGACGTGTCGATCGACTTGATGGCGGCGTGGGCGTGCGGGCTGCGCAGCACCTTGCCGATTAGCTGGCCGGGCAGATTGAAATCGGCGCCGAAGCGGGCGCGCCCGGTCACCTTGTCGGCGCCGTCGGGACGATCGGGTCGGGTGCCAATCCACTTGTATTTGGGATTGCTCATTAGGCGGACTCCCTCATTTCGCGGGCCACATCGAGGACCGCAGTGATGATCTTGTCGTAACCGGTGCAGCGGCAAAGGTTGCCGGCGAGCCAGTAGCGGACTTCGTCTTCAGTCGGGTTGGGGTGGCGATCGAGCAGCGACTTCGAGGCGACCAGGAAGCCCGGCGTGCAGATGCCGCACTGGAGTGCGGCCATCTCGACGAACTTCTTCTGCAGGGGATGCAGCTTGTCGCCATCCGCCATGCCTTCGATGGTGCTGATCTTCGCGCCCTCGGCTTCCGGCGCCAGCACCAGGCAGCTGCACACCAGACGGTCGTTGATGGTGACGCTGCACGCGCCGCAGTCGCCCGAGCCGCAGCCTTCCTTGCTGCCGGTCAGGCCGAGCGTGTCACGCAGCGCGTCGAGCAGCGTCTGGTTGGCGTCGCACAGGAACTCGGTCGGCGCGCCGTTGATGGTGGTCGAAACGTGAATCTTGGCCATGTTTTTCGTGTCCCTCGCTCAGGTGGGCCTGTGGCCCTTGTGTTCGATGCCGTTGATGCGGTCGAGCGCGATGGCGGTGGCGCGCTTCAGCAGCACGCCCGCGATCTTGGTGCGATACTTGATGGTGCCGCGCTTGTCGTCGATCGGCTTGCATGCCGCCGAGCAGGCGGCGGCCGCTGCGTCGAGTGCCTTGGCGTCCAGCTTGGAGCCCTTCAGCGCCTTGGCGGCCTTGTCGACCAGCAGCACGGTCGGCGCCACGGCGCCCAGCCCGACGCGGGCATCGACGCAGGTGCCGTTCTTCATGGAGAGGCTGACGCCGACGCCGACGACCGCGATGTCCATCTCGGTGCGCGGGATCAGGCGGAGATAGGCGTCGCTCGAGTTCTTGGGCCGCGCCGGCAAGGTCAGCGAAACCACGATCTCGCCCGGTTTCAGGGTGGTCCTGCCGGGACCGGCGTTGAACTTCTCCACCGGGACCTTGCGCTTGCCCTTCGGCCCCTGGACGTTGACGACGCATCCGGCCGCGACCAGCGCCGGCACCGAATCGGCGGCCGGCGAGGCATTGCACAGGTTGCCACCGGCTGAAGCACGGCCCTGGATCTGGGTCGAGCCGATCAGGTTGGTGGCCTCGACCACGCCCGGCCAGGCCTTCTTGAGCTTCTTGTGCTCGCCCATCACGGCCGCCGGCGTGGCCGCGCCGATGGTGAAGCTGCCCTTCTTCTCGGTAATGCTCACCATTTCGGCGATATTCTTGACGTCGACGATCACCCCCGGCGACCGCATCCCCGACTTCATTTGCACCAGAAGATCAGTGCCGCCGGCCAGGATGTAGCCCTTGCCCTTGGCCGCAGCCATGAATTTACAGGCCTCTTTGACTGATTTCGCAGCCCGGTACTGGATATCACTCATGCCTCGGCGTCCCCTCTCTTTATATATGTCGGTGGATGGGTGCCCCGCGGGGAGCAGCGCATCCTTGGCCCGCTTTGTAGCGCGCCGACGGGACCCTGCTCAATCGTCCTTCGCGTTTTGCGATGCGCGTGGAAAAGCCGCGAAACCGCCGCCTCACGAGCCACCCGACTCGCCCGTGAGTTACCAAAGGTGACGCTTAAAATAACGGGAAAATAACGTGAGCCCTATTTTGCGAGTGTCGGGGGCGCATTGACAGGCGCCTTGGTCGGCCGGAGGCGAGTCTCTCGGCCGACGGTTTTCACCGTTTTTAACGGTCCCTGTAGCTTGGCGGACCGGGTCAGGTCTCGTCCTCGTCCTCAGCCGCCCCTTGGCGCCGGCGCTCATACTCTTCGTCAAATTCCTTGCTGAACACCCGCCTGCGCTGCTCCTCGAGCAGGGAGGCGATGACGGCGCCCTCGTGGGGGCTGACCTCGCCGCTCAGCACGGCGTCGGTCAACGCCGCCTGCGCCGGCAGGAAATCGCTGGCGCGCGCAAGGACCGGTGTAGCGATCTCGACCGGCCGGCGGCGATGCGTGGGCCAGACGCGATCCAGCACCAACTTGACCGCCATCATGTTGCCCTTGCGGCCTTGGGCGATCGCGACCTCGATCAACTCCTTGGCCGCCGCCACGCCGACCTGGTCGAGGGCGTCCGCCGCCTCGTTCACCGGCCGACGCGGCCGGCCGGGACCGCCGGGGTTGCCTTTGGCGAAGCGACCATCGGTACCGCGAACGGCGGGTTCGTCCAATGAAGCGAGTTCGGCGGGAAGATCCTTGGGCATGATGGCGCTCCTGATAGAGGGACCGCCACCATAAGCCCGACCGCCCGGACTCGCCGATTATGGTCGTTTAATCAAGAAGGCGTTGCCAACCAATGGCTTAGCCTTGATCGATATATCATGGCGCGCATCCCCTTGGCCGATCGAGCAGCTCTTTGGCCGAGATGAAATCGGCGGTGCCGAAACCTTCGATGAAGCGGCCATAGACCGCTCGTTGCACGCCCGCAGCAAAGTCCCCGCTGACTCTTGGTCGGTCCTTCCATGTCAGCGTGCTTTGCAATAGTGCTTGGCCAATAGTGCTTGGCCAAGTGCGAGGTTAAGCCATGACGGAATCGTCGATCGAGACGAGGGCAGGATCTTCGATCGAGACGACGGAGGTGGCGGCTTCAACACCGCCCTCACCGCCGGCACCGGCGCCGCCGCCAGCGCCACCAAGGACCGCCGCGATCATCGTCGTAGTGACGGTCGTCGCAATCATAGCCCTCGCGCTCTGGTACCTGGTGCAGCCTCAGCCGCTGTTGATCCAGGGCGAAGCCGACGCCACACGCGTCGACATCGCCGCGCGCGTCGACGGTCGAGTTGCCCAGCTGCCGGTGGATCGTGGTCAAAACGTCACGGCTGGCCAAATCCTGGTGACGATCGACAATCCGGAGCTCGTGACTCAGCTCGAACAAGCTGAAGCGGCAGAGGCCGTAGCCGCCGCCGACCTCAAGCGCATCGACGTGGGCACGCGTGCCGAAGTCATCGCGTCGCGGCGGGCCGCCCTGGCCGCCGCCGAAGCCAGTACCAAGCTGGCCGAGCAAACCTACAATCGCACCCGGCAGCTCACGGCGAAGGATTTCGCATCCGTGCAAAAGCTCGACGAGGCGACGGCAAACCTCGACGTCGCACGGCGCAGCCAGGAGCAGGCCAAGCTGGCCCTCGACGAGGCGGTCGCCGGCTACACCGCCGAAGAGCACGGGGTTGCCAAGGCCACCGTCGACAAGGCCGCTTCGGCAATCACCACGCTCAAGGCACAGGTTGGGGAGTTGACGGTCAAGTCGCCGCGAGCGGCGCAGGTCTATCACAGGAGCGCCGAGGTCGGCGAATTCGTGTCGCCCGGCGTGCCGCTCCTGACCCTGGTCGACCTATCGGACGTCTGGATCCGCTTCGACCTGCGCGAGGACCTGCTCAAGGGACTGAAAGTCGGTGACCGCTTCGACGTGCGGGTTCCGGCGCTCGGCGACCGGGCGATCACCGTTGCGGTCCGCAACATTGCGACACGCGGCGAGTACGCCGGATGGCGCGCTACGCGGGCGACTGGCGACTTCGATCTCCGGACCTTCGAGATTCGCGCCTATCCCGTCCAGCCCGTGCCGGAGCTGCGGCCCGGCATGAGCGCCTACACCGACTGGAAGAAGCGGCCATGACCGCGGCGCCGCTCAGGCCCGGGCTCCTCGCCGTCGCGTTGCGCGAGGTCGAATGGTTGCGCCATGACGTCGTGGCGATGGGCCTGTTGCTGGTGATCCCGCTCTTCGCCATCGCCGTGCTCTCGCTCACCTTCAGCAGCGCCGTGATCCGCAATCTGCGCGTCGATGTCGTCGACGAGGACCGGACGGCGACCTCGGCAAATTATGTACAGGCCATCAATGCGGCGCCCGGCGTGAGCGTTACACGCCGTTCGGACGATCTCAGCGCCGCCATGCATGCGGTGCGGTCCGGTGACGTGATCGGGCTCGTGTACATTCCGCGCGGCCTCGAGCGCGACGTCGTCGCGGGCAAGCGCCCGCAGATCGTGATCTTCCACAACAAGCAGTATTTGACGCCCGGCAATATTGCCTCGAGTGCACTGACATCGGCCGTGTCGGCCGCGACCGCCGACCTTCCGTCATATGGCGGTCTTTCGACCCGCTACCTGCCCTCGCCGCTGGTCGTCGAGCAATACGTGCTGACTAACCCTGCGCTGAACTATGTCCAGTTTCTGCTGCGGTCCATCCTGCCCATGGTGCTGCACGTCGTCATGGCGATCGCCGGCGGCTATGCGGTCGGCTCGGAATTCGGCCGCCGAAACCTGCGCCAATGGCTGGAGTCGGCGGGCGGCGATCCGTTGACCGCGCTGGTCGGCAAGCTCGCACCCTATTTCGGCATCTTCGCGATGCTGATGGTCGTCACCGCTTTCGTGATCCATGGCGCGTTCGAGGTGTCGTTCCGCGGCAACTCCCTGGTCCTCGGCATCGCCGCCTGCCTGTTGATCTGGGCCTATCTCAGTATCGGCGCGCTGTTCCAGCTGCTCGTGCGGAACCTCGCTTTCGGACTGTCGCTCACCGGAATCGTCTGCTCGCCGGCCTTCGGCTTCGTGGGCGTCGGCTTTCCCCTGCTGGCGATGAGTGGCTTCGCCCGTTCGTGGGGCGATTTCCTGCCGCTGCGCTGGTACATGCAGATTCTGTCCGACCAGGCGGCCCGCGGCGTGCCCGCCGTGCACTCGATCGAACCGTTCGCCATTCTCGCCATCCTGATGCTGGCGTATTTCGCCCTGGCAATCCTGCGCCTCGGCGTGATCGCCGGCCGAGCATCCAGGGAAGAGACGGCGGACGAGGGGCCGCCCGATGCGCCCGGTATCGTCGGCGCATTCGCCGGCGAATATCGCCGTGCCTTGCGCGAGCGCGGCGCGTTCGGCCTGATCGTGCTCGCACCGATCATCTATGGCGCCTTTTATCCGCAGCCCTATCTCGGCCAACTGATCCGGGCGATTCCAATCGCCGTCGTGGACGACGATTCGACCGAAGTCAGCCGGCAGCTGATCCAGGGCCTGAACGCCCACGAGGCGATCCGGGTCGCCGCACGCCCCACGACCCTGGCCGAGGCGCAGGCGGCAATGGCGCGACGCGAGGTCTTCGCCATTGTCGACATTCCAGCCGGGACGGAACGCGACGTCCTGGCCGGGCGCAAGGCGCGGGTGCCGGCCTATGTCGATTCGGTCTATTTCCTGCTCTACAACCGCACGCTCCAGGGCATCCTGGAGTCGAGCGGCGCGGTGAGCGCCGACATCATTTCCGGCGAAGTCCGCCCCGACGGCAGCCTCTACCGCGCCGCGCTCGCCCGCAGCTCGCCGGTCGAGGCGATCAACCAGCCCCTGTTCAATCCCACCGGCGGCTATGCAAGCTACGTCGTGCCGGCAGCCTTCATGCTGATCGTGCAGCAGACCCTGTTCATGGGCGTGGCGACCCTGGGGGCGGCGAGCTTTGGCCAGGCGGAGCGCCGCCGCCTTGCCTCGCCCGCCGGCGTGCTGGGCAAGGGCTTGGCGCATCTGCTGCTTGCCCTGCCAGGGGCCGCGCTGTTCCTGATCGTGCTGCCGCGCGTCTACGGATTCTCGGCGACGGCTCACGTTGGATACCTGCTGGCGATGGTGCTGCCGTTCATCCTGTCGGTGAGCTTCCTCGGCCAGTTCGTCAGCCTGTGGTTCAAGCATCGCGAGACCGCGGTGTTGCTGTTCATTGCCACCAGCCTGCCGCTCTTCTTCCTGGTCGGCGTCTCCTGGCCGATCGAGGCGATACCCCCGCTGCTGCATGCGGTGAGCTTCATCTTCCCCAGCACGTCGGCAATCGACGGGATGGTGCGAATCAACCAGATGGACGCCACCTTGGCGGACGTTTCCAGGGACTGGGCGCGGCTGTGGATCCTGGCGGTGCTCTACTTCGGCCTCGCCGCCGCCGCGACCAGGCTTCCGCTGCGAAGGGATACCGGCCATGCCCGTGTTGCCTAGGAAAGCGGCCGTCGGGGTTGCAATCGCGGTCGTGGCGGCGGCCGTCGTGGCGGTCGTCGTGCTCAATCGGCCGCCAGCTGCCTCGCCGGTGGCCGGGATGGTGCGGCAGACCGAAATTCGCATCGCTCCCGAGATCACGGGGCGCTTGCGCGCCATCGCCGTGCGCAGCGGTCAGAGGGTGAAGAAGGGCGATCTGCTGGCGACGCTCGACAATCCCGAGCTCGCCGCGTCTCTCGGCGAGGCGCAGGCCGCGCTCGCGTCGGCAAAGGCCGATCGCGCCAATGTCTACGCGGGGATGCGTGCCGAGGACGTTGCGATCCTCGGCCAGGCCGTCGACACCGCCGAGGCGACCCTTTTGCTGGCGCAACAGGAAAACAAGCGCGCGGTCGCGCTGGCGGCGAAGAACTTCGCCAGCCGCCAGGAGCTTGACGAACGGACGGCCGCCCTTGCGAAGTCCGCGGCCGACCTCGAACTCAAGCGCGCCCAGCACGCCGCCGGAGCCGCCGGTCCCACGGCCGAGGAACGCGCCCTTGCCGATGAACGCGTGGCGCTCGCCGCCGCCACAGTGGCGGACTTAGCCGCCAAGCTCGACAAGACCCGCCTGACCGCGCCGATGGACGGCACCGTGGGCGTGCTCGTGGTCGAGCAAGGCGAGATCGTGCCGGTCGGCAAGCCCGTCCTGGTGCTGGACCCGGGCAAGCCATGGTTCGCCTTCACCTTGCGTGAGGATGCGCTCGGCGGGCTGACCGTGGGCAAGGAAGTCGAGCTGACGACCGACAAAGGTCAACACATCACGGCGCGCATCACTGAACTTCGGCCACTCGGCGAGTTCGCGACCTGGCGCGCGGCCCGCGCGGTGGGCGATCACGACCTCAACAGCTTCCGGATGAGACTCGACCCGGTGACGGCTGTCGACGGCTTGCAGCCGGGCATGAGCGTGTGGCTGGCGACGAAGCCATAGTCGGTTGAACCAGTGGGTCGTTGACATGACGGGCGACACAACCTTGGCCAACCTGATCGGCGATCCCTTCGTGCAGACCGGTGTCCTTGCCGTAGGCGGCGCGGTCATCACCCATCTTCTGCTGCGAAAATATCCGACGTGGCGGCTCGTCTTTCAGCTCGTCTTCTTCTCGGGCCTGACCGCACTCCTGCTTTATTACGCGATCATCCCCTACGAAGCCGAGCCGCCGGGCACGCCGGTCTTCGAACGTGTCTTCGTC
>JBPYDO010000074.1:0-5567 GCA_051985755.1 Reyranella sp. | reverse complement strand
TCAAGCCGGATCCTGCCTGTCCAGAACTGCACCGTCGCCTCCACGAGCTTCTCGCGGCTCGGCCAGAGCGCGCGAAAAACCAGGATGCTCCAGATCGCGAGACCGGCGAAGAAGCCGATTTGCCAGGCTCGACCCAGCTGGATGTAGGAAAGTCCCTGGTTGCCGAACCAGAACCAGCCCTCGCGGATATAGCCCATAATGCCGAGATAGTTGCCGGCGAGCGCGCCGATGACGATGAGGAGGGTCACCCAGAACAACAGGTCGACAAGGAATCCCTGGCCCCTCGGCTCGCCACCGCTGATCGCCGGAGCAAGGAACAGGCCGGCCGCGATCCAGGACAGGCCGATCCATACGATGGGCGACTGGATGTGGACGTCGCGCAGGAAATTGAAGGGCAGGTAGCGGCCGATCTCGATGCCGTAGAAGCTCGGCCGTTCCGAGTAGTAGTGGGCCATGATCGAGCCGACCAGGATTTGCAGAAGCAGCACGCCGGCGACGACCAGGAAATACTTGCCGATGCGGCGTTGGCTTGGCGTCAAGGGGGCGAACTTGGCCAGCACCGGGTCCATCGGCGCCTTGTCGGGATCGTTCAGGTACCGCTGGTAGATGAACAGCACCGCGCCGAAGGCGAAGAAGGCGAAGCAGAAGCTGATCCAGGTCCATCGGAAGGTCGCGGTTGTCGGTGCGTTGCCGACAAGCGGCTCGAACGGCCAGTTCTGGGTCCAGGACGCGTCCGTCCCCGGCCGTCGCGACACCGTGGTCAGCGACGAATAGATCAGGAAATCGGCGGTCTGCAGCGCGCTTTGCTGGTCGAGGCTGAAGGCCTGGGTCCAGCCCCTGGCGAAGTCGTGACGCAGGAGCGACTGCGCGATCTCGCCGCGCAAGGTCGTGATCGCGGCGGCGAGGGCGTCAGGCAGGGTCACGATCTCCTTGTTGAGATCGACCGCCTGAAGTTCGGCCTGCATGGCAGCCTTGGTCGACGCCCGTTCCTCGGCTGAGAGTTCCGACACTGCCTTGCCGGTCTTCGCCTTGGCGATATTGGCTTCGGTCAGGTTGGCGAGACGGACCAGGTTGGCTGCGGTGTAGTCCTCGCCGAAATACGAGCCCATGCCATAGAGGCTGCCGTAGTCCATCAGGTCGGCCCTCTGGAAGCCGGCCTTGCCGGCCGTGATATCGGAGCCTGACGTTATGAGCGTGCCGTCGCCCGTGACGAAACGGTCGGGAATGCCCGGCGCATCGCGATAGGTAAGGACCGTTGTCCAGCCGAGCATGGCAAAGGTGGCGACCGCGACGACAAGCAAGATCCATTTCAGGACATTGCTCACGGGGTCTTCTTGGCTGCGGTCGGAGATGTCAAAGCGCGTTGACATGGTTCGGGACCTCCCCGTTCAGAGACTCCTTCCTGCCTCACCAAGCGAAGTCTGTCACGGGCTGAGCCAGGGCCAATTGATCTGGATCATGGGCGGACGCCGCGCGGTCCCCGCCCTTCCATCTATTTCGCCCGGATGACTGTCGTCTCGACCTGCGGCTCAGTGCTGCCTGACGTCAGCGCCCATCGCCGGATGGCACGGCGTCTGCGACGCCGCGGGACAATGCGCAGTCGCGATCGGATGGGCCGGCTCGATCCACGCGACCGCAATCACGCCGCTCGCGGCTACGGCCGCAGCGGCGGCCGCGCTGGACAGGAACTGGATCCTCAGCCGGCGCGGATCGATTGCGCGGCGCGGCCCATAGCGGCGGAGCAGGAAGATCCACACGGCGATCACGAGCGCCGAGACGACAGCCGGGCGGGCAAAGCTGTCATAACCGACCAGGGAGTCGATCACGAAGAAGGCGGCCAAAGCTGACAAGGCCACACCGCAGACAATCGCTGCTTCAAAGAAGTGCCTGGAGGTCAGTCGCATCCGGCTGGAGGACTCCCTGTCTGTCGAGGCCGATCATCGCACAACGCGAGAGCGTCCGTGGCCGGGATTCCTGCCCACGATTGTAACAAACGTGACAGCACCGTCAGTCGCCGCCCCGCAGCGCGGACTGTTGTGCCTCGCGTATCGCCCGCCAGACGCGTTCGGGAGTCGCCGGCATTTCGAAATGAGTGACGCCCAAGTGCGACAGCGCATCGACGATCGCGTTGACCACCAGCCCCAAGGCTGGCGTGGTGCCGCCTTCGCCTCCCGGCCGGATGCCGTGCGGGTGTGAGCTGGCGGGCACCTCGCTGATCGCCGTCGCCAGGGGTGGCACGGTGTCGGCGCGCGGCAGGGCATAGTCCATAAACGAGCCGCTGAGCAGCTGGGCCGTGTCGCTCTCGTAGCGGATCGCCTCGAGCAGCGCCTGACCCAGCCCCTGCGCGATGGCGCCATGGGCCTGACCATGCAGGATCATCGGGTTGACCGCGCGCCCCACGTCGTCGATCCCGTACCACGACACGATATCGACGTGGCCGGTCTCCGGATCGACTTCGACCTCGCAGACATGGCAGCCATAGGGGTAGCCGCCGACCCGATCGGTGATGTCGCCGATGCCGGTCAGGGGGCCACCAAGGTCCTTTGGCACGCTGCCCGGAGTCGCGGCGGCTTTGGCGACGTCCCAAAGCCCGATGCTGGCGCCGGCTGACACGGCGAACATGCCGTCGGCATAAGCCAGCGTGTCGGGCCGCGCCTGCAGGACATGAGCGGCAATGGCGCGTGCGCGCGCCAGAAGCTGCTCGACTGCCTTGTCGACGGCTTTGCTGGCCATGCGCATCGAGCGGCCGGAAACCGAGCCGCCGCCGACCGACACGCGATCGGTGTCGTTGGCCGTGAAGCGGACGCAGGCCATCGGCACCTGCAACCATTCGGCGACGAGCTGCGGGAAGCTGGTCTCATGCCCCTGACCACTGCTCATGGTGCCGACGACGAGCTCGATCGTCCCGTCGGCGCACACAGTGAGCTCGGCGCGCTCGCGCGGCGGACCGCTCGCCACCTCGAGGTAGTTGGCAACGGCGATCCCACGGCACAGGCCGCGCCTTCCGGACCGCGCCTTGCGCTCGGTGAACCCGGCCCAGTCGGCGTCGGCCAGGGCTTGCTCCATGCAGGCCGGGTAGTCGCCGCTGTCGTAGGTGACGCCGACCCCGTTTGTGAACGGCATGGCGTCGGACGGAATGAGGTTGCGGCGCCGGAGCTCGACCCGGTCGAAGCCATGACGGGCGGCGGCGAGGTCGATCAGCCGCTCGATCATGTAGATCGCCTCGGGGCGTCCGGCGCTGCGATAGACGGCGACCGGCGCAGTGTTGGTCATTACCGCATGACCGCGGAAGTGGACCGCCGGGATGCGATAGACGCCCTGCATCATCGAGAGCCCTTTGCGCAACGGCCAGAAATAGACCGTGTAGGCGCCGAGGTTCATGAAGTTCTCGCCGCGCAGGCCCAGGAAATTGCCGTCGGCATCCAGGGCGAGTTCCGCCACCGAGGTCAGGTCGCGCCCCTGATAGTCGGACAGGAAACATTCCGTGCGACTGCCGGTCCATTTGACGGGTCGGCCGACGCGGCGCGACGCCCAAGGAATCAGCGCGAACTCCGGCGCGAAAGCATTGCGAGTCCCGAAGTTGCCGCCCATGTCGCCAGACACCGCGCGGCAGGTCTCGAGCGGAACGCCCAGGGTCTCCGCCAACCGCTCGCGACTCTGCACCGCGCCGCGGCCTGAGGCGGCGTACAGGGTGTAGCGCCCGCTCGCCGCATCGTATTCACCGATCGCCGCGCGCGGTTCCATCGGCGTGCCCGACACGCGATGGATCCAGCTGTCCAGGCGAACGATATGCTTGGCATTGGCGAAGGCCCGGTCAGTCGCAGTGTTGTCTCCGACCTCGCAGGTCAAGGCGAGGTTATTGTCGCAATCCGGCCAGAGGCGCGGCGCGCGCGGATCCACGGCGTCTCGCGCCGCGACCACGGACGGCAGAGGTTGCCAATCGACTTCGACCAGCTCCGCGGCTTCGTGCGCCAGCGCCTCGCTTTCGGCCACCACCAGCGCCACCGCCTCGCCGACATAGCGCACGATCTCGACGGCCAAAGGTGTGTGCGGCGTCACTTTGACGGAGAATCCAGGAGGCAGGCGAAGTTCCACATCCGGTGGACTTGTCCAATCCGGGTGGTGCGGCAGTGGCCTCAGCCCGTCGGCGGCCGCATCGCGACCGGTAAGGACAGCCAGCACGCCGGGCAGCGACGCCGCGCGCGAGACATCGATCGAGCGTATGCGCGCATGCGCGTGCGGCGAGCGCACCAGCGCCGCGTGACAGAGCCGCGGCGGGGACAGGTCGCTCGCATATCGCCCGCGACCGGTGAGCAGCCGGCGATCTTCGGTTCGCCGCAGCGCGGCGCCAATGCCATCGGTTCGCATGGGGCTGCCGGTCAACGGCTCATGCTCAATGGCGCGGGCGCTTCATCTCGGCGGCCGTATTGATCATCGAGTGGATGCTTCGCGCGTAATCGGTCGCGCCCTGGTCGTCCATGCGGGGCGCCACGCGGAGATATTCCTTCAGGCCGAGAATCGCCGGTCGCGGCCGGCCGAGCAGAACGCGGCAGAACTGCTCGACCTCCTGCTTGAGCGCGGCAACCGGCACGACATGGCTCACCAGGCCGTAGGAGAGCGCGCGCTCGGCGTCGATGAACTGAGCGGAATAGGCCATCCACAGAATGGCGTTGCGACTCACCCGGCCGGCTAGCGCCGACATCACCATGGTCGGCATGACGTTGTGCTCGAGCTCGGGGATGTTGAACCGTGCGCTGTCGCTGGCAAAGCAAACGTCGCTGAGGGCCGCGACCGCCGTGCCGTAGCCCATGGCGCGGCCCTCGATCGCGGCGACGACCGGAACCTGGGTGCTGCGGATGGCGGCATAGCTGCCGAAGATCGCATCGTACTCCGCGCGACGCGCATAGGCCTCCGGCGACGGCGGACCGCTGCCCTCGCGGATGCGCCCGGTGCAGAAATCGGGACCGGCAGAAGTGAGCAGCACCGCGTCGGAGGTTTCGTGCGCTCCGAGCAGGGCCTCCGACAGGCGCGCCGCCATGCCGTCGGAAACGCCGCAATCCTCGCGGCCGAAGGTGACGCGCAGCAGCCGCCCGTCGTTGACGATTGAAAGGGGATCGGACATCGGGGGCTCCGCGGAAATTTGGCGTGCCGGAGTGGACAAAGGAGAGAACTGGGGGGTGACGTTGAATCTACCCCAAAAGTCGAGCCTTTGAAGCATCAACGTCTACTATCTCAAGCCGACCTCCAGTTTAGGAAGCAGCGACTCCAATGTCCGCTCAGCCCTTGTAAGCGGACGCAGCAGATAGAGCGCTACATCGCTCGTGCTGCCTTGAGATTCACTACCATTGCCGCGCGGATCAGTAGCTGTTTGGCGCGCCCCAATTGACCAGCACGATCGAAGTCAGGAGTATCTGCACGTCCAACGGCAGCGCGTCGGGCATGTCGATGGTGGCGCCATCCCACCGGCGAGACCCGCCCGACGTTATACCGCCGAGACGGGTCGCGCCGTCATAAAGGCCGAAGCGCGTGGTCGAGCTGCAGTCGGCCGTCGCCGACCTTGAGCACCT
>JBPYDO010000073.1:0-15670 GCA_051985755.1 Reyranella sp. | reverse complement strand
GCCTGAGCAGCAGGCGACCAGCCAGACGACGAAGCAGACGCCCGGTCAGGCGCCTGGCCAGGGCGCCACGCCGCCGTCGGCGCCCGGCACCCCGGCGCAGCCTTCGGCCGCCGAGCAATTCGTCAGCCGCGAGAAGGCGCTGGCGCAAAACCCGCGCATCACCTTCGACACGCCTGAGGTGATCGGCTCGATCTCGCTCAAGGGCGCGCGCATCGACGACGTGCAGCTCGCCAAGCAGCGCGAGACGCTCGATCCCAACAGCCCGCCGGTGCCGGTGCTGTCGCCGGTCGGCAGTGAGCACCCCTACTATGCCGAGTTCGGCTGGTCGGCCTCGGATCCCAACGTCAAGTTGCCCGGCCCCGACACGGTGTGGACCGCCGATGCCAAGACCCTGGCGCCGGGCAAGCCGGTGCGTCTCACCTGGGACAACGGCCAGGGCCAGATCTTTGCGCTCACCTACTCGGTCGACGACCACTTCCTGTTCGGCGTCAAGCAAAGCGTCGAGAACAAGTCGGACAAGCCGGTGACGCTGTTCCCCTGGGGCCTCGTCGTGCGCTACGGCGAATACAAGCCGCAGGGCAGCTACGTGCTGCACGAAGGCCCCTATGGCTGGCTCAACGGCAGCTACAAGGAGTTCAGTTACAAGGACTTCAACGACAACAAGCAGCAGAAGTTCGAGACAACCGGCGGCTGGATCGGCATCACCGACAAGTACTGGATGGCGACGCTCGTCCCCGACCAGAAGCAAAAGGTCGACGTGACCCTCAAGGGCACCGGCAGCGGCCCCGACATCAAGTACCAGATCGATTATGTAGCGCCCGGCATGACGATCGCGCCCGGCGCCACCGCCGACAGCGGTTCCCATCTCTTCGCCGGCGCCAAGATCGTGCGCCTAGTCGACCGATATCGCGATCAGCACGGCTTCGAGCGTTTCGACCTGACCATCGACTGGGGCTGGTTCTGGTTCTTCACCAAGCCCTTGTTCTGGCTGCTCGAGTGGCTCTACCAGCAGATCGGAAACTTCGGCGTGGCCATCATGGTGCTGACCGTGATCGTCAAGGCGCTGTTCTTCCCGCTGGCCAACAAGTCCTACGCGGCGATGAGCAAGATGAAGGCGCTGCAGCCCGAGATGGAGAAGCTGAAGCAGCGCTTCCCCGACGATCGCCAGCGCATGAACCAGGAGCTGATGCAGCTCTATCGCCGCGAGAAGGTGAACCCGGCGGCCGGCTGCCTGCCCATCGTCGTGCAGATCCCGGTGTTCTTCGCCCTCTACAAGGTGCTCTACACCACGATCGAAATGCGTCACCAGCCGTTCTTCGGCTGGATCAAGGACTTGAGCGCGCCCGATCCGCTCACCGTCTTCACCGGCTTCGGGCTGTTCCCGTGGGACGTGCCGCCCTACCTGCACTTTTTCAATATCGGCTTGTGGCCGCTCATCATGGGCGTGACCATGTACCTGCAGCAGCGGCTCAATCCGGCGCCGGCCGACCCGGTGCAGGCGCGGGTCTTCCAGTTCCTGCCGATCATGTTCACCTTCATGATGGCGCCGTTCCAGGCCGGCCTGGTGATCTACTGGGCGTGGAGCAACACGCTGTCGATCGCCCAGCAGTATTTCATCATGCGCCGGCACGGCACACCGATCGGCCGCAAGGCGCGCCCGGTCACCGTGCCTGCCGTGCCGGAGAGCCGGGCCCCGCCCCCTGAACGCAAGAAGGGCAAAGGCGCCACGAAGAAGGGCTGATGGCGGCGCGCAAGCCCGAGGGCCGAGGGCCGGACGAGATCGAGCAGGCGCGCAAGCTCTTCGCCGGGCCCTGCACCTTCGTTGCGGGCGCCGCGTCGATCGCCTCGCTGCCGGCGGCCAGCTCGCCCGAGATCGCCTTCGCCGGCCGCTCGAATGTCGGCAAGTCGAGCCTGGTCAACGCCCTCACCGGCCGCAGCGCGTTGGCCCGCGTCTCGAGCAAGCCCGGCCATACGCGGCAGGTCAATTTCTTCGATCTCGCGGGTGTCCTGTTTCTCGTCGACCTGACCGGCTACGGCTTCGCCCAGGTCTCGCGCTCGCTGAAGGAAACCTGGCAGGACCTCGCCTCGGCCTATCTGCGCGGCCGCCCCACCCTCAAGCGCGTCTGCCTGCTGATCGATGCGCGGCACGGCATCAAGGACGCCGACCGCGAGACCATGACGAGCCTCGATGCCGCCGCCGTGTCCTACCAGCTGGTGCTGACCAAGACCGACCAGCTGAAAGAGGCCGAGATCAAGCAAGCCGTCACTGCCGCCGAAGCCATCGCGCGCAAGCATGGTGCGGCGCACCCCGAAGCCTTGGCGACCAGCAGCCTTACGGGTTTTGGTATTCCTGAGCTGAGAGCAGAGATCGCCACACTGGCCTAAGCAGCATCGTGGAAGATGATGCCGAGCGTAAAGCGTTCGCCCGAGCGCAGGCTGGACACGCCGTGGCGCATGGCGGTGCGATGCCAGCCGCGCGTGCCTTTCGCCGGCCGCTGGTTGACGGCGAAGATCACGGCGTCGCCCTGGCTAAGCGCCACCACCTCGCCGCGCGACTGCATGCGCGGCCGCTGCTCGACCAGCAGGAATTCGCCGCCCTCGAAGTCGCGGCCCGGCGCGCTCAGCAGGATCGTCGTCTGCAGCGGGAAGACCAGGTCGCCGTAGAGATCGCGGTGCAGGCAGTTGTAGTCGCCCGGCCCGTAGCGCAGCAGCAGTGGCGTGGGCCGCGTCTGGCCGCCTTTGTGACACTCGGCGAGCCAGGCCTTCAGGGTCGCCGGGAAGCGGCGGCCGAAGCCCAGCGCCTCGTTCCAGCGGTTGGCCACCTCCGCGAGTTCGGGATAGAGCGCCTGGCGCAGGCGCTCGACGGCTGAGGGCAACGGATAGGCGAAATACTGGTACTCGCCCTGGCCGTAGCCGTGGCGCTGCATGACCACCTTGCTGCGAAAGTGCTCCTTGTCCGGCCACAGCTGGGCGAGATCGCGGCATTCGGCCGGCGCGATGAGCCGCGGTACGACGGCAAATCCGCGGTTGACGAGGGCCTCGCTGTCGATCATGGGACATCCTGCAACGGGGACGCTGCTTCTTCTATCCGCGCCCCGCCTGATATATGATGTCACCTCAGCCCTCTCCGGACCCGGGAAGAGGGCTTTTGCCAACCTGAAGGGTTCCCGAAATGCCGGACGTGACGGTTCAGAGCGACAAGGAGCAGCGGCGCCTTATCCGCATGGCGGAGACCATCTCCAAGGCTCTGCCCTACATGCGCCGGCACAACGACGCCACCTTCGTCGTGAAGTACGGCGGCCATGCCATGACCGACGCCAAGCTGGGCGACCTCTTCGCGCGCGATATCGTGCTGATGAAGCAGGTCGGCATGAACCCGATCGTGGTTCATGGCGGCGGCCCGCAGATCAACAAGATGCTGGAGCGGGTCGGCATCAAGAGCCAGTTCGTCAACGGGCTGCGCGTCACCGACGCCGCGACCATGGAGATCGTCGAGATGGTGCTGGCCGGGTCGATCAACAAGGCGATCGTGGCCGACATCAACGAATGCGGCGGCATCGCCGTCGGCATCTGCGGCAAGGACGGCAATTTGATCCTGGCCAACAAGGTCAGCGAGATGCGCGATCCCAAGACCGGCGAGCTGCTGAAGGTCGATCTCAAGCTGGTGGGCGAGCCGGCCAAGATCAACGTCATGGTGCTGGAGCAGCTGCGCCGCGCCGACGTCATTCCGGTGGTGGCGCCGATCGGGTTCGGCGTCAATGACGAGCTCACCTACAACATCAATGCCGACACCTCGGCGGGCGCCATCGCCGGCGCCATGAAGGCGAAGCGCCTCTTGTTCCTGACCGACGTGCCAGGCGTGCTCGACAAGGAAGGCAACCTGATCCCGGAAATGACCGTCGAACGGGCGCGCGCCCTGATCGCCGACGGCACGATCTCCGGCGGCATGATCCCCAAGGTCGAGAACTGCATCGACGCGGTGAACCGTGGCGTCGAGGCCGCCGTCATCATGGACGGCCGGGTACCGCATTGCCTGCTGCTCGAGGTCTTCACCGAAGCGGGCGTCGGCACGATGGTCAAGCGCGCCTGACGGCACGATGGTCAAGCGCGCCCGACGGCGCGGTGGTGAAGCGCGCCTCGCTTCCGCTGCGGGCTTGAAAGCCCTGATTTCATTGCATATTTAAGCGCCATGGCTCTCCTGCCCATCATCACAGCGCCCGATCCGCGGCTGAAGAAGAAGTCCAAGCCGGTCGAAGCGGTCGACGCCGAAGTGCGCCAGCTGATGGATGACATGCTGGAGACCATGTACGCCGCGCCCGGCATCGGGCTCGCCGCGCCGCAGGTCGGCGCGCTCAGGCGCGTGATCGTGATCGATATCGATCGCGAGGACATCAAGACCGGCCCGATCGTCATGGCCAATCCGGAGATCGTCGAGGCCTCGGACGAGGACGCCGTCTACGAAGAGGGCTGCCTCTCGCTGCCCGAGCACTATTCCGAGGTGACGCGGCCGGCCAAGGTGACGGTGCGCTACCTCGACCGCGACGGTGCCCGGCAGGAGATGACCTGCGAGGGCCTGCTCGCGACCTGCGTGCAGCACGAGATCGACCATCTCGACGGCATCCTGTTCGTCGACCACATCTCCGCGCTCAAGCGCAACATGATCCTGCGCAAGCTCCTGAAGACGCGGAAGGAGAAGGAGCGCGAGGCCGCCGAAGGCAAGGCACCGGCGCCGCCCAAGGCCCGGGACAAGGAGCCGGCGCCGGCGCTGTAGCCCCATGTCCGGCGAGTATCGCGCCCACGTACGCTATACCGAACCGATGCTGCGCCGGGCAGTGCGAACCTTTGTTTGGCGAGCAAGCATTCGCCGCCGATGGTGGTTGTGGCTGATTGTGATCATGCTGGCCGCTTATACGGTCGGGCCGGGCTGGGATCCAAAATTGCCCCTGTTGAACGGCATTCTCTTGGCTGCCGTGCTTTTGCTGCCTCTCGTGACGCTCGTCGTCTGGCGCGCCCACTTCGCCAATACCGTGGGCGCGTTTCGCAGGCTCAATCCGCCGGAGGCCGAGTTCACGTTCCGCGAGCAGGATATGAGCATCGTGTCGTCCCAGGGGACGCTGACCATGCCCTGGTCGCGCATCGTGGAGGTGTGGGAATTGCCGGGCTTTTGGATGCTGTTTACGGCAACTAACCAGTTCTTCACGCTGCCCACCGGCTCGCTGTCGGAGGAAACGCTGGCCTTCGTGCGCTCGAAGCTGCCCTCCAAGCGCTAGATCTGACGTCGCTATTGCGCTGCGATGCGTGCCGCCGGTGCGAAGGCACGTTCCATCTCGCGGCGTAGCTTCACGGCCGTGAGGCTCTCGTCCATCGCCACGTCGGAATAGAGCAATGACTGGCCGGCCTTGATGGGCCGCAGCAGCTTGACGTTGTGCGCCAGTCCCAGCGGCAGGCTGCCGAGGCCGGTCGATTTCTCGGCCGGGAACAGCTTGCCGTAGACCGTGTAGCCGCCCTCGCCGTCCAGCATCTCGCCGGCCTTGAGGTCGCGCTTGGCCGTCGCGATCACGTCGGCATGGAAGCCGATGGCGCAGCCGGTCGGCTCCTTGCGCAAGCCTACCGAGGCGACCGACATGCCGACTTCCAGCCCGATCAGGTGCCAGCGCTTGTACATCACCGAGTAGCGGCCCGACGGGTCGGTCTGCAGCATGTACTCCTCGAAGCAGTTCTTCTGGTATTCAGTCGAGGCCTCGAACACGACCCACACGCCCTTGCGGATCTCGTAGGGGATGGCGCGGCCGTCGCGCTCGAGCGACGAGGCGCACTCGACCTGGCCCTTGTGGTGCAGGTGCCCGCCTTCGGAGACGGGCCGCATCACCATCGGCAGGTCCTCGACCGAGCAGGGCGGGAAGGCGAGCCCGTCCGGCGCCGGCGTCAGGCCCGTGGCATTGGCCACAGCCGTACTCTCGATCGCGGGCTTGGAGCCATCCAGGAAGGAGTTGAACATCTTGGGGTTCAGGCCGCCGCGCTTGGCCTGTTCCTCGTTGAGGCCCCAGTACTTCCACACCGTCTCAGGCGTCGACTGCGCGTAGTGTGGCAGCCACTTGTGACCGCGGCCGGCCGCCGTCACCTCGAAGCCCGCGGTGCGCGCCCAGTCGACCAGCTCGCAGATCAGCGCCGGCTGGTCGCCATAGGCGAGGCTGTAGATGACGCCCGCCTCGGCGGCGCGCTTGGCGAGCAGCGGGCCGCAGAAGGCGTCGGCCTCGACCGTCACCATGACCACGCTCTTGCCGTGCTTGAAGGCTTCCAAGGCATGCTCGACGGCCGCGATCGGATCGCCCGTCGCCTCGACCACGATGTCGATCTCGGGATGGCGAACCAGCGCCTGCCAGTCGTCGCCGAGATGCGTATTGCCGTGGCGGCGCGCCTCGGCCAGCGAGCTCGCTGACGTCACGTCGGGCTTCCAGCCGAGCCGCGCCAGGTTCTCGCGCGCCCGCGCCGGCGACAGGTCGGCGATGCCGACCAGATGGATGCCGGGCGTGGTCGGGATCTGGCTCAAGTACATGGCGCCGAACTTGCCGGCGCCGATCAGGCCGATGCGCAGCGGCTTTCCGGAGGCCGCGCGCTCGAGCAGCATGCGATGCAGGCTCATGAATTCCTCCCGTTGTTGGCCGCTATTCCGCAGCGGCCCTATTCAGCAGCCTGGCGCCGCGCGGCGCGCAGCACGGCGTCGTCCTGCCAGGCGTCGATCGGCGTGAAATCGCGGTGTGCGATATGAGCCGGGCGCTTGAAGCGACGTATCGCGTTGGAGACCGCGTTGTAGGTCACGTAGATGATCTGGCGGTCCCACGGCGACATGTTGGGCGGGCTGCCATGCACCAGGGTGCCGTGGAAGAAGATCGCCGAGCCCGGCCCGCCCTTGGGCGCCACGATGCCGCCCTGCTCGATGAGCTTGGCGATGGTGTCGTTGTCGATCACCCACAGGGGATAGGACGTGGTGGTGAGGTCGTGCTTGGCGTCGAGCGCGCCCTTCTTGTGGCTCTTGGGAATGAACCAGAGCGGGCCGTTGAACTCGTTCACCTCGTCGACGAACACCGCGAGGTTCATGGCGCGCGCCTCGGGCATGTCGTCGTCGGCCTTCCAGGTGCCGTAGTCCTGGTGCCACTGCCAGACGTCGCCGTCGAAGGCGGCTTTGCCGTTGATCTTGAACTGGTGGATGTAGGTCCTGTCGCCCAGCAATTGCTCGGCCGGCTCGACGAAGCGCGGGTGGTGGATCAGCGCCTCGAACACCGGATGGTAGGTGTGCACCGCGAAGGCGGTACGCACCACGTCGCCGGTCTTCTCGCGCACGTTCTCCTCGCGGCGCTGGGCGAAGACGCCGGGGATCTCCGCCTTCAGGACCGCCGTCTCGGCGGCCGAGAAATAGTCGGGGAAGAAAAGGTAGCCCTCTTCATCGAACTGTCGCAGCTGTTCGGGGGTGAGCTTCATCGTTTCCTCCTACGCCGCCCGTCTATGCCGCTTTCGAGATCACGACTTTGAGGCGGCCCGTCAGAATGTCGGCCATCTGCACCGCATGGTCGCGCGCCAGCGCCTCGGCTTCGGTCGCCTGGCCCTGCTCGAGCGCCCGCAGGATGCCTTCGTGCTCGTCCCACACGTTGACCCTGAGGTCGCTTTCGCCGAGCGCCGCTGCCATGACGCGACGCAGATGCTGCCAGTGCGGCTGGGCCGTCTCGCCGATCAGCGGATTGCCCGAGGCCTCGTAGATGAACAGGTGGAAGTCGATATCGGCCTCGATTACGGCCGGCACGTGACCGCTCGCCACGGCGCGGCGCCCGACATCGAGCAACAGGCGGCCGCGATGCGCCATAACCGGCGTGTAGCGCTGGGCCGCAAGCCGCGCCGCCGCGCCATCGAGCGCGCCGCGCACGACATAGAGATCGTGCGCATGCTGGACGTCGAGCGGCGCCACGGCGACGCCCTTGCGGCCGGCGTCGATCAGGAATCCTTCGCGGCGCAGGATCATCATGGCCTGCAGCACCGGCTGGCGGCTGACCCCGAAGCGCTGGGCCAGCTCCTCCTGGGTGATGCGGGCGCCGGCCTTCAGTTCGCCCGAGCAAATGGCTTCGAGCACGGCATCATGGATGCGTTCGGAAAGGTCGGGCTCGGGCTGGATGGGGCGCATAGCTCTGTATACAGAACACAGACGTGGCCCGAGTCAATGCCTGCGGTGTTTTTCCCGCTCAGCCTCCGAGATTGCGCAGGCGGGCAACGCGCGCCTCGAGGTCGGGGTGGGTGGCGAAAAGATCGCCTGTCTTGGGCGTCACCCGCTGCACCGGGTTGACGATGAAGAGGTGCTGGGTGGCGTTGCTGACACCGGGAAAAGGCTTGGCCGCCGCTTCGAGCTTGGTCAGGGCCGAGATAAGCCCATTGGGATTGCGCGTGAACTGGACCGAGGTCGCGTCGGCGAGATATTCGCGCTGGCGCGACACCGCCATCTGCACCGCCTTGGCGGCGAGCGGCGCCACGATGGCGACCACCAAGAGCACGATGATCAGCAATCCCGAACCGCCCTTGCGGCTGCCGCGACCGCTGCTGTAGCTGCCCCAGCGCAGCGCCCGCAGGATCATCGAGGCGACCAGCGCGATCAGGCCGACCGTGACGCCGACCACGGTCATGTAGCGCGTGTCGAGGTTGGCGATGTGGGCCATCTCATGGCCGACCACGCCCTGTAGTTCCTCGCGGTTCAACGTATTCAAGAGCCCGCGCGTCACGACGATGGCGCTGTCGTGGGCCGAGGTGCCGGTGGCGAAGGCGTTCAGCGCATCGACCTCCATCACCATGACCTTGGGCATCGGCACGCCGGCTGCGATCGACATCTCCTCGACCACGTTGTAGAGCTGCGGCGCCTCGGCCTTCTCGATCGGCTTGGCCTCGGCCATGTGCAGCACCATGCGGCTGCCAAAGGCAAGCGAGACCGCGCTCCAGACGATGCTGGCGGCCGCCATGACCGCGGCGGCGAGGAGGCCAACGGTGCTCTGGATCACGACGGTCTCGGTCGCCTGGTTCTCCAGCACCCAGCCGATCACATAGCCGAACAAGGCGGCAAGCGCCGTCAGCAGCATCAGGAGACCAAGCGTGTTGCGCCGGTTGGCCGCCTCGGCGGCGACGAAGTTGGTAGCCCCTTCAGCCACGTGCGGATGCCTAGCGCAAGGCGACCTTGGGTACTTCGCGCTCGGTCTCCGGCATGTTGAAGAGCTCGATCGGGTTGAAGCCCAGCGAAGCGGCGGCCAGCACCGCCGGGAAGCTCTGGCGGCGCGTGTTATAGGAGTTCACCGAGTCGTTGTAGAACTGGCGCGCGAAGGCGATCTTGTTCTCGGTCGAGGTCAGCTCTTCCTGCAGCTGCTTGGCGTTGTCGTTGGCCTTGAGCTGCGGGTAGTTCTCCATCAGGGCGAACAGGCCGCGCGTCGCCTGGCTCAGCGCCGCTTCGGCCGGGCCGGATTGCGCCGGGCCGGAAGCGGCCGCCGCGGCGTTGCGGGCCTGGATCACCTTGGTGAGCGTCTCCTGCTCGTAGCCCATGGCGTCCTTCACCACCTGCACCAGGTTGGGGATGAGGTCGTGCCGGCGCTTCAGCTGCACGTCGATCTGGCTCCACGCCGTCTGCGCCTGATTGCGGCCGCCGACCAGGCCGTTGTAGACGGCGATCAGCCACAACACGATGACGACGATGACGCCAACGACAATCCAGCCAGTCATGCGCGGTCTCCTGCCTTGCCGAGGCCGACAGTTTAGTCATGATTGCGACAATCCGGGAGGAGCAACCATGGAAGCTGCGCAGCTTCTGAAAGCATTCTGCTCGGCCGTCGAACGCCACGACGGCAAGGGATTTGCCAGCCTGTTCGCCGAGGACGGCGTCTATCACGACGTGTTCTACGGCGCCTTCAAGGGCCGCGAGAAGATCGCCTCGATGGTCGACGACGTCTTCCACAAGACGGCGCGCGACTTTCGCTGGGAGATGTTCCGGCCGGTCAGCGACGGCACGACGCTCTACGCCTATTACACCTTCAGCTACGTCTCGACCCTGCCCGAGGCCAAGGACAAGCGCGTCGGCTTCGAGGGCGTGGCCATGATGAAGCTTCGCGACGGCAAGATCGCCGAGTACCGCGAGGTCGCCAATGCCGGCCCCGGCTTCGTCGACATGGGCTTCGCGCCGGACCGCATCGCCAAGATCCTGGCGCGCGAAGGCGCACACCTCAGGCAGCAACCGGAGTGGAAGCGCCACTCTTCTTAATCTTCGCTTGGGGGCGCCACTCCACTGGCGCGTTCTTGTCTTTTCTGCGGGCTCTCGGCGTTGATTACAACGCCTGCCGCCCGCCGGCGCCTAGTCGCGCAGGAGCTCGTTGATCGAGGTCTTGGACCGTGTGCGCTCGTCAACCGTTTTTACGATCACGGCGCAGTAGGTCGAGGGGCGATTGGGACCGCCGCCGATATTGCCCGGCACCACGACCGAGTAGGGCGGCACCTTGCCGGTGTGGATCTGGCCCGTCTCGCGGTCGACGATCTTGGTCGTAGCTGAAATGAACACGCCCATGGCCAGCACCGCGCCAGTACCGACGATGACGCCCTCGACGACCTCCGAGCGTGCGCCGATGAAGCAGTTGTCCTCGATGATGACCGGGTTGGCCTGCAAGGGCTCGAGCACGCCGCCGATGCCGACGCCGCCCGACAGGTGGCAGTTCTTGCCGATCTGCGCGCACGATCCAACGGTCGCCCAGGTGTCGACCATGGTGCCGCTGTCGACATAGGCGCCGAGGTTGACGAAGGACGGCATCAGCACGACCGACGGCCCGACGTACGAGCCGCGCCGCACGATCGCGCCCGGCACGGCACGGAAGCCCGCCTTGGCGAAACGGTTAGCGCCCCAGCCCGCGGTCTTGAGCGGCACCTTGTCGTACCACGGCGCGCCGCCCATGCCGGGGAACACCGCGCCACCGTCCATCGGCACCGAATCATAGAGGCGAAAGGAGAGCAGCACGGCCTTCTTCAGCCACTGGTTGACGATCCATTCGCCGCCCAGTTTCTCGGCCGTGCGATAGGTGCCGTCGTCCAGCCCGTTGATGGCCGTCTCGACCGCGTCGCGCACCTCGCCCTTGGTGGCGCTGTTGATGCCGTCGCGCTTTTCCCACGCCGCGTCGATCGCGGTCTCGAGTTGCCTGCTCATCGTCCCCTCGAAAGAAGTCGCGGGACCATATGCGGGCGCTATGCTTGAGGCAATGGCGTACAAATCCTGAGGTCATGGCCTACAAAATTCCCGAATCGGTGCTGGTCGTGGTGCATACGCCGGGGTTGGAGGTGCTGCTGCTGCAGCGGGCGGCACAGCCCGACTTCTGGCAGTCGGTGACGGGGTCACGCGAGTCCGGCGATGCCGACCTCGAAGCAACTGCACGTCGGGAATTGCGGGAAGAGACCGGACTTTCGATCGGTGAACTGAGCGACTGGAAGATCACCAACCGCTACGAGATCTGGCCGCAATGGCGCGCCCGCTTCGCGCCCGACGTCGCCCACAATATCGAGCACGTATTCGGCTTCCGGGTCGCCGAAGGGACCGCCGCAACCCTCGATCCGGCCGAGCACACCGCCCAGCTTTGGCTGCCCTGGCGGCAGGCCATGGACAAGGTGTTCTCGCCGACCAATCGCGAGGCGATCGGGCAATTGCCGCAGCGTGCGCGTTAAGGCGGGTCTTTGCTGGGGGCGCGCCACTCCAGTGGCGCAATCTGTCGTCCTGAGCGCAGCGAAGGACCTCATGGCATTTCCGCGAGCACGCCAAATGGAAGCGCAATGAGATCCTTCGCTTCGCTCAGGATGACAAGAGAAGAGCGCCACTGGAGTGGCGCGCTCCCAGCGAACTCGCTAGGCGGCGACCGTCTTGCCCTTGAACGTGCAGAGGTCGCTCACCACGCAGCGCGGGCAGTCGGGCTTGCGCGCCTTGCAGACGTAGCGGCCGTGCAGGATCAGCCAGTGATGCGCATGCAGCCGATACTCGGCCGGCACGCGCTTCAGCAGCTTCAACTCGACCTGCAACGGGTCCTTGCCGGGCGCCAGGCCGGTGCGGTTGCCGACGCGGAAGATATGCGTGTCGACGGCGATGGTCTCCACGCCGAAGCCGACGTTCATCACGACGTTGGCCGTCTTGCGGCCGACGCCGGGCAGCGCCTGCAGCTCCTCGTGCGTGTGAGGCACCTCGCCGCCGTGCCTTTCGATCAGCAACTTCGACAGCGCGATCACGTTCTTGGCTTTGGTACGGAAGAGGCCGATCGACTTGATGTAGGAGATGAGCTTGCGCTCGCCCAGCGCCACCATCTGGGCGGGCGTCTTGATGACCTTGAACAGCGGCTCGGTAGCCCGATTGACTCCGACATCGGTCGCCTGCGCCGACAGGACGACGGCGACCAGGAGCTGGTAGACGTTGTCGTACTCCAGTTCCGATTTGGGTTCGGGTATCGCCTTTTTGAGGCGAGCGAAGAACTCGGGGATGACGGCGGGCTTCATCAGGGCCATAAGGCTTCATAGCATGGCCGACGCGGTTCATTTTTCCACGACCCTGCATCCGCACCGCAGCCTGTCGCCGGAAGGCTTCAAATGGCTGATCCGGGTCGCCATTGCCGCCAATCTGGTGGTCGGCATGCCGATGTTCCTGCTGGGCGCCTGGCCGGTGTTCGGCTTCATGGGGCTCGACATCTTCCTGCTGTGGCTCTTGTTCAAGCGCAGCTATCTCGACGCGCGGCGCCGCGAGACCCTGACCCTCACCGACCGCGAGCTGATCGTCGAGCGCGTGTCGCCCGAGGGCGTGCGCGAGGAACAACGCCTCGACGCCTATTGGCTGAGGCTCGAGCGCGGCGACCGCGACCTCATGATTGTCTCCTCGCGCGGCAACCGCCTGGCGATCGGCCGGTTCCTGTCGACGCCCCAACGTCGCGAGGTCGCGCGCGAACTCGAGGCGGCGATCGCCGCGCTGCGCTCGCCGCGCTACCGGCACCGCTGGGACGAAGGCGCTTAGAGCCCGAGCACGTCCTTCATGCCGTAGAGGCCGGGCTTCTTGCCGGCGAGCCACAGTGCGCCGCGCACCGCACCGGAGGCGTAGGTTTCGCGGCTGAAGGCGCGATGGCTGAGCTCGAGCCGCTCGCCCGCCGCGGCGAACATCACGGTGTGAACGCCGACCTCCTCGCCGCCACGCAGGGTGGCGAAGCCGATCTCGCCGGCGGGTCGGGCGCCGGTATGGCCCTCGCGGCTCTTGCGCCAGACCTCTTCCAGCCTGACCTGGCGACCGGCCGCGGCGGCGCGGCCGAGCGCCAGCGCGGTGCCCGAGGGCGCATCGATCTTGTGGCGATGGTGCATTTCCATCACTTCGATGTCGTAGGCCGGATCGAGCATCGATGCGGTCTTCTCGACCAGCGCCAGCAGGATGTTGATGCCCATCGACATGTTGGCGGCCCACAGGATCGGCACCTTCTTGGCGCAGTCATGCACCTCGGCGGTCTGCTCGGCATTGAGACCGGTGGTGCCGATCACCATGGCGACGCCCTTGTCGGCCGCGATCCTGGCATGCGCCACGGTGGCGGCTGGCACGGTGAAGTCGATGACGGCGTCGCCGGCGCCAATCGCCGCCGCCGCATCCGAGACGATCTTGATGCCTTTGACGCCCACACCCGCCACCTCGCCGGCGTCGCGGCCGAGCGCGTTCGAGGCCGTGCCCTCGATGGCGCCTGCCAGCGTGCAGTCGGATGTCCCGGCGATCTGCCGGATCAGCATCTGCCCCATGCGCCCCGCGGCGCCGGCAACGGTGATCTTCATTCCAATTCCCCTCGGATACGCTAGCCTTCAGCCTATGCTCTTTATGGTCGTCGAGAAATTCAAGAATCAGGACGGCAAGGCCGTGTACGCCAAGCTGCGCGACTCCGGCCGCGCGCTGCCCGAGGGACTCAAATTCATCTCAAGCTACGTATCAGCCGACCTAAGCCGCTGCTTCCAGCTCATGGAAACCGACGACATCACGCTCTTCCAACGCTGGATCGCCGACTGGCAGAGCGTGGTCGAATTCGAGGTCGTGCCGGTGGTCGAGGGCAAGACCACCCGCGAGGCGCTGGCGCCGCTGCTCTAAGGTTTATGCCGGTGGCAGCCGACGACATGGTCGTCGACCATGCCTGAGGCCTGCATGAAGGCGTAGCAGATGGTCGAGCCGACGAACTTGAAGCCCGCCTTCTTGAGCGCCTTCGACATGGCGTCGCTCTCCGTCGTGCGCGCCGGCACTTGGCTGAAGTTCTTCGGGCCGTTTTTCCTCGGCTTGCCGCCGACGAAGCTCCACAGGAACTTCGCGAACGATCCTTCGCGCTCGACCAGCGCCAGGTAGGCCTTGGCGTTGCTGACACTCGCTTCGATCTTGCCCCGGTGGCGGATGATGCCGGGGTCAGCCAACAGCTTCCTGAGTTTGGCGGGCGAATAGCGCGCGATCTTCGCCGGATCGAAGCCGTCATAGGCGCGGCGATAGTTCTCGCGCTTCCTCAAGACGGTGATCCACGACAGCCCGGCCTGGCAGCCTTCCAGGGTCAGGAGCTCGAACAGCGCGTGATCGTCCTTGAGCGGCCGGCCCCATTCCCGGTCATGATATTTTTCGTAGAGCGGGTCGTTGCTCGCCCAGCGGCATCGGGGCTTGCCGTCGGTGCCGACCACCGTATCGTGCTTCGCAGCCATGGGAGAAACCTAATGCCCAATGATCTCGCCGATCTCAAGGTCTGCATCTTCGACGTGTTCGGCACGGTGGTGGACTGGCGCGGCAGCCTGATCGAGGACCTGCCCAAACTCGGCAAGAAACACGGTCTCGACACCGACTGGACGAGCTTCGCCGACGATTGGCGCGGCCTCTACCAGCCGCAGATGGGCCGCGTGCGCAAGGGCGAGCTGCCGTGGACGCGCATCGACGATCTGCACAAAGAGGCGTTCGAGATGCTCTTGAAGAAGCGCGGCCTCAAGCATCCGGGCGAGGCCGCGGCGTGGGACTTCACGCACCTCTGGCACAGGCTCCGGCCGTGGCCCGATTCGGTCGAGGGCATCGGCATGATGAAGAAGAAGTACGTCGTAGCCACGCTCTCCAACGGCAACGTGGCGCTCCTGATCAACATGGCCAAGCACTCGGGCATTCCCTGGGACCACTGCTTCTCGGGCGAGACTTTCCGGCACTACAAGCCGGATCCTGAATCCTATCTCGGCGTCGTCGACACCCTGTACCTCAAGCCGCACCAGGTGATGCTGGTGGCGGCGCACAACGGCGACCTGAAGGCGGCGCAGAAGTGCGGCCTTTCGACTGGCTTCGTCATCCGTCCGCACGAGCACGGCCCCGGCCAGACACGCGACCTCAAGCCCGACGGCGAGTGGGACGCCGTCGGCAACTCGATCGTCGAGGTTGCTAAGAAGGTCGGCTGCTAAGGTCGCCTGGCGCCCTTGGGGACGAGCGTCATCATGACATTCTTGGGATTGTAGGTCAGGCGCGCGTCGTATTCCTGGCGTCCCGAGCCAACGACGATGGAGTACTTGAATTGGCCGCGGACGTCGCCCTTGTCGGTGGTCAGGATTTCGAAGGGCCCCAACCCCTGCTTCGTGTCGAGGACTTGGACGTAGAGCACAGCCT
>JBPYDO010000072.1:0-9163 GCA_051985755.1 Reyranella sp. | reverse complement strand
CCCGGCACGCACTCCTTCATCGGGTTCGACAATTACCTCTACTTCCTGACCGATCCGGCGTTCCTTGCCTCGCTCTACAACACGCTGGTGCTGGTCGGTTCGGTGCTGATCATTACCATCGTGCTGGGCACGCTGATCGCGCTTCTGCTCGACCAGGCCGTGATCGGCCGCAGCATCGTGCGGCTGATGGTGATCGCGCCGTTCTTCGTCATGCCGACCGTGAGCGCACTCGTCTGGAAGAACCTGTTGATGCACCCGGTATCGGGGCTGCTTGCCTACATCGCAACATCGCTCGGGCTTACGCCGATCGACTGGTTCGCCAACATGCCGCTTCTGGCGATCATCCTGATCGTGGCGTGGCAGTGGCTGCCGTTCGCAACCTTGATCCTGCTGACCGCGCTCCAGTCGCTCGACGAGGAGCAGAAGGAGGCGGCGGAGATGGATGGCGCGCCGGCGGTCTCGAGCTTCTTCTACATAACGCTCCCCCATCTCGCCCGCCCGCTCGCGGTGGTCGTGTTGATCGAGACCATCTTCCTGCTCACGGTCTTCGCCGAGATCTTCGTCACCACCGGCGGCGGCCCGGGGCTCGCCACCACCAACATCGCCTTCCTGATCTATACCCAGGCGTTGATCCAGTACGACGTGGGCTCGGCTTCGGCCGGCGGCATGGTCGCGGTCGTGATCGCCAACATCCTAGCCTTCTTCCTGATCCGCATCGTCGGCCGCACGCTGGAGGCCTGACCGTGGCGCGCAGGGTCACTCCGGCTCGGATGGCGACGGCGACGGTGGCGGCCTGGTCGGTGGGATTCGTGATCTTCTTTCCCATTCTCTGGATGGTGCTGGCGAGCTTCAAGACCGAGCTCGAGGCCTTCGCCGTGCCGCCGTCGCTGGTCGCCTTCCACTGGACGCTGGAAAACTACGTCACCGTCCAGCATCGCAGCGACTATTTCCTGCACGCCGCCAACTCGATCATCGAGGCCGGCGGTTCGACCCTGATCGCGATGCTGATTGCCATACCGGCCGGCTGGGCGATGGCATTTGCCCCGAGCAAACGCACCAAGGACACGCTGCTCTGGATGCTGTCGACCAAGATGATGCCGCCGGTCGGCGTGCTGGTGCCGATCTACCTGCTCTACCGGAACTTCGGGTTGCTCGACACACGAGTGGGCCTGGTGCTGGTGCTGTGCCTCGGCAACCTGCCAATCGTGGTCTGGATGCTCTACACCTACTTCAAGGAGATCCCCAAGGACATCTTGGAGGCCGCCCGCATGGACGGCGCCACCATCGGCCGCGAGCTCATCTATGTGCTGACGCCAATGTCGGTGCCGGGCATTGCCTCGACGCTGCTGCTGAACGTGATCCTCGCCTGGAACGAGGCTTTCTGGACGCTCAATCTCGCGAGCTCCGGCGCCGCCCCGCTCACGGTCTTCATCGCGTCCTATTCGAGTCCCGAAGGTTTGTTCTGGGCCAAGCTCTCCGCCGCCTCGACGCTCGCCATTGCGCCCATCCTGGTGCTCGGCTGGTTCAGCCAGCGGCAGCTGGTCCGAGGTCTGACCTTCGGCGCAGTCAAGTAGGGAGCCGGACATGTCGCGCATCACCCTGCAAGGCGTCCGTAAGTCGTTCGGCACTCACGACGTGATCCACGGCGCCGATCTCGAGATTGCTGACGGCTCTTTCGTGGTGTTCGTCGGACCTTCGGGCTGCGGCAAGACCACGCTCTTGAGGCTGATCGCCGGCCTCGAGGACGTGAGCGACGGCCAGATCCTCATCGACGGCGCGAACGTGGTGAAGGTGCCGGCTGCCAAGCGCGGGCTCTCCATGGTCTTCCAGTCCTATGCGCTCTATCCGCACATGAGCGTGCGGGGAAACATCGGCTTCGGGCTGAAGATGGCTCGCCAGCCGCGGGAGGAGATCAAGCGCAAGGTCGAGGCGGCGGCCGCGACTCTCAACCTCACGCCCTATCTCGACCGCAAGCCGCGCGAGCTCTCCGGCGGCCAGCGCCAGCGCGTCGCCATTGGCCGGGCGATCGTGCGCGAGCCCAAGGCCTTCCTGTTCGACGAGCCGCTCTCCAATCTGGACGCGGCGCTCCGCGTTCAGATGCGGCTCGAGATCACCACCCTGCAGAAGCAGCTCGGGACCACCGCCATTTACGTCACCCACGACCAGGTCGAGGCCATGACCATGGCCGACCGGATCGTGGTGCTGAATGCCGGTCGCATCGAGCAGTTCGGCTCGCCGCTCGAGCTCTACGAGAGGCCGGCCAACCTCTTCGTTGCGGGCTTCATCGGCTCGCCGCGCATGAACTTCGTCACGCAGGAAGCGGCTCAGCCCTACGGTGCCGAGACAATCGGTGTCCGCCCCGAGCACCTCAAGGTGGCCCGCGACGGCGAGGGTTGGCCGGGCAAAATCGCGGTGGCCGAGCATCTGGGCAGCGACACGTTCCTCCATGTCGACGTGCCCGGCATCGGAAGGCTGACGGCGCGGTCGGTCGGCGAGCTCGGCCTCACGACGGGCGACAACATCCACCTCCTGCCCGATCCCGGCCATATCCATCGCTTCGATCGTGACGGCAAGACGATGAGCCCGCGCTGAACCCGAGCCAGTGAGACGAGTCATGTATCTCGAAATGTTCAAGCTGACCGATCGCGTCGCCCTGGTGACCGGTGGCGGCCAGGGCATCGGGCTTGCCTGTGCACAGGCCCTGGGCGAAGCCGGAGCCCGCGTGATCATCGCCGACCGCGACGCGCGCATCGCCGAGCAGGGTCGGTCCGCCCTGAAGGCACACAAATTGGACGCCGAGCTGATGGTCATGGACGTCACCGATTCCCGGCGCGTCAACCAGGTCGCCGACGAGGTGGCGGCGCGCCATGGCCGCCTCGACATCCTGGTCAACAATGCCGGCATCGCCCGCAGCGAGACGCCGGCCGAGACTGTCACCGACGAGCACTGGCTGAACGTGCTTGACGTCAACCTCAACGGCACCTTCTGGTGCTGCCGCGCCTTCGGGCGTCACATGCTGGCGGCCAAGTCCGGCGCGATCGTCAATATCGGCTCGATGTCCGGCTTCATCGTTAACAAGCCGCAGGAACAGAGCTACTACAACGCCTCCAAGGCCGCGGTTCATCACCTGACCCGATCGCTGGCGGCGGAATGGGGAGCAAGAGGGGTGCGCGTCAATGCAGTGGCGCCGACCTATATCGCCACGCCGCTCAACGAATTCGTAAAGTCCAACCCTGCCATGTATGATGCCTGGATCGGTGGAACCCCGATGGCCCGCCTCGGCAGAGTTGAGGAGATCGCCTCGGTCGTCCTGTTCCTTGCGTCGGATGCCGCAAGCCTGATGACCGGCAGCGTCGTCCTCGCCGACGGCGGCTACACATGCTGGTGAGCTCAGTCCGAGGCAAGGCGGGTGGCCAATGGATCAGGCATTCATCGGTGTCGATGTCGGCACCACCAGCGCGCGTGCCGCCCTGTTCGACGCGGCGGGCCACCTGCTGGCGACGGCACGCCGTCCGATCGCGGTATGGCACGAGCCCGGCGACGTCGTTGAGCAATCTTCGGCCGACATCTGGCAGGCCTGTGCCGGCGCGGTTCGCGACGCCCTGAAGCAGGGCGGGATCGCGCCTGATCTCGTCAAGGGGCTTGGCTTCGACGCGACCTGTTCGCTGGTTGCGCTCGATCGGGGGCATCGGCCGATCACCGTCAGCGGCTCGGGTAAGACTGAGCGCAACGTCATCGTCTGGATGGATCATCGAGCGATCGCCGAGGCCGAGCGCATCAGCGCGACCGGCGATGAGGTGCTGCGTTACCTGGGTGGCGTCATCTCGCCCGAAATGGAGACGCCGAAACTCCTGTGGCTCAAGAAACACCTGCCCGCGACCTGGCGCGACTCGGGCCTGTTCCTCGATCTCGCCGATTTTCTCTCCTGGCGGGCGACTGGAAGCCTCGCCCGTTCGACATGCACGCTGACCTGCAAATGGACCTATCTCGCGCATGAGAAGCGCTGGAGCAGACGTTACTTCGAGCGGATCGGGCTCGCCGATCTGCTCGACGATGGCTTCGTCAGGATCGGCAGCCAGATCGTCGAGCCGGGAACGGCTCTGGGCAACGGGCTGACGGCTGCAGCGGCCGGCGACCTCGGCCTGTTGCCCGGCACGCCGGTGGGCGCTTCCTTGATCGATGCTCATGCCGGTGGTATCGGCACGATTGGCGGCCAAGGTCCTGACGGCAAGCCGGCAAGTGTGCTCGATCGTCTGGCCTACATCATGGGAACGTCGGCCTGCATCATGGCCACCACCGAGCAGCCGCGCTTCGTACCGGGCGTTTGGGGTCCTTATTTCTCGGCCATGGTTCCCGGCCTGTGGCTGAACGAAGGCGGCCAATCGGCGGCAGGAGCCGGCATCGATCATCTGGTGCGATCACATCCGGCCTTCGCCGAAGCGGAGGACCGCGCCAAGGCTGAAGGGCAGGGACCGCTCGAATGGCTGGAACAGCGCGCCATCACGCGCGCCGGTTCTGTGACGGCAACGGCAGAACTGGCGCGCGAGCTCCATGTGCTGCCGGATTTCCTCGGCAATCGCTCGCCGCACGCCGATCCCCATGTGCGCGCGGTCGTGGCGGGTCTCGATCTCGACTCCGGACCCGAGAGCCTGGAGCGCCTGTTCGTGGCCGGGCTCTGCGGCCTCGCCTATGGACTGGCCGAGGTCGTTGACGTGATGCGCGCGCACGCCATTCCCTGCCGCATGATGGTGATCAGCGGCGGCGCGGGCCGCAGCCCGCTGGTGCGTCAGATCATGGCCGACACGACCGGCGTCGCCGTGGCCCTGCCCGAGACGGTAGAGCCCGTGCTGCTGGGCTCGGCCATGCTGGGTGCCGTCGCCGCCGGCGCCTGCGGCTCCCTGCACGAGGCCATGAAGGCGATGTCGCGGCTGGGATCGTTCACCTATCCCTCGACGACGGCACTAGCCGACTTTCACGCTGCCAAGCGCCGGGTCTACGCCTTGATGCGCAAGCTCGACGTGGAGAGCCGGCAGGCGATGCGGGCCGTCGACCTCCCTACCTCTCCGGCCAAGAGGGCAAGCCGGGCCTGATGCTGCTGAGTTGCGGCGATGCGCTGATCGATTTCCTGCCAGTCATGGGTGCCGACGGCGTAGAGGCGCTCCGGCCCGTGGTCGGCGGTTCCTGCCTCAATATCGCGATCGGCATGGCCCGGCTGGGTGCGCCGACCGGCTTCGTCGGCGGCATTTCGACCGATTTGTTCGGGCGGATGATCGCGGCTTACGCGGAAGCGTCGCGGGTGAATTTGACCCATGCCGCCCGCTCGCCGCGGCCGACCACGCTTGCGTTCGTGCGGCGGGCCGAAGGAGGGGCGCAATATGCATTCTGCGATGAAGGGACGGCGTCCCGGCACTGGACTTACCTGAAGGGATCCATTCCCTTCGGCGACGTCGATGCGATTCACATCGGATCAACGACCCTGGTCGAGCCGCGTGGATCGTCTGAAGCGCTCGCCCTGGTCCGTGAGGCCAGGGGCAAGGCGACGGTGTCTTTCGATCCGAATTGCCGACCGAACCTGGTCCGCGACAAGGCAGACTACGTGCTGAGAATGCAGCAATGCGCGGCGTGCGCCGACATCGTGCGTCTGTCCGACGAGGATTTCGCCTACCTGCACGGCAGCGGCGACTACGGCGCGAAGGCGACGGCGTTGCTGGAATCCGGCTCGTCCCTTGTCATCGTCACCCAAGGAATACGCGGCGCACGCGCCTGGCACCGTCAGGCGGGAACGCTCGCCGTTGAATCGCCAGCCACGACGGTCGTGGACACGATCGGCGCGGGCGACAGCTTCCAGGCCGCATTGCTGTTTGCCTTGCGGGCGATGAACCGCATTACCGCCGCCGATCTTGCCCAACTGACGGCCGACGAGTTGAAGCGCGCCCTGACCTTCGCCACGGCCTGCGCGGCGATCACCTGTGAAAGGGCAGGCGCTGACCCGCCGCGCATTTCGGAAGTGCATGCGAGCGCGCTTGCAGCACTTAAAGCCGGATGAACCCTGATCCGTTTTGAGGGGTACTTGCTAAGGTTGACGTTTACGTAAAGGTAAACTACCTAACCTTCACTGGCGGACCCGTCGCCAGAGGCCCAAAGTCGCGCAAATAAAGACTTGTGCCGGTGTCTGGAGGAAGCCCTGTGACCGCATTGGCAGCGCTCTATACGCCTGAACACGCGATGTTCCGCGAGACCTGCCGGCGGTTCTTCGAAAAGGAGGTCACCCCCTTCCACATGAAGTGGGAGGAGGAGGGCATCGTGCCGCGCGCGCTGTGGCGCCGCGCGGGCGAGCAGGGGCTTCTGGGCATGACCATGCCCGAGGCCTATGGCGGCGCGGGCGGCGATTTTCTCTACAGCGCCATCCTGATCGAGGAGCAGGGCCGCGCGCTGGCCTCGGGGCCGGCCTTCTCGCTGCATAACGACATCGTCGTGCCCTACCTGCTGCACTACGGCAGTGAGGAGCAGAAGAAAAAGTGGATTCCCAAGGCCTGCTCAGGCGAGCTGGTCACGGCGATCGCCATGACCGAGCCCGGCACCGGCTCGGACCTACAGTCGGTGAAGACCAGCGCCGTGATGGAAGGCAATCACTGGGTCATCAACGGATCGAAGACCTTCATCTCCAACGGCCAGCTCGCCGACCTGGTGGTCGTGGTCGCCAAGACCGATCCCAAGTTGGGGGCGAAGGGCACGTCGCTGATCGCGGTCGAGACCGACACGCCCGGCTTCAAGCGCGGCCGCAACCTCGAGAAGATCGGCATGAAGGCGCAAGACACGTCGGAGCTGTTCTTCGACAACGTCCGCGTCCCCGCCGATCATCTGCTGGGGCTGGGCACCGGCCTGGGCTTCGTCCAGCTGATGCAGCAGCTGCCGCAGGAGCGGCTGGTCATCGCCATCCAGGCGGTGGCCGCCATCGAGGCGGCGCTGGAGCACACGCTTGCCTACGTGAAGGAACGCAAGGCCTTCGGCAAGCCGATCATCGATTTCCAGAACACGCGCTTCAGGCTGGCCGAGCTCAAGACCAAGGCGCATATCGCCCGCGTGTTCGTCGACGACTGCATCGCGCGCCATCTGAAGGGCGAGCTCGATGTCGCAACCGCCGCCATGTCCAAGTACTGGACCACCGACCTGCAGTGCGAAGTGGTGGACGAGTGCCTGCAGTTCCATGGCGGCTATGGTTATATGTGGGAATATCCCATCGCGCGGCTCTACGCCGACAGCCGCGTGCAGAAGATCTACGGCGGCACCAACGAGATCATGAAGGAACTGATCGGCAGGACGCTGTGACCCAAATCGTGTCATCCCGAGCGCAGCGAGGGACCTTTGCTCATGGCCTCAAAGGTCCCTCGGCCTTCCGCCTCGGGATGACAGTTAATTTGTAAGGAGATTCTGAATGACCGACGCATATATCTACGATGCCGTCCGCACCCCGCGCGGCAAGGGCCGCAAGGATGGATCGCTGCACGAAGTGACGCCGGTGCGACTCGCCGTGACGGCGCTGCAGGCGATCGCCAACCGCAACAAGCTCGACACCCACCTGGTCGACGACGTGGTGCTGGGCTGCGTCATGCCGATCGGCGAGCAGGGCGCCGACATCGCCCGCACGGCCGCGGTGATGGCGGGCTTCGCCGAGACCGTATCGGGCGTGCAGGTCAATCGCTTCTGCGCCTCGGGCCTGGAGGCGACCAACATGGCGGCGGCCCAGGTGATGTCGGGCCAGAGCCAGGCCGCGATCGGCGGCGGCGTCGAATCGATGAGCCGCGTGCCGATGGGCTCCGACGGCGGCGCCTGGCCGGTCGATCCGGCGGTGGCGATCCCGATGTACTTCGTGCCACAGGGCATCTCGGCCGACCTGATCGCCACCAAGTTCGGCATGAGCCGCGACGACGTCGACGCCTATGCCGTCGAATCGCAGAAGCGCGCCAAGCACGCCTGGGACTCGGGCTACTTCAAGAAGTCGATCGTCCCAGTGAAGGACCAGAACGGCGTCGAGCTCCTCAACCACGACGAGCTGATGCGGCCCAACACCACGATGCAGACGCTGGCCGCCCTCGAGCCCAGCTTCAAGATGCAGGGCGAGGTGATGCCGGGCTTCGACGCGGTGGCACAGCAGCGCTATCCCGAGGTCGAGAAGCTGAACCACGTGCATCATGCCGGCAATTCCTCCGGCATCGTCGACGGTGCGGCCGCAATCCTGCTGGGCAATAAGGAGTTCGGCGCCAAGGCCGGGCTGAAGCCAAGGGCCAGGATCCGCTCCTTCGCCTCGATCGGCTCGGAGCCGGCGATCATGCTGACCGGCCCGGCGCCCGCCTCTGAGAAGGCGCTGAAGAGCGCCGGCATGTCGATGAAGGACATCGATCTCTGGGAGCTGAACGAGGCCTTCGCCGCAGTGGTGCTGCGCTACATGCAGATCCTCAAGATGCCGCACGACAAGATCAACGTGAACGGCGGCGCCATCGCCATGGGCCATCCGCTGGGCGCCACCGGCGCCATGATCCTGGGGACGCTGCTTGACGAGATGGAGCGGCGCAACCTTTCGACCGGGCTCGCCACGCTCTGCGTCGGCGGCGGCATGGGCACCGCGACCATCATCGAGCGAGTGTAAGGCTCACCCCCACCCAACCCTCCCCCTTAAGGGGGAGGGCCAGGGAGGGGTAGGCAATGAGAGGGAATTTCCAAAATGATCACCTACAACGTCGACGGCGACGGCATCGCTACCCTCACCTGGGACATGCCGGGCCGCACCATGAACGTCCTGAACGAGGGCTCGATCACGGCCTACGCCGGCGCGCTCGAGCAGGCACTCAAGGATGACAAGGTCAAGGGCATCATTGTGACCTCGGGCAAGGCGGACTTCATCGCCGGCGCCGATCTCGAGATGCTGATGGCCGCCGACACCTCCGATGCGGCCAAGCTCACCGAGCAATTCAGCCAACTTCAGAGGCTGTTCCGCCATCAGGAAACCGGAGGCAAGCCGATCGTGGCGGCGATCAACGGCACGGCGCTGGGCGGCGGCTTCGAGATCTGCCTCGCTACGCACTACCGCATTGCTGCGGCCAACCCGAAGACCAAGATCGGCCAGCCCGAGGTCAAGATCGGCCTGCTGCCGGGCGGCGGCGGC
>JBPYDO010000071.1:0-5719 GCA_051985755.1 Reyranella sp. | reverse complement strand
AAGGCGCCCAGGATGGGGAAGGGATGGTTGAGAGACAGCCAGCCGGCTGCGGCTGCGGCGGTCGCTGTTCCGATCCAAAGACCGAGTAGGCTCGCCACGACGAACTTGGCCGGGCGCGGGATCTCCACGGCCACCAGCAGCGAGCCGACGACCAGGAACAGGAGGCCGCCGATGGCGACCGTACCGACAAAATCGAGCATGGCTACTCCTCCAAACGCGGTGTTTGGCGGGGAGATGGGCCGCAACAAAAGATGTTCAACAACATCTTTTGGCACCCCATATGTCAGCGGTCGGTTCGCCAAGGAGGAGGACATGCCCTATACGGCGCAGCACAAACTCGACACCCGCCAGCGCATCCTCGAAAGCGCCCGGCGCCTCTTCAACAGCAAGGGCTTCGCCGAGGCATCGATCGACGAGGTCATGGACGATGCCGGGCTGACGCGCGGGGGCTTCTACCGCCATTTCGGCGACAAGGCCGAGCTCTTTGCCGAAGCCGTGCGCTGGTTCCTCTGCCAGGAGGCGCCCAAGCCTTGGCAGGAACAGGGCGCCGCGCCGGCGCGCAAGACGAGATCGCAGCGCATCGTCGATGCCTATTTCTCGCTCGACCATTTCGACGACCGCGAGACGTGCTGTCCCTTGATCGGCCTGCCGTCGGACGTTGAGCGGAGCGGTGAGGCGGTGAAGGCGGCCTATCAGGATGTGCTGGAAAGACTGCTCGAGCTGTTGCAGGCCGATCTCGGAGGGTCGGGAAAGCGCGAGCGGGCGCTCGCTGCGGTGGCGCTTTGCGTCGGTGGCATGGTAACGGCGCGCTGCGTCAATGATCCGGAGCTGTCGGTGGAACTGCGCGAGGCAGCGTACCGGCGGGCGCAATCCATGCTAAAGACCTAGCCATGCTGATGTTCGACATACCCTTTGGCACCACTGACTGGACCGGCGTGGAGCGCACCGAGCATCCCGGCGAGACCGGCAAGGCCTACTGGCGCACGCGCACTTTCAACAACATCCGCGTGCGCATCGTCGAATACACGCCGGGCTACCTCGCCGATCACTGGTGCCAGAAGGGCCACGTGCTGCTGGTGCTCGAGGGCGAGCTCGAGACCGAGCTGGCCGACGGCCGCACCGTCGTGCTGAAGCCCGGACAAAGCTACCAGGTGGCCGATGGCGCGCAGGCGCATCGCTCGCGCACCCGCAACGACTGCGGCGCCAAGCTCTTCATCGTCGACTGACATGGCAGACATGCTGGGCTTCATCGGCGTCGGCACCATGGGCGAGCCGATGTGCCGCAATCTCGCGAAGAAGAGCGGGCAGCCCGTGCTAGCCGCCGATCGCGACCCGGCGCCGCTGGCACGCCTCGCGGCCGACGGCGTCAAGAGCGCATCGATCGCCGACATCGTCGCGGACTGCCGGACCATTTTCCTTTCCCTGCCGGGCGGCAAGGAAGTCGAGGAGGTTTGCCTGGGAGCCGGTGGGATCCTGTCGCGGGTCGGCGCCGGCGCGACCGTGATCGACCTCAGCACCGCGCCGGTCTCGCTTGCCCGGCGGCTCTACGGCGAATTCCAAGCCAAGGCCTGCGCTTTCGCCGACGCGCCGGTGGCGCGCACGCGCCAGGCGGCGATCGACGGCACGCTCTCGATCATGGTCGGCGGCACGCGGGCGACCGTCGAGCGTATCGAACCGCTGCTGCGCCACATGGCGAGCGAGGTCACCCATTGCGGCGAGGCGGGCGCGGGGCAGGCGGTGAAGATCCTGAACAACATGATCCTGTTCCAGACCGGCGTGGCGCTGGCCGAAGCGCTCAGCATCGCCCGCGCCCATGGCGTCGACGGCAAGGTCCTGTTCGAGACCCTGACCAAGGGCTCGGCCGATTCCTTCGCGCTGCGCAATCATGGCATGAAGGCGATGTTGCCCGGCGTCTTTCCCGAGCGCGCCTTCTCGACGGTCTATGCCCTGAAGGACCTCTCCTACGCGATCCAGATGGCCGAGGAGCGCGGTGTGCCGGCGCTCGGTGCCGATGTGGCGCGTGAACTGCTGGAGCGCGCCAGGGAGCTGGGCTACGCCCAGGAATATTGGCCCGTTCTGCTCAAGGCGATCGAGGACGGCACGAAGTAACTTCTACTTAGCCGCAGGCTCGTGAACTTCGGGATCCGACGACGGCCGCTGGGGCGCCTGCGTCTGTGGCGCCTGCGGGACCGGCACCAGCGCGTAGCCCTTGGTGCGCATGCAGAACGCGGTCAGTCGGTCTTCGGCGTAGAAGCGATCGAATTCCGACCGTTGCCAGAAGACCGAGCGGCCGACCGGGTACGCCCACGGATGGTACCAGGGAAAGTACAGCGGGAAGTCGCGCATCGTCTCGTCCCGGGCGGCGCGCCGGCAACCCACCAGGTCATTGGCCGTCGCCTTGTCGTCCGCGCCCACCTTCTCCCACCGCATCGGCGGGCCGCAGCCGGCGACAGTAAGAACCAGCGCAAGAGCCAGGACTCGGCGCATGGCATTGATATGGTTTGCCGCAGCCGCAACTCAAAGGGGCAGGCGCTGGGACGTGGATCGCCTAGGCGGATTTCAACATAGGACCTATTGCTACCGACCGGGCATGCGGTCGAACCAGAAGGCCAGTTGCTGGGCGAAGTCGTTTTCGGCGAACGCGTTGTCGGTGATGAAGCTCGGCCGACCATTGCGCGGATAGCGCACCGAGCCCAGGCGCGCGAAGCGCGTGTCGGCATGGTGGAAGATCAGCATGTCGCCCTGCTTGCGATGGAACACGAACTCGTGGATCTGCCGGATGTTGATCAGGCTGACGACGTAGCGGTTTTCGGAGTCCGCGCCTTCGCCCCAGAAAGCGAGCTGGCGCGCCGGGACGTCGCGGCCGCCGTTGTTGAGGCCCATCACGGCGAGCGCTTCGGGCGCCATCATGACGTCGTGACCCTCGTGCTGGATCCAGCGCACCATGCGGTCGCCGCGCGACGAGAGCGTGTAGCGGTGCTGCCCGAACATGCCGGACATATCGCAGCCAGCCAGGGGAAGAAGGAGCGCGGCACCCAACAGGGTCCGCCGGGCAACGCGACGCTGGGTCAACTTCACTCCTCTACGCTGGCACTCGTGTGAGCGATCACCGGCGCGATGACTTCGAGCCGACCGTCGCGGATGGCGCGGAAGAAACAGTTGTGCCGGCCGGTGTGGCAGGCCGCGCCGGTCTGCCGTACCTCAAGGAGAAGCGTGTCGCCATCGCAATCGACGCGCAGATCGACCAGAGTCTGGATGTGGCCCGACGTGTCGCCCTTGCGCCACGGCGCCTGGCGCGAGCGCGACCAGTAGCAGGCGCGGCCCGTGCGCATGGTCTCGATCACCGCGTTGCGATCCATCCAGGCCATCATCAGCACTTCGCCGGTGTCGTGCTGCTGGGCGATGGCGGGCACCAGGCCCTGCGGGTCGAACTGGATCGCCGCCAGCATCTGCTCGATGGCGGCTTGCGGGTAGGTGGTCGGCGCCGCCGCGGAGGTGGGAGTGGACATGCGTGCCTTGGCCTTCGGGAGGAACGGGGCGTATAGTCGGCGCAGTCCCGCTTGGCAAATCGGAAACGTGAAGAAGGCCAAATCCCTGGCCCACGGCCACGACCACACTCACTGCATCGAAGACGCCGTTGCAGCCGCCGAGCGCCTGTGCGCCCAGCGCGGGCTGCGCTTCACGCCGCTCCGACGCCGGGTGCTCGAACTCGTCTGGTCGAGCCACAAGCCGGTCGGCGCCTATGCGCTGCTCGACGCGCTGCGCAACGAGGATCTCGGCTCGGCGCCGCCCACGATCTATCGCGCGCTCGATTTCCTGATCGACAACGGCCTGATCCATCGCATCGAGCGCATGAACGCCTTCATCGGCTGCAGCCATCCCGGCGAACAGCATCGCGGCTTCTTCCTGATCTGCGGCGAATGCGGCAATGCCGAGGAGCTGGAGAGCGACGCCGTCGCCCAGTCGATCGCCAGCAGCGCGAGCCGCCGCGGCTTCGCCGCGCGCGACATGACGCTCGAAGTCACGGGGACCTGCGCCGACTGTCGGCGCGCCTGACGGCTCAGAGGCTCGCGAAAAGTCGCAAGAGATCGGCTTTGGTCTCGAAGCCGATGCCCGGGACGTCCGGCAACACCGCATTTCCGTCGACCGGGCGCGCGCCATCGGCCAGGCCGCCGAACGGAGCGAAGCTCGAAGGATTGACTTCGGCTCCGCCAAGGCCAAGTGCGCTCGCGAGGTGAAGGCTGAAGAGGTGCCCGCCATGCGGCCAGAACGCCCGCCGCGGCCAATCGCGGGCCTCGAGCGCCTCGATGATCCGCAGGTAGCCCGGCAGGCCGTAGCAGTGTACGGGATCGAACAGCAGGATGTCCGTCTCACGCCGCAGGCCGCCCAGGCGATCGAGCAGCGTCGCCTCGGCCGCCGAGAACAGCGCCTCGCCGGCGGCGATCGCCTCGCCGTATCGGCCGGCGACCGACGCCAATGTGTCGAAGTCGAGCGGGTCGCATATATCTTCGAACCACATCAGTCGGTAGGGCTCGAGCGCTCGGGCAGCCTCGGGACCGCTGCGGCCGTCGTAGGCGTAGATCGCATCCACCGCGAGACTGCGACTTTCGGAAAAGATCGTCTGCGCTGCCTCGATGCGCCTGCGGTCGCGTGGCAAGTCGGCCTGGCCGATCTTGATCTTGGCGCGCCTGTAGCCTTGATCCTTGAAGCGCTGCAATTCGCCGCCGAGCCGCGCGATGTCGTCGTTGGGATAGAGGTAGCCGCCGCTGGCATAGACCGGCACGGCAGGTGAGGCGTTGCGGTCGCCGAATTGCTGGCGCAGGAACGCATGCAGCGGCAAGTCCGCGATCTTCGCGGCGGCGTCCCACAGCGCCATGTCAAGCGTGCCGACCGCGACGCAGCGCTCGCCGTGGCCGCCCGGCTTCTCGTTCTTCATCATTGCTGCCCACCCCGACAAGGGGTTCAGGTCGCCGGCGGCGAGCAGGCGCGGAGCAAAGCGCTCGCGGATCAGGCCGCTCTGGGCGAAGCGGCCCATCGAAGAAAAGCCGAAGCCGACCACCGGCTTGCCGTTGCGCACGACGTCCGTGGTCAGGGCGACGATGCTGGTAGTGAGGCCGCCCGAGGGGACCGCTGGGTCGTCGTACCGGGAAATGTCGACCGACCTCTCCCGGATGTCGACGATGCGCATGAGCTCAGGCGTTGTGGGCGCGGTTCAGCCGGTCGAAACCCTGGGCCAGATCGACTTTCAGATCCTCGACGTCCTCGAGGCCGATATGGACGCGCAGCACGTGCTTGTCCTTGGGCCACGGCACCGCGGTCCGGTAGTTGTCGGGATGGGCCGGGATCATGAGGCTCTCGTAGCCGCCCCACGAGGCGCCCATGCCAAAGATGTCCATGCCATCCAGCATGGCGGCCAGCGCGTTCCGGCTGAAGCCGTCGCGCAAGGTGAAGGAGAACAGGCCCGACGAGCCCTTGAACATGCGCTTCCAATTGTCATGGCCCGGGCAGTCGGGCAGGGCGGGATGCAGCACCTTGTCGACTTCCGGCCGCTCTTTCAGCCAGTGGGCGATGTGCAGGCCACTCTTCTCGTGGTGGCGCAGCCGCACCGCCATGGTGCGCAGGCCGCGCAGCGCCAGGTAACAGTCGTCGGGCGCGGCGTGGAAGCCAAAATTCATGCACGCCGTCTTGGCGGCCTCGAACATCGGGCGCGTGGCGCACG
>JBPYDO010000070.1:0-7899 GCA_051985755.1 Reyranella sp. | reverse complement strand
CAGACGGCCAAGCAGGTTCTGCGACAGCTCACCGTACTCGTGCAACTTCACCATGCTCGAGTACTGAGTCGGTGTGATGTTAGGATCGCCGATCGTCATCTGGAAGATCGCGCTCGCCCGTTGATGCGCTCGCCGCAGGAGATAACCGATTTGCTCTTCGATGCGGTACGGCTTGGGCGCCGGCGCAGTCGTCCTCGGCTCTTGCTGCTTCTTTGCGACGTTGCGCATCGCTCCCCGCCTCTTCCCTCCTTGGCTACACCGACTGCGCACGAATCACAACGGTCACATTAGTGATCTCGTTGCCTGCCGGATACGACTCCACTTGACTCGTGCGATGCCAAAGTGCAGCGCGAGGTCCTCGGCGTACTGCAACCTCCATGGCCACGTCGGGCAATTTTCTTCCGCGTCACTGTCGACACACTGCCCGACCGGTCGGTCCGCGCGGCGTGACGCCGGTGTTCAGCGATGGCAGTCTCGCCACACGACGACGAGCCGAGGAACATGTTCCATGCCGGGAGCGCTGAGTGATATCCGCATCATTGACCTGACCAACGTCATCCTGGGTCCCTATGGCACGATGCTGCTGGCCGATCAGGGAGCCGAGGTGATCAAAGTCGAGGCGCCGGAGGGCGATGCGGTGCGCCATATCGGCAAGCCGGCAAAGAACCCCGGCATGGGGCCCGCCCACCTCTACGTCAATCGCAACAAACGCTCGCTCTGCCTTGACTTGAAACAGCAAGCAGCGCGGTCGGCTCTTCTCAAAGTGGTCGAGAGCGCCGACGCTTTTGTGCATGCGTTTCGGCCCCAAGCCATCGAAGGCCTGCAACTCGGCTACGACCAGATCCGCAAAATCAAGCCGGACATCGTCTATGTCGGGGCCTATGGCTTTTCCGCCGATGGTCCTTACGGGAGACTGCCGGCCTACGACGATGCGATTCAGGCCCGCTTCGGCATCGCCCACTTGATGGGCCGTGCGGCGGGCGACGACATTCCGCGCTATCCGCCGACCATCCTGGCCGACAAGACAGTAGGCCTGACCTTTGCCTTCGCCACTTTGTCCGCCCTGATGCACCGTCGGCGCACCGGGGAAGGTCAGTTCGTCGAAGTCCCCATGTTCGAGACCATGGCGGCATGGCTCATGGTCGAGCATCTGTGGGAACGCACTTTGGACGACCATGGCGCGGTCGGCTACACACGCCTGCTGGCGCGCACCCGCAGGCCCTACCGCACGCTCGATGGCTGGATCGCCATCCTTCCATACAACGACAAGCACTGGCGCAATTTTTTCGAGCTGGTCGGCCGGCCCGACGTGCTGCACGACCCGCGCTACGCGACTCTCAACGCGCGCTCGCTGCATATCAACGACATGTACGCAATGGTCGAGGCGCTGGCGCCCGGCCGGACAACGGCCGAGTGGGTGGCCCTGCTCGACCAAGCGCAGATCCCCAATGCTCCCGTCTCGTCGCCGGCCGATCTGTTGGAGGATCCGCATCTGGTGTGGCGCGGAAGCTCTTCAAGAAGTACCCCCATCCCAGCGAGGGCGAGGTGATGATGGTCGAACCGCCGATGCGGCTCAGCCGCACACCGCCCTCGATCCGGCGCATGGCGCCGTTGCTGGGAGCCGACTCGCGCTCGGTACTGAGCGAAGCGGGCGTCTCGGAGGCCGAAATAGAAGCGCTGAAATCGGCCGGCGCGCTGGTCGAGCCCTAGAGAATTCAGGCCAGGGGGCCGCGCGCCGGCGGCATCAACTCGGGCGCCACCAGCGCTCGTTGCCGTTCCAGCGCCTTTTGGCCTTGCGGTTCGGTCGACTTCGCGGGCGCTGCGGCGTCGGTGGGCGGCTGGGCGGGCCGCGTGGCGAGGGCCTCGCGCAAACGGTTCACCTCCTGGTCCAGGCGGGCGGCTTGGGTGCCATGCTCCCGGGCGCGACGGCGATGGTGGCGCCCGGCCCACCAGCCCATGGCCAGCCCAGCCAGCACACCCACCAGCAATAGCCCGATCATCAGCAGGTACAGGGGCATGACGGCCTTTTGCGGAAACGGCCACAGCGAGAGCTCGACAGGCTGGTCGTTGCTGAGCGCCGTCAGGACGCTCAGCAACAGAAACACGACGAACAGGATGCGCGATAAAAGTCTCATGCCATCGCCAGCATGGCACACCAGGGATTGGCGAGGCGAGAGCGGCGGCGCGATCGGGCATCAGCGCCGCGGGTCCGCTACGATTTCTTGTCCGCCCCGGGCTCCGCAGAGGCGAGGCCCGCCACACGCACCGCCTCCTTGTTGAGACGATCGCGCAAGTCCTTGCCGGTCTTGAAATAGGGGACGCGCTTGGACGCCACGGCCACCTGTTCGCCGGTCCGCGGATTGCGGCCCGTACGCGGTTCACGCCTCTTGACCGAGAAGGCGCCGAAGCCGCGCAACTCGACGCGGTCCCCACTCGCCAGGGCCTTGGAGATTTGGTCGAAGACCGTGGCCACGATCCGCTCGACATCCCTTTGATAGAGATGGGGATTCCGGGCAGCCAGGCGAGCAATCAGCTCCGACTTGGTCATTGCCGTCATAATAGAGCAAAACGCCGCAGGGTCAAGGTAAGTCATTGAAACCAAAAGAAAAGCGGGCGCGAAGTGGATTTTCGGGGCGGCCGAGCGGAATTCCTGCGCGGCGCGGGCACCAAAAACGCCCAACAAAAAGGCCGGCACTTACGGGCCGGCCTTTCGCTTGAGGTCGCGGAAGCGACCTTATTTCGTTTCCTCGTCCTTCTTTTGGGCCCGGCTCAACGCCGCGCCCAGGATGTCGCCCAAGCTGGCGCCGCTATCAGAGGAGCCGAAATCGGCCATCGCCTTTTTCTCCTCGTCGAGTTCGCGCGCCTTGACCGACAGCACGACCCGGCGCGAGGCCCGATCGATATTGGTGATCTTGGCGTCAAGCTTGTCGCCGATGGCGTAGCGGTCGGGCCGCTGCTCGGAGCGGTCGCGGCTGAGCTCGGACTTGCGGATGAAGCCCGGAATGCCATCCGCCACCGTGACGTCGATGCCGTTGTCCTGGATGCCGGCCACGATCACGGTGACCACGTCGCCCTTCTTGGCGACCGAGCCCACCTTTTCGAATGGATCGTTGGCGAGTTGCTTGATGCCCAGCGAGATGCGCTCCTTGTCGATGTCGACGTCGAGCACCTTGACCTTGACCTGGTCGGCCTTCTTGTAGTCGCGAATCGCCTCGTCGCCGGCCTTGTCCCAGCTCAAGTCGCTGAGATGGACCATGCCGTCGATGTCGCCGGGCAGACCGACGAACAGGCCGAACTCGGTAATATTGCGCACCTCGCCCTCGAGCTCGGTGCCGGCCGGATACTTCTCGGCGAAGCTCTCCCAGGGGTTGGGCATGCACTGCTTCAGCCCGAGTGAGATACGGCGCTTGGACATGTCGACGTCCAGCACCATCACTTCGACCTCCTGCGAGGTCGAAACGATCTTGCCGGGATGCACGTTCTTCTTGGTCCAGCTCATCTCGCTGACATGGACCAGGCCCTCGACGCCGGGTTCCAGCTCGACGAAGGCGCCGTAGTCGGTGATGTTGGTGACCCGACCCTTCAGCTTCAGCCCGACCGGGTACTTGGCGCCGGCGCCGTCCCACGGATCGCTCATCAGCTGCTTCATGCCCCGCGAGATGCGCTGCGTCTCGGGATTGAAGCGGATGACCTGCACCTTGACCTGCTGGCCGATGGTGAGGGCTTCCGACGGGTGGTTGATGCGCTTCCAGGCAATGTCGGTGACGTGCAGCAGCCCGTCGACGCCACCGAGGTCGACGAAGGCGCCGTAGTCGGTGATGTTCTTGACCACGCCGTCCAGCACCTGGCCTTCGGACAGGGCGCCCATCAGCCGGGTGCGGTCCTCGGCGCGGGTCTCCTCCATGACGGCGCGGCGCGACACGACGATATTGCCGCGGCGACGGTCCATCTTGAGGATGGCGAACTGCTGGGCCTGGCCCATCAACGGGCCGACATCGCGCACCGGGCGGACGTCGACCTGGCTGCCTGGCAGAAAGGCCACGGCGCCCGAAAGGTCGACCGTGAAGCCGCCCTTCACGCGGCCGAAGATCGTGCCCATGACGCGCTCGCCGTCGGTGAACGCCTTCTCAAGCAGGGTCCAGGCCTCCTCGCGCCGCGCCTTGTCGCGCGACAGCACGGCTTCGCCTTCCTTGTTCTCCATGCGGTCGACGAAGATGTCGACGACGTCGCCTTCTTTAATCTCCGCCTGGCTGCCGCCGTTGGCGAACTCGCGCAAAGGCACGCGGCCTTCGGACTTCAGGCCGACATCGACCACCACGAAATCATTGGCTATACGGACGACACGGCCCTTGACGACCGTACCTTCGAAACTCGCCGAACCGCCGAGCGATTCGTCGAGGAGTGCGGCGAACTCCGCACTTGCGGCGTCGTTCGCGGGTTTGACGAGGGCGCTGCCCTTGGCCATTCAATACTCTCCTTCATCGATCCCGGACGAAACGCTGCCGCCCATCGGCCAACCGGTTGATCCGGCGGATCCAGTGCCTTGAAACTCCAACGGCCGGCTGAAGTTCCAACCGCAGTCGCCGCTTCGTTCCTCGTCCCGCCGGCGGCGACTTACGGCCCGGCGGAGCGAAAGCCCTTGCGCTCGATGAATGCCAAGGCCTCGGCGAAGGCCGTATCGGCATCCATGTCGCTGGTATCGAGAAGCAAGGCATCGGGTGCGGCTCTTAAAGGCGCTGCCGCCCGTTCGCTATCGCGACGGTCCCGCTCCGCCATCTCGGCAAGAACGCGCGGCTTTATAGTGTCGCCCCCGCGGTCGCGCAACTCCCGGAACCGCCGCTCGGCGCGGCTTTCGAGGGTTGCCGTAACGAACAGTTTCACCGGCGCATCGGGGCAGATGACGGTGCCGATATCGCGCCCATCGAGTACCGCACCCGGTTCCTGCGCCGCGAATTCCGTCTGGAATTTCAATAAGTTGGTGCGAACCTCCGGAATCGCCGCCGCCTTCGAGCCCTGCTGGCCGGCTTCATCGGAACGCAATATCGGGTCGAGCAGGTCGGCCGCGGTCAGCGCCGCCGCCACCTCGGCCGGCGGCAGGGCGTCCTTCAGCGCCAGCCATCCGACGGCGCGATAGAGCAGCCCGGTATCAAGATGCGGCAAGCCGAAGTGCGCGGCCAGTCGCCGGGCGAGCGTACCTTTGCCCGAGGCCGAAGGCCCGTCGATGGCGATGACCAGCCGCTGGCTCACGGATTGCGCCTCAAGCGCGCCCGTCCGACTCGATGCGGGCGCCAAGGCTCGCCATCAAATTGGCGAAGCCCGGAAAAGAAGTGTCGATCGGCTGCGCGTCGTCGACGGCGACAGCTTCGCGACTGCCCAGCCCCAGCACCAGGAACGACATGGCGATGCGATGGTCGAGATGGGTCTTGACCAGGCCGCCGCCCGCCGGCGCGGAGCCCGTGCCGTTCACGACCAGGCTGTCGCTGCCAATCTCGTGGCGCACGCCGTTGGCCGCAAGGCCGGCGGCCACGCTCGACAGGCGGTCGCTCTCCTTGGCGCGCAACTCGGCGAGCCCCAACATGCGCGTCGTGCCCTCGGCGCAGGCTGCGGCGACGGCGAGGATCGGATACTCGTCGATCATGGTCGGCGCGCGGTCGGCCGGCACCTCGACGCCCCGCAGGCCGCCGCCCCGGACGTGCAGGTCCGCCACCGGTTCGCCGCCCACGTCACGCCGGTTTTCGAAGGCGAGGTCGGCGCCCATTTCCTTGAGGGTCACGTAGAGACCGGCGCGCAAAGGGTTGATTCCGACGTTCTCGACCACGATGTCGCTGCCCGGCCGGATGGCGGCCGCCACCACGGCGAACGCCGCCGACGATGGATCGCCGGGCACGACGATGTCGTGGCCCTTGAGCTCGGGCCAGCCAACGACCGTGATACGCTTGCCGCCGCCGTCGGCGGCTGCCACACGCACCTCGGCGCCGAAGTGGCGCAGCATGCGCTCGGTATGATCGCGGGTCGCCTCGGGTTCGACCACCGTCGTTTCGCCCGCGGTGTTCAGGCCGGCCAGCAGGATGGCGCTCTTCACCTGCGCCGAGGCCATCGGCAGCCTGTACTCGATGGGCACCATCTCGTCGGTTCCGACGATGGCGAGCGGCATGCGGCCGCCGTCGCGCGCCTCGAACCGGGCGCCCATGCGCCGCAACGGCTCGATCACCCGCTTCATCGGCCGGCTGCGCAGCGAGGCATCGCCGGTCATGAAGCTGGTGAAGGGATGGCTCGCCAGGATGCCGGTCAGCAGACGCGCAGCGGTTCCGGAATTGCCGAGGTCGAGCACGTCGCTGGGCTCCTGTCCACCGCCGACGCCGAAGCCCCGCACCCGCCACACGCCATTGTCGTTCTTGACGTCGGCTCCCAGCGCCCGCAGCGCGGCGGCCGTGCAGAGCACGTCCTCGCCCTCGAGCAGGCCGCGGATCGTGGTCTCACCCAGTGCCATGGCGCCGAACATCAGCGCCCGGTGCGACATCGACTTGTCGCCCGGTGCGCGCACGCGGCCGGCCAGCCGGCCGGCCGGGCGGGCGCTCATTTTGAGGGGCTTCGGCGAAGAAGACAGGAAACGCTCCGGTGTGTGGCGTGCCAAAGATAGCCTGACTTTATGGCCACCTGCGGCCCGGCAAAACACGGCAATTCGGCAGCGCCGCCTCCTCCTAACATGGCCGAATTTGCTTTTGACAGGGTGAAAGACGCGTGACATACGCCCCCCGGTCCGGCCGAAAGGCCCCCTATTCGGCGAAATTTGCAGGAGAAACAGCGTGGTCAAGGCGTCCTGGGGCACCAAGCGCACCTGCCAGAATTGCGCAGCCCGCTTCTACGACCTCAACAAGAGCCCGATCAAATGCCCGAAATGCGGCCGTGAACACGACCGCGAGGACTTCGTGAAGGTCCGGCGCGGTCGCGCGGCGGCGACCGTTGCCACGGCAACCGCTGCGGCGGCAGCGGCGGCGGCCAAGGCAGCCGCAGCGAAGAACAAGAAGGTCGAGGAGGCAGGTCTCGCCGGGGAGGGAGCCGAGATCGAGGCCGACGACGAGGCGTTGGAGGATACCGACGATCTCGCCGACGAGAACGAGGAGATCGAGGTCGAGGTCGAGGACGACAAGGGCGAAGGCGACCGCTGACGCGCCCGGCACTGAGTTGCCAGTGCACCGGCCAGGACTTATACCTCGCGGCCGCAAGACCAGTTCGGGGGCCATAGCTCAGCTGGGAGAGCGCTACAATGGCATTGTAGAGGTCGACGGTTCGATCCCGTCTGGCTCCACCAACGCAAAAAAGGGCTCAGCGGGCGACCGCTGGGCCCTTCGTTCTTGCAAGCCTCCACGGCGTTCGTCCCCCGCGGGTAGAGGCCATAGGCGGCATCAAGCGGCGTCCGTCACCTTGTCGGCCGCGACGGCCGGCAACAGGAGTTCGAAGCGGGCGCCGCCCTGCGGCAGGTTGGCGGCGGAAATGCTGCCGCCCATCTCCTCGACAATGCGCCGGCAAATGCGCAGGCCAAGGCCGGTGCCCTTGCCGCGCGGCTTGGTGGTGACGAAGGTCACGAAGAGGCGAGGCAGGACGTCTGCCGGAATGCCGGGCCCGGTATCCTCCACGGCGATGCGCACGAACGGCAAGCCGTCCTGACGGATCTCCTCGGCCTGGATGCGGATGGTGCGGCCTCCGGCGTCGCGCGCGTTGTTGATCAGGTTGACGAGCACCTGTTCCAGCCGGCCGCTTTCCCCCGGCACGGACGGCAGCCCCTCCTCCAGCGACAGCGCGATCGCGGCGCCTGCCTGGTTGACGCCGTGCGCCGTCAGGTCGACGGCGCTGCGTACGGCCTTCACCGGATCGGCGGGTCCCGTCGGCCCGGAATTG
>JBPYDO010000069.1:0-5012 GCA_051985755.1 Reyranella sp. | reverse complement strand
AACTGGGCTTCGGACTGGACCTCGAGAAATGCGCCGTGTCGGGCGCGACCAGCGACCTAACGCACGTGTCGCCCAAGCCGGGCCGCGCGGTCTCGCGCGCGGCCGCAAGCCCGCACGAGGGCAAGCTGATTGCCCTGCCGCCGTTTTTGTCCACCGGTGGGCTGCCGGTCGATCACGACGAACTGCGGCAAGGCCTCGATCTGACGGGCTATTTTCTCGAGCGGCACGTGTTTTGGCCACACAACAAACCCTTGCCTCCCGCGCGGGCGAGATTTATGGAAATGCTGCAGCGTCGATAACAAATGGCCGCGGCGCGAATCGCGGCCGCCCCCTCGGTAGATGGCCAAACGCACCACTAACGTCGTTCCTCTGGTCAGGCCTACGGTCAAGCCAGTGCAATTCGGACAGGCGCTCTCCGAGCGCTACTTGTCCTATGCGCTGTCGACCATCATGGCGCGCTCGCTGCCCGACGTGCGCGACGGGTTGAAGCCGGTGCATCGCCGCCTGCTCTACGCCATGCGACAGTTGCGGCTCGATCCCAACAGTGCCTTCAAGAAGAGCGCGCGCGTGGTGGGCGACGTGATCGGCCAATACCATCCACACGGCGACACGGCGATCTACGACGCGCTGGTGCGGCTCGCCCAGGATTTCTCCGTGCGCTATCCCCTGATCGAGGGGCAGGGCAACTTCGGCAATATCGACGGCGATAATCCCGCCGCCATGCGCTACACCGAGGCGCGGCTCACCGAAGTGGCCGAGGCGCTCCTGCAAGGCATCGACGAGAACGCCGTCGACTTCCGCCCCAACTATGACGGCACGGCCAACGAGCCCATCGTGCTGCCGGCCGCCTTTCCGAATCTTCTCGCCAACGGCGCGGCGGGAATCGCGGTCGGCATGGCGACCTCGATCCCGCCGCACAATGCCGGCGAGCTGTGCGATGCGCTCTTGCACCTGATCAAGACACCCAACGCCCGCATCGACACTCTGGTCGACCTGGTGAAGGGTCCGGACTTCCCGACCGGCGGGCTTCTGGTCGAGCCGCGCGCCTCGATCGTCGAGGCCTACAAGACCGGCCGCGGTTCCTTCCGGCTGCGCGCGCGTTGGATCAAGGACGAGCTGCCGCGTGGCCAGTATCGCATCGTGGTCAGCGAGATTCCCTACCAGGTGCAGAAGGGCAAGCTGATCGAGCGCATTGCCGAGATCATCAACACCAAGAAGCTGCCCATCCTCGAGGACGTGCGCGACGAATCGGCCGATGACGTGCGCATCGTGCTCGAGCCGCGCACCGGCCAAGTGCCGGCCGAGCTCCTGATGGAGCAGCTGTTCAAGTTCACCGACCTCGAGATCCGCTTTCCGCTGAACCTCAACGTGCTGGACAAGGACAACACGCCGAGCGTGATGGACCTGCGCCAGGCGTTGCAGGCCTTCCTCGACCATCGCCGCGACGTCCTGGTACGGCGCTCGACGTTCAGACTGGCCGAGATCGAGCGGCGGCTGGAAATCCTCGACGGTTACCTCGTCGCCTACCTGAACCTCGACCGGCTGATCAAAATCATCCGCGAGGAGGACGAGCCCAAGCCCAAGATGATCAGGGCTTTCAAGCTCTCGGACCTGCAGGCCGAAGCGATCCTCAACATGCGGCTGCGTGCCTTGCGACGGTTGGAAGAGTTCGAGATCAAGGGCGAGCACAAGAAACTCACCGCCGAGCTCAAGGACCTCAAGGCGCTCTTGAAGGACACCAAGCTGCAGTGGTCCAGGATCTCGGACGAGGTGCAGGAGACCAAGAGAAAATTCGGGCAGAAGACCGAGATCGGCAAACGCCGCACCGAACTCGCCGACGCGCCGGCCGAGGTCGAGCATGCCGTCGAGGACTTCGTCGAGCGCGAGCCGGTCACCATCGTGTGCTCGGAGAAGGGCTGGATCCGCGCCGCCAAGGGGCATCTCGACGAAAAGCAGGCGGCCGAGCTCAAGTTCAAGGAGGGCGACGGGCCGCGCTTTGCCGTGCACGCCCAGTCGACCGACAAGGTGCTGGTGTTCGGCACCAACGGCCGCTTTTACACGCTGGGCTGCGACAAGCTGCCGGGCGCGCGCGGCCATGGCGAGCCCATCCGGCTGATGATCGAGCTCGGCAACGACCAGGACATTGTGCAGCTCGAAGTGCTGAAGGGCGGCCGCAAGTTCCTGGTCGCCTCCGATGCCGGGCGCGGTTTCATCGTGCCCGAGGACGAGGTCGTGGCGCAGACCAAGAACGGCAGGCAGGTGCTCAACCTGGCTGACAAGGAACGGGCGCAGGCCTTCGCCGTGGTGCCGGAAGGGGCGGACTCGGTGGCAGCCCTCAGCATGGGCTTCAAGCTGCTGATCTTCCCGCTCGAGCAGCTGCCCGAGATGGGCCGCGGCCGCGGCGTTACCTTGCAGCGCTCCAAGGGCGACCGGCTGCGCGACGCCCAGGCCTTCAAATTCGAGAGCGGCCTGCCGTGGAACAGCCGCATCATCGAGGCTTCGGAGCTGAAGTTCTGGCGCGGCGAGCGCGCCCAGTCGGGCCGCATGCGCGAAGGCAAATGGCCCAAGAAGAATTTTAGGGGTGAGTAGTGGACCTTGCGCTTTTCTGGAAGACGGTGGTGATCGGACTCGTCGAGGGCTTGACCGAATTCCTGCCGGTGTCGTCGACCGGCCATATCATCCTCTCCGAGGAAGTCCTGCACTTCCAGGGGCCGCCGGGCAAGGTATTCGACATCGTGATCCAGCTTGGCGCCATCCTGGCCGTGGTCTGGCTCTACCGCGAGAAGCTCTGGACGACCGCAAGGGGCGTGCTGGCGCGCGAGCAGAGGGCGGTGCAGTTCGCCGGCTCGGTGATCGTCGCTTTCCTGCCGGCGGCGGTGGTGGGCGTGATCGCCTACAAGACGATCAAGGAGCATCTCTTCAATCCCACTGTCGTGGCGGTGTCGCTGGTCGTGGGCGGCATCGCGATCTTGGTGATCGAGCAGCTGGTGCAGCGGCCGCGCGTCAAATCGGTCGATGATGTCGGCTTCAGGACGGCGCTCTGGATCGGCATCTGCCAGTGCATCTCCATGATTCCGGGCGTGTCGCGCGCCGGCGCCACCATCATGGGCGCGCGCGTCTTTCGCGTCGACCGGCCGACAGCGGCCGAGTTCTCCTTCTTTCTTGCCATGCCCACCATGTTGGGCGCCGCGGTCTACGACTTGTACAAGAACTGGGCGACGCTCAGCTGGCAGGGCGGCGGCACCATTGCGCTGGGCTTCGTCGTGGCGTTCTTCGCGGCCCTTGTCGTGGTCAAGCCGTTCGTCCGCTTCATCAGCCGGCACGGCTTTTCCGCCTTCGCCTGGTACCGCATCGCCGTCGGCGCCCTGGCGCTCGGGCTGATCTATTTGCGCTAGATCGCGTCCGTTTGGCCGCGCTCAGCGCTGCCTGGCCTGATACACTTGCGTCGGGGTGGCGTAAATCGTAAGCAAAAACGAGGGAGGATCTTCATGCAACGTCGTAGATTCCTGCGCACCGCCGGCATCGGCGCCGCGGCCGCCGCAGCCAGCAACATGGTCGCCGCGCCTGCGATCGCCCAGTCGATGCCGGAGCTGAAATGGCGTATGACCTCGAGCTTTCCCAAGTCGCTCGACACGCTATTCGGCGGCGCCGAGCGCTTCGCCAAGACCGTTGCCGAAGCTACCGACAACAAGTTCCAGATCCATGTCTTCGCCGCCGGCGAGATCGTCCCCGGTCTGCAGGTCGCTGACGCTGTCCAGAACGGCACCGTCGAGATGGGCCAGACCGCTTCCTACTATTACAGCGGCAAGGATCCGGCATTCGCTCTGGGCACTACGGTGCCGTTCGGGCTGAACACGCGCCAGATCAATGCTTGGCTGACTCACGGCGGTGGCGAGCAGCTGCTGAATGACTTCTACAAGGGCTACAACATCTATGGCCTGTGCGCCGGCAACACCGGGGCGCAGATGGGCGGCTGGTTCCGCAAGGAGATCAACACGGTCGAAGACCTCAAGGGTCTCAAGATGCGCATCGGCAGCGTGATCGCGGGCAACGTGATGGCCAAGCTCGGCGTGGTGCCGCAGCAGATCGCCGGCGGCGACATCTATCCGGCGCTGGAGAAGGGCACGATCGATGCCGCCGAATGGGTCGGCCCTTACGACGACCAGAAGCTCGGCTTCAGCAAGATCGCGCCGCATTACTATTACCCGGGATGGTGGGAAGGCACGGCCGCGCTGCACGTCTTCATCGGGCTCGACAAGTGGAACAGCCTGCCGAAGAACTATCAGGCGATCTTGCGCGCGGCCGCCGCCGATGGTGTGACCTGGGTGACGGCCAAGTACGACGCCGAGAATCCCAAGGCGCTGCGCGAGCTGGTCGCCTCGGGTACCCAACTCCATCCGTTCTCGCCGGCCATCATGGACGCCTCGTTTGCGGCGGCCCAGGAGGTCTACAAGGAGACCTCGGCCAAGAGCCCGGCCTTCAAGAAGCTCTACGACTCGATGACGGCCTTCCGCCGGGACGAGGTGCTGTGGTTCCGGGTGGCCGAGAACACCTTCGACAACTTCATGGCGCGCATGTCGGCAGCCAGCAAGATCTGACGACGACCTTTCCGGCTACTTGAACGAGGGCGGCTGCGCCTCGTCGCTGGGCGGCGCCTGCAGTTCGATCTTGACCTTGTTGGGGTCGATGTTGGACGGCGCATCGAGGAAGTAGGTCACGGTGTGCGGGAAGGCGATCACGCCCAGCGTCATGATGAGCTGCAGCGCGACCCACGGGATCGAGCCCCAGTAGATGTCCGAGCTCTTCACTTCCTTGGGCGCGACGCTGCGCAGGTAGAAGAGGGCGAAGCCGAACGGCGGGTGCATGAACGAGGTCTGCACGTTCACGCACAACATGACGCCGAACCAGATCAGGGCGGCGTCGTGCCCGACCACCGGCTCCAGGATCTTCTGCGCCACGGGAGCCAGCATCGGCACGATGATGAAGGCGATCTCGAAAAAATCGAGGAAGAA
>JBPYDO010000068.1:0-9196 GCA_051985755.1 Reyranella sp. | reverse complement strand
TCGCGCAGGCGCGGGATGAACCGCTCGCCCAGCAGGCCGTGCTGGGCGTAACGGCCGTTGGAGTTGAAGCCGAAGCCCACCACCGGCTTGCCCTCGACCTTGAGGTCGGTGACCACCGCCACGACCGACGCCGTCATCTGGCTGAAGTCGATATAGGCGTTGGCGATGTTGGAGCGGATCGGCGAGACCGTGTCGCGGATGGCCGTGATGCGCATGTCCGGGTGCCCTCAGGCGAAAACCAGACGGCGGCTCTGGCGCACCAGCAGCCACCAGACAATGACGCCGTTCAGCACGTTGAAGGCGATGCCGTTCAGGAAGGCGGCGTGATAGGAGCCGGTATAGTCGAACAGCGCGCCGCCCATCCAGCCGCCCAGTGCCATGCCGACGATGGTGGCCGAGATCGCAATGCCCATGCGCGTCCCTGCCTCATTGGGCGGAAAATATTCGCGGACGATGACGCCGTAGCTCGGGATTATGCCGCCCTGCACCAGGCCGAACACGGCCGACACCAGGTAGAGCGGGGTGAGCTTGTCCGACACCAGGTACAAGAGCAGCGCCAGTGCCTGTAGCGTCGAGCTCAGCAGCAGGGTCTTGATGCCGCCGACGCGGTCGGCGATCAGGCCCGAGCCGATGCGGCTCACGATGCCGCACGCCGTCATGATCGCCAGCATGTCGGCGCCGCGCGCCGCGCCGTAGCCGAGGTCCACACAGTAGGCGACGATATGGACCTGCGGCATCGACATGGCGACGCAACAGCCGACGCCCGCGATGGCGAGCCAGACTTGGAGACCGTTGGGCGAGAGGCCGAGCGCGCGCGCTGAATGCGGCGCGGCGGCCGCCGCTCCCTGGCCATGCACCGCGGGCAAGCGCGGCTTGAGCGCCAGGCAGCACGGCAGCATGCCGGCGAAGCAGATGGCCGCCACGGCGAAATAGGCGATGTGCCAGTTGTAGCTGCTGGTCAGGAATTCGACGATCTTAGGCCAGGCGGCGCCGCCCACGTAGTTGCCCGCGCCAACGATTGCCATGGCGAAGGCGCGACGCCTCTTGAACCAGTGCGAGATGTCGGCGACCAGGGGAATGAACGAGGCGGCCGAACCGATGCCGATCACCGCCTGCAGACCTGCGAACAGCCACAGCGAGGGCGCCATGGCCGCCGCTGCGCAACCGGTCGACAAGAGCAGCGACGCCAAAGTCATGGTGAGGAAGGCGCCCCTGGTGTCGATCAGGCGTCCAAAGAATATGGCGCCGGCGCCGAAGCCCACCATCGTGGTGCTGTAGGAGAACGCGACGTCGGCGCGCGAGGCAGCGAACTCAGCCTGCAGGTTGGGGAAGATCACCACCACGCCCCACAGGCCGAAGCTGCCGAACATACTGAGCGCGGTCGAGGCTGCGAGCCGCCACCACGCGTAACGCGAATCTACTGCGTGCATATGCTTGAGCTGATCAGCCGCCGGCGACGCCCTGGGTGTTCACATAGAGGGCGTAGAGCGAATGACTCGCCGCCATGAACAGGCGATTGCGATAGCGGCCGCCGAAGCAGACGTTGGCGCAGCGCTCGGGAAGGTCGATATGGCCGATCGGCTTGCCGCGGGGATTGAAGATGCGCACCCCGTCGAGATCGTCGTTGCCCATGCCCCAGCCGCACCACAAGTTGCCGTCCACGTCGACGCGGAAGCCGTCAGGCGAGCCGCCCTTGCCGGCGTCGATCAGCACCTTGCCCTTGCCGAGCTTGGTGCCGCCGTTCAGCACGTCAAAGGCGACGATGGTGCGGTTGGGCTCCTGGCGCGACGCGACGACATAGAGCTTCTTCTCGTCGGGCGAGAAGGCAAGTCCGTTGGGCCCAGGCACATCGTCGACCATCATGGTCATCTTCCCGGTCTTGCCATCGACACGGTAGACGGCCGGAGTGTTCTCGCTCTCCGCCTTGTGGCCTTCGTAGTAGCCCAGGATGCCGAAAGTCGGATCGGTGAACCAGATCGAGCCGTCCGACTTCACCACGATATCGTTCGGCGAATTGAGTGGCTTGCGGTTGTAGCTATCGGCGAGGACGGTATGGCTGCCGTCATACTCGCAGCGCACGATGCGTCGCGCATCGTGCTCGCACCAGACGAGCCGACCCTGGCGATCCCGCGTGTGGCCATTGGTGTTGTTCGAGGGCTTGCGATAGATCGAGACGTTGCCCGTCTCCTCATCCCAGCGCAGCACGCGGTTGTTCGGGATATCGCTCCACAGGAGGTAGCGCCCGTCGCCGACGTAGACCGGGCCCTCCGACCAGCGGCAGCCGGTATAGAGTCGTTCGACCGAAGCCAGCGCCAGCCGGTATTTCAGGAATTCCTTGTCGAGCACGCGCACCGATGGATCGGGGTAGCGCTCGTTAGCCTGCCACATCTTGATTTTCCTCCGCTCTTTTCGCGTCTTTTCGCGCACCCTAGCATGCCGCTAGGCGGCGACGCGGCGAAAAACTTCGATGAAGCGTTCGACGTCTTCCTCGTCGTTGTAGACGTGTGGGCTGATGCGCAGCCGGCCAAGCCGTGGCGCCACGTGCACGTTCTCGGCCGCCAGCCGCTTGGGCAGATCGGGCGCCATGCCTTTCGGAAAGCTGACGCAGAGGATGTGCGGTGCGCGCAGCTTGGCGTCGACCAGGCGCACGCCGAGATTGCCGAGGCCGTCGGCCAACCGGCCGGTCAGCATGGCCAGCCGCTCGACGACCGCCGCATTGCCCCAGCCCGCCATCATCTCCATGCCAATCGATGCCATCTCCATGGAGATGAACTGGTCGCGCTCGCCCATGTCGTAGCGCCTGGCGTCGTCACGGTAGGAGGTGTCGCGGAAATAGATCGTATCCTCGGCCGACACGGCCTTGCGCGCTCCCGCGATCTGCTCGAGCGGCACGCCGCTTTGCCAGCGCTTGGCAACGTACAGGAAGGCGCGGCCGTAGGGTCCCAGCACCCACTTGTAGGTCGGGAAGATCAGGAAATCCGGATTGAGGGTCTTGACGTCGATCGCGCGCACGCCGGCATCGTGCGTGGCGTCGACCAGCAGCGCCGCCCCCTGCCGCTCGAGCGCCGGCGCAATCCGCGGCATGTCGAGCGCGCCGCCATCCGACCAATGCACCGACGAGATCGAGGCGAGCGCCAGCGGCGCCACGCCCTTGCGCTCGACCGCCTCGAGCACCGCCGCGGTCCAGTCGCCGTCGGCCGGCCGCCTCACGACCTCGACCGTGAAGCCTTGGCTCTCGGCGCGCGCCATCCATTCGAGCACCGGCGAGGTGTGGTCGTTCTCGAGCACCAGCACCCGGCTGCCGCGTGCGATCGGCAGCACCTTGCCGGCCGTCGACACGCCGTAGCCAACCGAGGAGATCAAGGCCACGTCCTCGGGCAAGGCGCCGATCAGCGCCGCTGCCGCGCGGCGCGCGCGCTCATACTGGCCGGTCGCGAAATCGGCCGGCAGCTTCCACGGCTGGCCCTTGCGCGCCACGGCGGCGCGCCCGGCCTCCTGGGAAGCGAGCGGCAGCGGCCCCCATGCGGCGGCATTCAGGTAGCAGACCTCGCGCGGCAGATCGAACAGCGCGCGTTGGCAGGGCAGCATCCGTCACTCCTTCTATCTGGAAGGAGCTTATCATGCCGCTCTCGAGGCCAAGTTTTTCATGGCATCGCATGAGCATGTCTCGTGCCCAATTACCTGCCGTGTAATTGAGGCTGCGATGGGGGCTCACCACTTTTGGTGCGCACCCAGGAGCAGGCCATGAGCTATCAGTCCCGCGACCGCTTGGGCGATGTCCCCGAGCTCTTCCTGTCGGTTTCCGCGCGGCCCTCGCTGCGCAAGCGCCTTGCCCTCACTCTCGCGGTATGGCGCCAGCGCATCGAGACACGCCGCTGCCTTGCCCGCATGGATGCGCGCAGTCTGCGCGACGTCGGTATTTCGCCGGCAGCCGCGGCGTTCGAGTCGGGCAAGCCCTTCTGGCGGAAAATGGGCGACCTGCGCTGACGCTTTCGCCCCGCTGCTAGACTTCTCCGGTCTTAGACCCCCTATAGATTGGGGAATTAGGGCAACCAAAAGCCGTTTCAGGCGTTAGTTGTGCGCGCATGCGGCCGACCGCGTGATTCGCGGGTGTTGGGCCGCGGGCGGCGTATTCTTCCGGGTACCCGTCGCGTCCATTCTATTGAAGGTGCTTGGGGGGCTCGGATGACACCGCCGCAACTCGACCGCACATCGGCACTGTTCCTCGACCTCGACGGCACGCTGATCGAGATCGCGGCGACGCCGGAAGCGGTCGTCGTGCCGCCGGGCCTGCCCAATCTCTTGCGCCAGCTGCATGATCAGCTGGGCGGCGCGCTGGCGATCGTGAGCGGCCGGCCAATTGCCGAGACCGACCGGTTGCTGGCGCCGTTCCTTGCCTCGGCCGCCGGCGAACATGGCATGTCGCTGCGCTACCAGGACGGCACGCGCGAGGAGCTGCCGTCCAGCAACGGTGTTCCCGAGTTCTGGCTTACGGCGCTCATCGAGGCGGCGCGGCGATGGCAAGGTGTGCTGGTCGAGCCCAAGCCGCACGGCGTCACCATCCATTACCGCCAGGCTCCCGAGCTAGGCGCCGAGGTCTGGCGCGTGGCGCGCGCGCTCGTGCCGGAGGACCATCCCCAGTTCCGCCTGCTGCCGGCGCGCGAGGCGGTCGAGATTGCACCGCGCGCCGCCTCCAAGGGATATGCCGTCGAGCGTCTGATGGCCCAGCCGCCGTTCAGGAGTCGGCGGCCGATCTTCATCGGGGACGATTTCAGTGACGAGGCGGGCATGGCCATGGCGCGCGACCTGGGCGGCATCGGCCTGCGGGTGGGCGAAATCTTCGGCGGCGATCCAGCGCAGGTGCGCGCCTGGCTGCAGCGAGGGGCCCAGCGCCTGAACGGCGGCGAGGCCCCGGCTGCCGCGCCGGGAAGGATCGCGCCATGAGCAACCTCGATCTTGGCGTCGTCGGCAACTGCGCGATCGCCAGCCTGATCGACCGCTTCGGCCGCCACGTCTGGCATGGGCTGGGCCGGCTCGACGGCGATCCGGTGTTCAATGCGCTGCTGGGTGGCAACGAACCGACCGGTGGCTTCTGGGAGGCGGCGTTCGACGGTGCCAAGGAAAGCCAGCAGCGCTACCTGCCCAATACGGCCATCCTCGAGACGACCATCGAATGTCCGAGCGGCGTGGCGCGCATCATCGACTTCGCGCCGCGCTTCCGGCGCTTTGGCCGCATGTTCCGCCCTCCCATGCTGGTGCGGCGGCTGGAACCGGTTTCCGGGCGGCCGCGCGTTTCCATCCGGCTGCGGCCGACCTTCAACTACGGCGCCGTCAAGCCGCAGGTCACCAGCGGCAGCAACCACGTGCGCTTCATCAGCGAGTCCTCGGTGATGCGGCTGACGACGGACGTGGCTGTCAGCCACATCCTGCATGAGACGGAGTTTTCGCTCGACCGGCCGCGCAACCTGCTGCTCGGCGCCGACGAGAGCGTGCCGGAAGGCCCCGACACCATCACGCGCTCCTTCCTGGCCGAGACGGAAGCTTACTGGCAGACCTGGGTGCGCGACCTCAACATTCCCTTCGACTGGCAGGCGGCGGTGATCCGCGCCGCCATCACCCTGAAGCTCTGCAGCTTCGAGGACACCGGCGCGATCGTCGCGGCGTTGACGACGTCGGTGCCGGAAGCCGCCGACACGCCGCGCACCTGGGACTACCGCTTCTCCTGGCTGCGCGACGCCTTCTTCACCGTGACGGCGCTCAACCGGCTGTCTGCGACGCGCACCATGGAGATGTTCGTGCGCTTCATCGTCGACATCGTCGAAGCCGGCAGCCGCAGGGGCGAGATCGACGAGATTGCGCCGCTGTTTGCCATCGCGCCGGGCTTCGATCCGGCCGAGCGCACGGTCGATTCGCTGCCGGGCTATCGAGGCATCGGCCCGGTGCGCATCGGCAACGCCGCCGTCGGCCAGCGCCAGAACGACACCTACGGCTCCATGGTGATGACCGCGGCGCAGATGTTCTGGGACGAGCGCCTGCCGCGACAGGGCGACATGGAGCTGTATCGCCAGCTCTGCCTGGTGGGGAACGACGCCCATCACAAGGCGTTGACTCCCGATGCAGGCCTTTGGGAATACCGTGACCGCCAGCAGGTCCATACCTTCTCATCGGCGATGTGCTGGGCGGCCCAACACCGGCTGGGCATGATCGCACGCCGGGTCGGCGTCGACAGTGAAGCGCGCGAATGGTTGGCGCGGGCGGGCGTTCTGCGCCAGGAGGTTCTGCAGCGCTGCACCACTCAGGAAGGCTGGCTGAGCGGCGTGCTGGACCGCGACATGGCGGACGCCTCGTGCCTGGTGCTGCCCGAGATCGGCCTGCTGGGCTCGGACGACCAGCGCTTCCACGCCACCCTCGACATGGCCGCCAAGAAGCTGATGAGAAACGGCTTCGTGATGCGCTACGTCGAGGCCGACGATTTCGGCAAGCCGTCGAACGCCTTCCTGCTCTGTACCTTCTGGTACATCGATGCGCTGGCGAGCGTCGGCCGGCGCGACGAGGCGCTCGAACTGTTCAACAACGTGCTGGGACGGCGCAACCATGTCGGCCTCCTGTCGGAGGACATCGACCCCCGCACCGGCGAACTGTGGGGCAACTTCCCGCAGACCTACAGCCAGGTCGGGCTGATCTTGTCGGCCATGCGCCTGTCGCGCAGCTGGGAGGAGGGTCTATGGCACGCCTCGTGATCGTCTCCAACCGTGTGCCGATACCCAAGGCACGCGGCACTTCCGCCGGCGGTCTCGCCGTGGCACTGCGCGATCTCCTGACGCCCGGCGCCATGTGGTTCGGCTGGAGCGGCCGACTCGCTGCAGAACCCTCGCCACAACCGGCCGAGGTCGAGGCGCGTGGCGTCACCTACGCCACCGTCGACCTCACGGCCGATGCCTATCGCGGCTTCTATATCGGCTTCGCCAACGGGGCGTTGTGGCCGCTGCTGCATTTCCGTCTCGGGCTGATGCACTTCCGCCGCGAGGACTACGAGGGCTATCTGTCGGTCAACCGAACCTTCGCCGAACAGCTGAACCACATACTGAAGCCCGACGACACGGTCTGGGCGCACGACTATCACCTGATTCCCTTCGCCCGCCTGTTGCGCCAGCAGGGCTTTGGCGGGCCGATCGGCTTCTTCCTGCATGTGCCCTTCGTGCCGCCTTCCATGCTGGAGGCGATACCGGTGGCGCGCGAACTGGTCGCCGATCTCTGCGCCTACGATCTCGTGGGCTTCCAGACCGAAGAGCATGCCCGCGACTTCCGCGACTGCGCCCAGCGTCTGCTCGGCGCGTCGGTGCACGGCGACTGGGTGCGCCTGGATGGCCGCGTCATGCGCGTCTTCGCCAACCCGATCGGCATCGATGCCGAGGCCTTCCAGCAGGAGGCGGTGCGTGCCGAGGGCGACAAGCTGGTGCAGCGCGTGGCCGGCAGCCTGGCCGGCCGGTTGCTGGCGATCGGCGTCGACCGCATGGACTATTCCAAGGGGCTGCCACAGCGCTTCGAGGCCTATGCCCGCCTGCTCGAGCGCCATCCAGAGCATCGCCGGCGCGTCCACTTCCTGCAGATCTGCCCGCGCTCGCGCGAGGAGGTCGACGAATACCGCCGGCTCAGGGCCGAGCTCGACCGCCTGACGGGCCGCATCAACGGCCGCTTCTCGGAGTTCGACTGGACGCCGCTGCGCTACTCGACGCGCGCTGCGCCGCGCACGACCCTGGCGGGCCTCTATCGCATCGGCCGCATCGGCGTGGTGACGCCATTGCGCGACGGCATGAACCTGGTGGCCAAGGAATTCGTCGCCGCCCAATCGGAGGAGGAGCCCGGCGTTCTCATCCTGTCGCAATTCGCCGGCGCCGCCGACGAATTGACCGAAGCACTGATCGTCAACCCGTTCGATCCGGATGCCATCGCCGACGCCATGCACACCGCCCTCAGCATGCCGCAGCCCGAGCGCAAGGAGCGCCATGCGGCGTTGCTGCAGAAGGTGATGCGCACGACAGCGCGGAATTTCGGCTTGCGCTTCCTCGATGCCCTGGCCAAGGCGAAGGGGCATACGCTGCCGCGTTGGGCGGCGTAGCGATCCAAGGGCGCCACTTCCCAGGGCAGTGGCCGCGCGGCGCGGCCTCCAACATTGTTTGCTCACTTCAATGTGACCGGTGTGATTTAGGAACCGGTCACCAGCGGCTCGCTGGCAGCGTTGGTTCACAGTCGACCTTTCATCACGTCGCTGAAGTCGACTGTGACGCGAGGTTCTGCGTGGTCGCGTGAGGAGGAGAGAGATCATGAAGGTCATCGCTTATGACAACTTCAAACCCGGTGTCACCATGGACACGATCAAGCCCTATCTCAAAGACGAAGTGGCAAATGTCTGGCGACTCTGGAAAGCCGGCATCGTCAGGGAGAATTATGCCCGCGCTGACGTTCCAGGTGTCGTGATCGTCTTCGAATGCAAGGATGTCGATGAAGCCAAACGTTACATCGATGATTTTCCGCTATCGAAGCAGGGATTCCTCGATTGGTCCTACATCGCATTGGACGCGCCGCTGCCCCTGGAGTTTCTGTTCGATGGCGGGATCGACGTGGATGAGCCGTATGACCGGACAAAGCGAAGTGCGAGCCGTCGATGAACCAGGCGTTCGGGCTCGACATCCAGCGGACGCTCGAAGATGTCTGCGATCCAAGGCGCTTGGCTTTACTGGTCTACGATATGCAGGTCGGCATAAAGAGCCAGATCAAGGATGGCGATGCCATCGTCACGAAGGTACGCCAGGTCCTCGAGGCGGTTCGTGCGGCCAGGGGGCGTGTCTTCTTCACCCGGCATATGTCGTTGCCCAAGGAACTCATGGGCGCATTCCAGTACCGAATGGCCATGGCGTGGCAGCGGATCGACGAGCCGGAGAAAGTCATGCCGTGGTTCTTGCGTGACTCGCCCGGCTTCGCCCTCGTACCGGAACTCCAGGCCCTGCCGAGCGAAGCGATCTTCGACAAGATCACGATGTCGGCGTTCGAAGGGACACCGCTTGCCCTTGCGCTGCGCGACTGTGGCGTCACTGCGGTCGCAATCGCCGGCATTGCCATGGAGGTCGGGATCGAGCCCACAGCTCGGCACGCGGCCGACCTTGGCTTGATTCCCGTGATCATCTCGGATGCCTGC
>JBPYDO010000067.1:0-14187 GCA_051985755.1 Reyranella sp. | reverse complement strand
TTCTTCCTGGACCACCGGCTCGAAGGTCTGCACCAGCTCGATGGGAAAGAATCCCGAGCGCCGCGCGGTCTCGAACAGCCCGAAAGCGAAGAAGCTGTCGAAACATTCGGAGAAGCCCGTAACCATGTAGGCCCACTGGCGATCGGCCGGCACCTCGACCGGCGGCTCGGGCGCGAGCGCGATGCCGTAGGCCGCAACCAGACAGGAGAGCACGGCGCGGTGGCGGCGCTCCTCGAAGGCGTTGAGATCGAGCGCTTTCCTGACCAGCGGGTCGGCGACAATGTCGGCGTAGTTTTGCATCGTCGCGCCCGCCTTGTTCTCGGTCTGGACGGCGATGTCCCAGATCGGCAGCGACGTCAGCCGCGCCTGCGACGCTGCATCGAGCTTGGGCCAGGCGAGCACCGCCGGGCGATAGGGATCGAACGTGTCGAGCAACGTGCGCGAAAACAGCACCTTGTGCGCCTCGGAACCCAGCGCGATTCGCTCGCCCACGGCCGGCAATGACCATTTTGCGGCGTCGATATCGGGTGGGACCAGGCCGGTCCCGTCAGGCACAGGAGTGAGCAGCGATGCACTCGAAATTGGGCACCTCCACCTACGATGTCTTGCTGATTTTGGCCAGAGAAAGCCATTTTGAAACCCTTTCTCCGGCTGGCGCACAAAAATGTTATGGTTTGCAAATGCTTGCGTCCGCAGGCATGAGCTATCCGGCGGCGTACCATTCTGCCGCACGTCGACGCGGGTTCTCTTGAAGAACGCGACGGTGTGCGCATCTCCTTGCGTTCTGGGCTGCCCCTACTGGAGGAGTTGAACTGGATGCGGGTTCTATTGGCTCAGCCCCGCGGCTTCTGCGCAGGCGTCGTGCGCGCCATTGAGATCGTCGAGCGCTCCCTCGAGAAATTCGGTGCTCCCGTCTACGTGCGCCATGAAATCGTCCACAACCGGCATGTCGTCGAGCGACTGGAGCGCATGGGGGCGGTTTTCGTCGAATCGCTCAACGAGATTCCCGACGGTGCGATGACGATATTCAGTGCGCACGGTGTCGCGCAGTCGATCATCGACGAGGCGACGCAGCGTGGCCTGCCGGTGCTCGATGCCACCTGCCCACTGGTCTCCAAGGTTCACCTCCAGGGCAAGCGATACGTTGGGCGCGGGCGGGCGTTGATCCTGATCGGCCATGCCGGCCATCCCGAGGTCGAGGGCACCATGGGGCAGGTCCCGGCGCCGGTTCACCTCGTCTCCACGGTCGAGGACGTGGAACGCCTGGACCTGCCGGACGACGCACCGGTCGCCTACGTGACCCAGACGACGCTCAGCGTCGATGACACGCGCGGCGTGATCGCGGCGCTGCGTGCGCGGTTCCGTAATCTCGAGGGACCCGACGTCTCGGACATCTGCTATGCGACGCAGCATCGCCAAACGGCGGTGCGCGAATTGTGCGACGCGGTGGATCTCCTGCTGGTAGTTGGCAGCCGCAACAGCTCCAACTCGAACCGGCTGCGCGAGATCGGCATGGAGAAAGGCCTGCCCAGCTATCTGATCGCCGACGGAAGCGAGCTCGATCCTGCCTGGCTCGAGGGCGTGGAGACCGTGGGACTGACCGCCGGGGCCTCGGCGCCGGAGGAACTGGTCCTCGACGTCATCGAAACCCTGCGTCAGCACGGCGAGGTCATGGTCGAGCCGATGGAGGGCGTCCACGAGGACATCGAATTCCGTCTGCCCAATGAGTTGAGAACCGACAAGGATTTGGACGGCGAGGCTCGCCAAACGGCCATGCCGCCGGCGCAGTAGCAGTAAAGGAGCAGCGTTCGTGGGTATTCCCCTTGTTCAGGCGGCGCGGATCGGAGCTTATGTGGCGCGTCAGCATCTCAGCGGACGCAAGCGCTATCCGCTGGTGCTGATGCTGGAGCCGCTATTTCGCTGCAACCTCGCCTGTGCGGGCTGCGGCAAGATCGACTATCCGGACGAGATCCTCGACCAGCGGCTGAGCTACGACGATTGCATGACGGCGATCGACGAATGCGGCGCGCCGGTCGTCTCAGTGGCCGGCGGCGAGCCGCTTCTGCATCGCGAGCTGCCGCAGATCGTCAAGGGCCTGCTGGCGCGCAAGAAGTACGTGATCGTCTGCACCAACGCCCTGCTGCTGGCAAAGAAGATCGGCGACTACCAGCCGCATCCCTCCTTCACCTGGTCGATCCATCTCGACGGCAATCGCGTGATGCACGACAAGTCGGTCTGTCTCGCGGGCACCTATGACAAGGCCGTGGAGGCGATCAGGCTCGCCAAGTCGAAGGGCTTCCGGGTCAGCATCAACTGCACCCTGTTCAACAACGTCGATGGCGCCCAGGTTGCCGATTTCTTCGACGACATGAAAGCGCTGGGGCTCGACGGCATCACCGTCTCGCCGGGCTACGCCTACGAGCGCGCGCCGGACCAGCAGCACTTCCTCAATCGCACCAGGACCAAGGAATTGTTCCGCGACATACTGGGGCGCGGGCGCGGCGGCAAAAAGTGGCCGTTCAGCCAGTCGATCATGTTCCTGAACTTCCTGGCCGGGAACGAAGCCTACCACTGCACGCCGTGGGGCAACCCGACGCGCACCGTGTTCGGCTGGCAGAAGCCCTGCTATCTCCTGGGCGAAGGCTACGCCAAGACCTTCCGCGAGCTGATGGAAGACACCGAGTGGGACAAGTATGGCGTCGGCAACTACGAGAAGTGCGCCCAGTGCATGGTCCATTCCGGCTTCGAAGCCTCGGCAGTGAAGGACATGATGCGCCATCCGCTGAAGGCGCTCGCGATCACCGCGCGCGGCGTGCGCACCGATGGCGCAATGGCCGAGGACATCTCGCTCGAGAATCAGCGTCCGGCCGAATTCGTCTTCTCAGGTCACGTCGAGCGCCGGCTGGCCGAGATCCGCGCCGGCAAGGCCGGGACCCAGACGGCGGCAGCCGCCGAGTAGGGCGCGAAAGGCCCGTTCCGCGTCGAGGCCGGTCCGGATGAGCGCGGGCAACTGCCAGGGCTGAGTCAGCACGCTGCCGGCGACGGCTCCGATATTCATTCGACCATCCGACCGCAGGCCAAGGCGCGCCGCCGGCGGCAAGGCATGTCGCGCGGGATCGCAAACGACGCGCGCGGCGGCGAAAGGCAGGCCATGCGTCGCCGCGATCCGCGCGGCAATATGCGATTCCATATCGACCGCGCTCGCGCCAGTAGTGCGGTGAAGCTCGGCTTTCCGCATCGCCTCCGGCACCATGGCATTCGTCCCAAGCAACACGCCCCTGCTGGCGCGCGGCAGCCGGGCGGAAAGCCGGTCGGCCCAGGCCCGATCGGTCGCCAGTACCTTCGCCCCGTCCGACACACCGTTGGCCACGAGCCAATCGCCCGGCTCGAGGTCAGGAGCGAGGCCGCCCGCAATGCCAATGCTGATGATGCCGCTCTTGCCCGGTGCGAGGCGCTCCAGCGTCGCCTCCAGGCGCCGGTAATCGCCACCGCCGGCGACGACTTCGACGCCCGCGCCGGCAATCAGGCGGCGCTCACGCAGCAATCCGGTAACGGCGAGGATCGTCACATGCCGTAAGCCACGCGCCGGCTGTTGGCGCGTCGAAGGTTGCGGTAGCGGGCGAGCGCCCACAGCGGGAAGAACTTCGGATAGCCATGGTAACGCAGGTAAAAGACGCGCGGAAAGCCACCGCCGACATAGGCGTCCTGCAGCCACAGGCCGCTCCGGTCCTGGGTTCGACGCAGATAGGCAATGCCCCGCTCGGTCGCGGCATGGTCGATTTCGCCGGCCGCCAGCAGGCCAAGCACGGCCCACGCCGTCTGGGAGGCGTTGGACGGCGCCGGCTGATGGCCGCGATAGTCGAGGGCGTAACTGGTGCAATCCTCGCCCCAACCGCCATCCGGGTTCTGGATGGCGATCAGCCAGTCCGCCGCCTTGCGCACGCTCGGTCGCGTGCCGTCGAAGCCCGCGGCACCGAGCGCACAGAGCGCCGACCAGGTGCCGTAGATGTAGTTCACACCCCAGCGGCCGTACCAGCTGCCATCAGCCATCTGCTCGCGCTCAAGAAAATCCAGCGCGGCCTTCATGCGGAAACTGCCGGACGTTTCACCAAGCTGCGCCAGCATGCTGACGCAGCGCGCCGTGACGTCCGATGTCGGCGGGTCGAGCAGCGCGCCGTGGTCGGCGAAGGGAATGTTGTTGAGATAGTCGTCGACATTGTCGGCATCGAACGAGGCAAAGCCGCCATTGCGGCTCTGCAGGCCGGCCGTCCATTCCACGCCACGCGCGATCGCCTCGTCGTGCAGTTGCCCGGCTCCGGCTTCGCGGCGCGCGCGGTCCATGGCCATGACCACGACCGCCGTGTCGTCGAGGTCGGGATAGTGCGCGTTGCGATACTGGAAGGCCCAGCCGCCCGGCCGGACGTCCGGCCGCCGATCGATCCAGTCGCCCTTCACCTCGAGCTCCTGCAACGGCTGCAGCCAGGCGAGACCCTGCAAGGCCGATTTCACCGCCGTCGCCTCTTCGGTCTCCATCAGGGCATGGCAGGCAAGCGCGGTGTCCCACACCGGGGAAACGCAGGGTTGGCAGTAGGCCTCGCCCTCGCGGATCACCAGGAGCTTGTCGAGCGCGCGGCGGGCAATGGCGCGATCGCGATGATCCGGCGGATAACCCAGCGCGTCGAACATCATCACGGTGTTGGCCATCGCGGGATAGATGGCGCCGAGCCCGTCCTCGCCGTTCAGCCGCTCGGTCACGAAGGCCACGCACCGGTCGATCGCACGGCGGCGCATGGACTTGGGCCACAGGGGCTCGACCAGCTTCAGCACGCGGTCGAGGCCGCCAAAAAAGAGGGCCCACAGGCGCTTCTGGTGCGCCGCCCGGCCGACCTTGGCCGAAGTCGTGAATAGCTCGCGGATGCGCACCTGGCGCGGATTGCGGGCGCGCCGGCGCAGGGCGGCCAGCACCAGAAGCGGCACGATGACGGTGCGCGCCCAATAGGACATGCGCGAGAGGTGGATCGGAAACCAGCGCGGCAGCAGGATCAACTCGACCGGCATGGTCGGCACGAAGGACCAGGGCAGCTCGCCGAACTGGGCGAGCAGGAAGCGCGTGAAGACATTGGCCCGCTCCGCCCCGCCGTGCGCCAGGATCGCCTCGCGCGCCCGCACCATGTGCGGCGCCTGCGAATCGTCGCCGATCATCTTCAGGCAGAAATACGCCTTCACCGACGCGCTGATGTTGAAAGCGCCGGCGAAGAACAGCGGCCAGCCGCCGTGTGCGCCCTGGATGCGGCGCAGATAGACTGCGATCTTGCGCTCCAGCTCGAGATCGTCCGGTTCGCCGAGATACTGGCGCAGCAGAACGTATTCGGCGGGAATCGTCGCGTCAGCCTCGAGCTCGAATACCCAATGGCCATCGCCGCGCTGCTCGCTTATCAAAGCCTGGGTCGCGCGGCCGATATCGGCCTCGATCGCCGCCAGATCACTCATGCGCGGGATTCCGCGGCGGCTCGGGCTGCTGCTTCGCCCGATCGCAGTGCGCCCTCAATCGTCGCCGGCAAGCCGGTCGCCGTCCAATCGCCGGCGAGGAACACGTTGCTCCAGCGCGTGCGCGTCAACGGCCGCCGGGCTTCCTGCCGAGGCGTCGCGGCAAAGGTCGCACGCCGTTCCTTGACGACGCGACAGGGCGGCGGCGCTCCGTTGAGTTCGTGGACTGCCGCCACATCCCGCCACAGAAGCTCGGTCAAGCTGGACGCCTCAATATCGAGCAGTCGATCGGCGGCGCTGACGGTGACGGATAGCCGATCGGGAAAGGCAAAGACCCATTCCGCCGTTCCACCGATCAGCCCGACCAGAAGCGGCGCGCCGGCCGGCGGCGCGATGCGAAAGTGCGCGTTGACGATCGCGCAGAAGGCATCGGGAACCGTCAGGTCCGGCAGCAAGGTCTCGGCGATCCAGGGCGGGACCGCCAGGATCACCTGGTCGTGCGGCATGAGGCGCTCCTCGCCGTCTTCGAAGCCAAGAGCGCTCACCCTGCCCTGCTCCAGCGTCACCGCGCGCAATGGCCGCGCGAGCCGGATGTCGGCGCCGCCGCGACGCAGGCAAGCGAGCGCCGGATCGACGAAGGTCGCGGCCAAATGCGGCGTTGCCACCCGCGGACGGACGCTGCGGCCGCCCTTTGCCAAGGTTTCGCGCACCACGGCGCCGGCGAGATCCGCGGCGGCCTCTTCCGGAGGCGTGTTGAGAGCGGAGACCAGCAGAGGCCGCAGGAACTTGTCCCACATTGGCCCTTTGCAGGAGAGGACCTCGTCGATGCGGCGGCCAGGTTGACGCCGCGTCAAGGAAAGGAGCGCGAGATAGTCCGCCGCGCGCGTGCCCGGAATTCGGCGCCCGGCGACGAATATCCACCAGGGTATCGGCCCGTCATTCGGATGAAGGGTCCAGCGTCGGCCGCAGCCGAGATCGAAATAGGGAAACGTCGGCCCGGCCGGCCCAACCAGGCGATCCTGCGCGCCGATCGCCGCGAGGTAACGTGCGACGGCCGGGTTGCCCGAGAGCACGAGGTGGTTGCCGTTGTCGATCACCATGTCGAGCACGGCGTCGTGGTACGAGCGGCAACGGCCGCCCGCCTGCCGGGCCGCCTCGGACAGCACCACGGAGGCACCACGGCCCGCCAACGTCACGGCCGCCGACAGGCCGGCGAGGCCTGCGCCCACGACATGGACCCGCTTCGATCCGGTGGCTGGCGTCATCCGAACAACATGCAGCGCAAAACGATTGCCAGCAGGCGAGGCTTGGCGATGCGCACCCGGCGCCGCGGCGGGCGCCAACCCTCTGCCAGCATGTCCTTCAACATCGCCCGATAGACCGCCCCCATCAGTCTCGGCGGCAGCAGGCGGCCGCGCGGCCGCGATTTCATCAGCCGGTCGGCCGCGGCGAAATGCTCGGCTGCCTCGATGGCCAGCGCCCGGCAGACGCCATCGATGCGAGGATCGTCGACCGTGGCCCGGGGCTCGACGCTCGTCAGTCCCGACTGCTGCAGCAGTTCGCACGGCAGGTAGAGGCGCCCCAACTCGGCATCCTCGTCGAGATCGCGCAGGATGTTGGTGAGCTGCAAGGCATGGCCCAAGCTGTGCGCGAGCTCGAGACCGGGCGCTTCGTCCATGCCGAAGATCCGCACCGACAGGCGCCCGACCGCCTCTGCCACGCGCGCGCAGTAGAGGTCGAGCGTCCTGCGATCGGGTGCGCGAATATCGGCGACGACGTCCATGTCCATGCCATCGATCACGGACAGGAAGTCCGCCTGCTCGAGGTTGAACGCGCGCACGGCGGGCGCGAGGAAGGCGGCACGGCCAGCCGGCTTGCCGGCGTACAGGGCGCCAAGATCGGCGCGCCACTCCTGGAGTTCCGTCGCGCGCGCCGGACGTGGCCGCGTTCCGTCGTCGGCAATGTCGTCGACTAGGCGACAGAAGGCGTAGATCGCGAACATCGCCTCGCGCTGCGCTTTCGGCAGCAGCAGCATGGCGACGTAGAAGGAACTGCCGGAGACCCGCGCCCTGAACGCGTCTGGATCGGCAGAGGCGACGGCAGTCATCCTCGGCTGCCGCGCAGACCGGCTTGATTGAGGGTGAAAAGTCGCCCCAGGCGGACGGCCGCAACCCGCAAGCCGCCGCACAGAGCCAAGCCCATCACCTCGCCGGCATGATGGTGCACGCGCTCGGAGAGCGGATCGCGACGCTGCAGGCGAAGCGCCAGGTTCTCGGCCAGCGCCTGGATGACGCCCACTTCCAAGGCGAGGCGCCGATCGGCAATCCGGCCGGCGAAGGGGCGCGACTGGAGGAGCATGGCGCTCGTCCGTCGCGCCAGGCTCGCGATCACCTCGCGCAGTGCCGGCGATGCCACAGCAGCGGCCAGCGACTCAGGTCCGACGCCGCGCTCCTGCAGCTCATCGAGCGGGATATAGACGCGGTCGAGGCTCCGGTAGTCCTTGGCGCAATCCTGCAGATGGTTGATCACCTGTAGGGCATTGCACAAGGCGTCGTTGAGCGGCCACAGGGAGCGCGCCTCGCCATGCACGTCGAGCACAAAACGACCGACGGGCGACGCCGAATAGCGGCAATAGTCCATCAACTCGTTCCAGTCGGCATAGCGGCGTTTGGTGACATCGCGCCGGAAGGCTTCGAGGAGGTCGAGCGGATGCCGGTCATCGAGGTCGCGCGCCTGCAGCACGCGCCGCAGCGCCTCTCCTTCTTCGTTGGCGCCTGGTTCGCCGCGCAGGCCCGCCTGCATCCGGGCAAGCTCCGCGAGCTTTTCCTCGACGCTCGCGGTCGGATGGTCGGCCACATCGTCGGCGGCGCGCGCAAAGCGATAGAAAGCGAGGATCGCCGGCCGCAATTCGGCGCGCACGAGACGGGACGCCACCGGAAAATTCTCGTCCCGATGGGTCTTGCCCGAGCTGAAGGCGGCGGCATTCGTCATGTCGCGCGCTTCACGTGCTTCCTGTCATGGCCTGGGCCCGTCCCTTCCACATTCCTCCGCGGCCGGACCAATACTCGAACGCAGACTGCAAGGTAAACAACATGTAGGCCGTCGCGATGCCGGGCAGCGCGAGACCCCACAGGGGCGAAAGGCGATAAAAGCGGAGCATCGGCTGGAAGGCCAGCGCCATTGCAAGCCACGTCGCGAGCCCGGCCCAGCGCGCCAGCCCGTCGCCCAGGAGCCCCAGGAGGGCCGGCGCCACGTAGGTCAACGCCATGCCGAACAGGGTGCCGACCAGCAGCAGCGGCGAGTAGCGCAGCTGGGCGAAGGCCGAACGCGACACCATCCGGCCGATCTCGGCGAAGCCGCCATAGGGTCGCAAACTCCTGGCGCGCCGGGTGAGGCCCAGCCAGATCGCGCCCTGTTGCTTGAGGCGGCGCGCAAGTGCGCAGTCGTCGATGATCTCGGATCGTATGGAGGCGATTCCGCCGGCCCGCTCCAGGGCGTCGCGCCGGACCAGCATGCAGCCGCCGGCCGCTGCGGCGACGCCGCTTTCCCTTCGTGCGACCCAGGCAAACGGGTAGAGCAGCTGGAAGAAAAAGACGAACGCCGGAATCAGGAAGCGCTCCGCCAGACTGGCGCAGCTGAGCTTGGCCATCAGAGAGGTCAGCACATATCCGTCGCGCTCGGCCCGGGCCACGAGCGCGCGAAGATTGTCGGCGGCGTGCCCGATATCGGCGTCGGTCAGCAGGAAATAGTCGGGCTCGGCGGCGCCGCGGATGGCGTGGCGCACACCCTGCTCCACAGCCCAGAGCTTGCCGGTCCACCCCTTCGGCAGGTCGCTGTTGCGCAGGACTTCCAGACGATCTTTTGCTGCGACTGCCTCGGCCGCTCTCAGGGCGGCCGCCGCCGTGCCGTCGTCGCTGCCATCGTCGACCAGCACAATTCGAAACGGACCCGGATAGTCTTGCCGCAACAGGCTGCCGAGCGACCGCTCGATCACGTCCGCCTCGTTGCGCGCCGGCACGACGGCCACGACGCTCGGCCAGCGCTGCGGCTCGGCAATGCTCTCGCCGGTATCGCGCTGTCGCGCCAGCCAAAAGCCGCCGCGACCCAGCAGCAGGCCAAGCCACACCGCGAGGGCAAGCAGGGCGAGGATGGCGCCCAACGTCATGTCAGGTAACCGGCGCTGCGGAACCAGGCCAACGCGTCCGCGACGCCCTCGACATAGGGCCGGCTGCGATAACCAAGCTCGCGCTCGGCCTTGGCCGAGGTGAAGTACATGTGGTAGCGCGACATGCGCAAGCTATCGACGCTCAACAACGGCTCCTTGCCGGTCAGCCGCGCGACCGCCTCGGAGCCCCAGGCGAGCGGATAGAGCGGCAGCCGCGGAAGATTGATCGTCGGCGGACGTCTGCCGGCGAGCCGGGCAACCTCGGCCAGCAACTCGCGAAACGGCACGTTCTGGCCGCCCAGGATGTAGCGCTCGCCGATCCGGCCGCGCTCGAAGGCGAGCAGGTGGCCTTCGGCGATGTCGTCGACATGCGCGAAGTTCAGTCCGGTGTCGACGAAGGCCGGTATCTTGCCGCGCGCCGCGTCGAGAAGAATGCGCCCGGTCGGCGTCGGCTTGATGTCGCGTGGCCCGATCGGCGTGGTCGGACTGACAATGATGGCGGGAAGCCCGTCGCGCGCGATCATCTCCTCCACCGCGCGCTCCGCCAAGGTCTTGCTGCGCTTGTAGGTTCCGATTGCCTCATGCGGCTGAAGTCGCGCGGTCTCGTCGACCGGACCGTTGGCGCCGGCGATCTTCAACGCCGCGACGCTGCTGGTGTAGACGATGCGCTCCACGCCCGCCGCCAGCGCCTCCTGCATGAGGCCGCTCGTGCCGTCCACGTTCACGCGAAGGATCTGCGAAGGATCGCGCGCCCAAAAGCGATAGTCGGCCGCGACATGCAACAGGTAGCGGACCCCGCGCAGCGCAGCCTTAAGCGAGGCCCGGTCGGTGAGATCGCCTGCCACCGTTTCGCAGTCGAGCCCCTTGAAGTTCTCGAGCGAACTCGTGGCGCGCACGAGGGCGCGCACACGCGGCCCGCGCCGGATCAAGGCGCGCACGACCGCCGAGCCGAGGAAGCCCGAGCCGCCTGTCACAAGGACCGAATCTCCCTGACGCAGGGATGCGCTCATCGGTAGTTCGTCATATGTCCGGTCTAGGGCTTGCCGCAGTTTCGACCGGCAAACAAGGTCGCTCGTAGGGACGTGCTCTAGGCCGGCGGCGTCGCTGGCGACAATACCGCCGCCGCCCGCCGGGCACCCGCCAAGCGCACGACCAGGAAGCCGATGATCAGCAGATTGGCCAGATTGAAGGCGACGCCGACGCCGAAAGCGGGAGCATAGAACCCGAAGTGATCGTAGAGGGTGCCGGCGAACCAGCTGCCGAAGGCCATGCCGCTCATGGCGGTGAACAGGGTGAGCGGGATGCGCCACGACGCTTCGGCGGCGGGATAGATCTCGCGGATCGCCACAGAATAGCAGGGAATGACGCCGCTGAAGCCGAGCCCGAAGACCGCCGCCACGGCAAACAGGCCGACTTCATCTTGCGTCACCAGGAATCCCGCGATGGCAAGGGCCTGGATGGCCGATCCGGCCATCACCGTGCGCAAGCCGCCGATGCGGTCGGCCAGGGCGCCCCAGCCCTGGCGGGCAAGAAAGGCCGCGGCCAGCATCACCGACAGCATCGCGGCGCCGTGCGTGGGCTTGATCCCGATGTCGCTGCAAAACGCCACGAGGTGGGACGACGGAACCGCCATCGGAATGCAGCAACAGAAGCCCGCGAGGCAGATCAGCGCCTGCAAGACATTGGGATGCAGCCCGCCCACGCGATTGCTCGCCGTCGACGTGAAGCGCGTGAGCCTGAGCGCCGGAGCGGCTGGCGCCGGCTTCAGAAACACCGTGGCGGGAAGAATCAGGACCAGCACAACGACGGCATAGGCCACCATCGTCGTTTGCCAGCCGAGATGGGCGATGCCGCGCTCGAACGCCGCCGGCCAAACGACGCCGGCGATATATTGGCCGGAGGCGATCAACGCGATCGCGGTGCCGCGTCGGCGGTCGAACCAGCGGCTGACATAGACCAGGAGCGGCGGATAGACCGCGCTGTTGCCGAGGAGTCCGATCAGCAGACCGTGACCGACGCATAGCGCCCAGACCGTGCCGAGCGACGACAACGCCAGCCCGCCAGCCATCATGACGGTGCCGAAGATCACCGTGGTGCGCACGCCGATGCGATCGGCGAGCCAGCCCATGAAGATGCCGCCTGCACCGGTGCCGATCCAGACCAGGGCTCCGGCCAGGGCCAGCACGGAGCGGTCGGTGCCGAGCGACTCCTGGATCGTCTTCATGCCGACCACGATCAGCAGCGGCGAGCCGTAGCTCACCGACAGGATCGCGAGCGTGATCCAGGCGGCCTGCCACGACGCTCGGCCTTCGACGCTGCGCAAACCGGCCGTGTCGACGCGGGGTTCGGCTCCGTCCATCCGTCCTACCCGGCCATCACGGGCTCGTGCCCCACGATGGTCGTGCGGTGCATCACGCGGCGTTCGTCGGGATCATGCGGCGTGACGGCATGCACGGTGCAGCGATTGTCCCACATCAGCACGTCGTGCGGTTCCCAGACGTGCCGGTACATGTATTTCGGCTGGGCGGCGAACGCCGTCAGCTCCTCGATCAAACTCCGCGCCGCGCGATCGTCCATGCCTTCGACGCCGTCATTGTAGATCGAGCTAATATAGAGGGATTTCCTGCCGCTCACGGGATGGCGGCGCACCATCGGATGCCAGACCGGCGGCATCGCCGCCTTCTCCTGCACGCTGGGCGGTGGAGAACCCACGAGTCTGGAAAGCATGCTGAAATCGTGACGCGCCTTCCTGCCTTCGACCTGCCGGCGCAGGCTCTCCGGCAGCTCGTCGTACACCATGTACATGTTGATGAACTGCGTGATGCCCCCGGTCCGGCTGATCTCGATGCCGTGCAGCAGCGAGCCCATGCTGGGGATCGGCCGATAGCTCGAATCGGTATGCCATTGCTGCGACGAGCTCAGCTGTATCTGCGACGGCTCCGACGGCTTCAGCAGGTGGTCCTGCTCGTCGACGTTGGAAACCAGGAAGATCTCCTTCACGCGATCCGAACGCAGATGAACCGACGTCTGATGGAAGATCTCCGGCTCGCCGAAGTTGCGGGTGAAAGCCACGTGCTCGGCGTCAGTGACGTGCTGGTCGGGAAACACCAGGACCAGATGCCGTGTCCAGGCATCCTTGACGGCCTGCAACGTCTCGGCGTCCGGCGGAAGGCGCATGTCGATGCCGCGGATTTCCGCGCCCAGGGCAGGATGGCGTGCCTTGACGGTGAGGGCCATGGCGGTTCCTCCGGGACTTCGTTATCGCTTATTCTAGGCGCGACTAAGGAGGAACGCATCCAATGGACTTCACGGGCAAGGTTGCGCTGGTCACAGGCGCCGGCAACGGCATCGGTCGCGCCGCGTCGGTCGGTTTCGCAGAGCGCGGTGCCAAGGTTGTCGTGGTCGACCGCGACGGCGCCGCGGCGGAAGCGACCGCCGGGATCATTCGCCAGAAGGGTGGCGACGCCATGGCCGTCACCGCCGACGTCACCAAGTCAGACGACGTCAAGGCCTACGTCAAAGCCACGATCGGCAAGTACGGTCGCATCGACTGCTTCTTCAACAATGCCGGCATCGAGGGCAAGTTGGCGCACACCGCCGAATGCGACGAAGAAGTGTTCGATGCGGTGATCGGCGTGAACCTCAAAGGCGTGTTCCTCGGACTGCGCCATGTGTTGCCCGAGATGATCCGGCAAAAGAGCGGCGCAGTGGTGAACACCGCCTCGGTCGCCGGGCTGGTGGCGACGCCGGGCATGCCGGCTTACGTCGCGTCCAAGCATGGTGTGATCGGATTGACCAAGACCGCGGCCGGCGAGGTCGCGCGCCAGGGCATCCGGGTCAACGCGGTGTGCCCCGGGCCGGTCGAGACGCGCATGATTCATTCGATCCAGGGGCAGATCTCGCCCAACGATCCCGCCAAGATAAGGGCGCTCTATGAGGCGATCCAACCGACCGGGCGCTACACGACCGTCGAGGAAATCGCCAACATGGTGCTCTTCCTCTGCTCTGATCTCGCCTCTAACACGACCGGCGGCCAGTTCGTGGTCGATGGCGGGCGGACCGCGACCGGCGGCGCCATGACCAACCTGATGCCGCGATAGAGCCGGGAACCGAAGGACCAATGCTGTGACCAATCGCGCGCAAGTCCTGCTATGGACCGACCAGACCGCGGCCTATCTCGATGCCGTCAAGGCGGCAGGCCTCAGCGATCAGGTGACGATCGACACGCTGCCAAGGAAGGAGCGGCCCTCGCCCGAACAGCTCGCCCGCACCGAAGCCTTGATGGCGGGCGCGGTTCCCGCCGGTCTGCTGCCCACCATGCCGAAGTTGCGCTGGGCGCAGGCGATGACGGCCGGCGTCGAAGGCTGGCTGGCGTTGCCCGACCTGCCGGCCAACCTGATGCTCACCTGCGCGCGCGGCACCCACGTCGAATCGATGCCGGAAAACATCCTGGGTGCGATTTTCCATGTCGCCAAGCCCTACGCGCTGGCCACCGAGAACAAGAAGCGCGGCAAATGGGTGCATACGGTTGCCCA
>JBPYDO010000066.1:0-8189 GCA_051985755.1 Reyranella sp. | reverse complement strand
TTGCTGCCAAAGATTGCCCCTGCGCCGAATGGCCAGGCAAAGGCGCCGACGGCAAGTATCATCCCGCCGTTGTGCTCGATCTCGACTACTGGCTGCTGATGCCGCGGCGCTCGGCGAATTCCGCTGTGAAATCCGTACCTTAAGTTACGGTCCGCCGGGACTTTCGTTGACTTGAAGGTGGCGCGCGCTAAAACCGTTCCCACATAGGCGAATAGAGGTTTTCGCGCGATGAGCGTCGCCAATCGGCCGGTCAGCCGGCCGCTCTCTCCCCACCTTCAGGTCTACCGCTGGCAACTGACGTCAGTGCTCTCGATCCTGCACCGCGCGACGGGGATCGCGCTCGCGATCGGCGCCCTCTATCTCGCGACCTGGGTGATCTATGCCGCCGCGCCGCCCGGCGCCTATGCGCTCTTCCAGGGCTTCAACACCTCGATCCTGGGCCGCATCCTGCTCGGCGGCTGGCTGTTCTCTCTCTTCTATCACCTCGCCAACGGCATCCGGCATCTCTTCTGGGACGCGGGCTACGGCTTCGATCTGAAGGACGCCTATCGCAGCGGCTGGACCGTCGTGATCGTGTCGCTCCTCGCCACGGCCGCGGCGTGGATCGTCGGGCTGAAGCTGGTCTAGGGGGCGCGCATGGACGATCGCAGAACGCCTCTCGCCCGCGCCCGCGGCCTCGGCTCGGCCAAGGACGGGCTCAGCCACTGGTGGGCGCAGCGGCTCACCGCCATCGCGCTCATTCCGCTGGTCGTCTGGTTCGCCATTTCGCTCATCATGCTGAGCGGCGAAGACTACGGCGTGGCGCGTGCCTGGATCGGCTCGCCCCTGGTGATGGTGCTGCTGATCCTGACGATCAGCATCGGCCTGCATCACGGCCAGCTCGGCATGCAGGTCGTGATCGAGGACTACACCGACGGCGCCTGGCGCGTGACCCTGATCGTGCTGGTGAAGTTCATCGCCGTGATCTTCGGCCTCGGCGCCATCGTGGCCATCCTGCGTATCGGATTGGGAGGCTGATCATGGCCGACAAGAGCAACGGATCGGCGCCTGGCACGGTCACCATCGGCGGCCGCGCCTATACCGTGATCGATCACGAATACGACGTGGTGGTGGTCGGCGCCGGCGGCTCCGGCCTGCGCGCCACTTTCGGCATGGCGTCGAAGGGGCTGAAGACCGCCTGCATCACCAAGGTCTTCCCGACCCGCAGCCACACCGTCTCGGCGCAGGGCGGCATCTCGGCCGCGCTCGGCAACATGGGGCCGGACGACTGGCGCTGGCACATGTACGACACGGTCAAGGGCTCGGACTGGCTGGGCGACCAGGATGCCATCGAGTACATGTGCCGCGACGGCATCCCGGCGATCATCGAGCTCGAGCATTTCGGCGTGCCGTTTTCCCGCACGCCCGAGGGCAAGATCTACCAGCGGCCGTTCGGCGGCATGACTACGGAATACGGCAAGGGCATCGCCCAGCGCACCTGCGCCGCGGCCGACCGCACCGGCCACGCCATCCTGCATACGCTCTACCAGCAGTCGATCCGCAACCACGCCGAGTTCTTCATCGAGTACTACGCCCTCGACCTCATCATGGACGAGGGCGAGTGCCGCGGCGTCATGGCCTGGAACCTCGACGATGGCACGATCCACCGCTTCCGCGCCCACAAGACCGTGCTGGCGACCGGCGGTTACGGCCGCGTCTACTTCACCGCCACCTCGGCGCACACCTGCACCGGCGACGGCGGCGGCATGGCGCTGCGCGCCGGCCTGCCGCTGCAGGACATGGAGTTCATCCAGTTCCATCCGACCGGCGTCTATGGCGCAGGCTGCCTGATCACCGAGGGCGTGCGTGGCGAGGGTGGCTACGTCACCAACGCCAGCGGCGAGCGCTTCATGGAGCGCTATGCACCGTCGGCCAAGGACCTCGCCTCGCGCGACGTCGTCTCGCGCTCGATGACCATCGAGATCCGCGAGGGCCGCGGCTGCGGTCCCAACAAGGACTACATCGAGCTGCACGTCGAGCATCTCGATCCCAAGGTGATCCACGAGCGCCTGCCGGGCATCGCCGAGACCGCTCGCATCTTCGCCGGCGTCGACGTCACGCGCCAGCCGATCCCCATCCTGCCGACCTGCCACTACAACATGGGCGGCATCCCGACCAACTATCACTGCGAAGTCATGACGGTGAAGGACGGCGATCCCAACACGCCGGTGCCCGGCCTTATGTCGCTGGGCGAGGCCGCATCGGTGAGCGTGCATGGCGCCAATCGCCTGGGCTCGAATTCGCTCCTCGAGCTCGTGGTGTTCGGCCGTTCCGCCGCCAACCGCGCCGCCGAGGTGCTGACGCCGGGCGCGCCGCACAAGCAGCTGCCGCATGCCGGCGAGGAGGCGATCGCCCGCCTCGACCGGCTGCGCCACGCCTCGGGCGGCACGCCGACGGCCGAATTGCGCGTGCGCATGCAACGCACCATGCAGAACGACTGCGCGGTGTTCCGCACCACCAAGACGCTCGACGACGGCTGCCGCAACCTCGACAAGGTGATCGAGGGTCGCGCCGACATCCGCGTCAAGGACCGCTCGATGATCTGGAACTCCGATCTCATGGAGACTCTCGAGTTCGAGAACCTGATCGTGCAGGCGCAGGCCACCATCCGTTCGGCCGCCAACCGCAAGGAGAGCCGCGGCGCGCACGCGCACGAGGATTTCCCCGAGCGGGACGACAAGAACTGGCTGAAGCACTCGGTGATCTGGGTCGACGACAGCGGCAAGACCCGCATCGACTACCGGCCGGTCAAGCTGCAGCCGATGAGCAACGACGTTCAATCCTTCCCGCCGAAGGCGCGGGTGTACTAAGCGGGCATAGAGGTTTTCGAGATGGCTGAGTTTACACTGCCTGCCAATTCCAGGATCGGCGTCGGCGAGACCTACAAGGCGGCGGCGGGCACCAAGAACATCCGCACATTCAGCATCTATCGCTGGAGCCCGGACGACGGCGAGAACCCCAGCGTCGACACCTACGAAGTCGACATGGACAAATGCGGTCCGATGGTTCTCGACGCGCTGATCAAGATCAAGAACGAGATCGACAGCTCGCTGACCTTCCGTCGCTCCTGCCGCGAGGGCGTATGCGGCTCGTGCGCCATGAACATCGACGGCACCAACACGCTCGCCTGCACCAAGTACATCGCCGACGTGAAGGGCGACGTGAAGATCTACCCCTTGCCGCACATGCCGGTGGTCAAGGACCTGGTGCCCGACCTCACCGTTCCCTATGCGCAGCTCTCCTCGATCGAGCCCTGGCTCAAGACGACCACGCAGCCGCCGACGCGCGAGCGCCTGCAGTCGCCCGAGGAGCGCGCCAAGCTCGACGGGCTCTGGGAGTGCATCCTGTGTTTCTGCTGCTCGACTGCGTGCCCGAGCTACTGGTGGAGCGGCGACCGCTATCTCGGCCCCGCCATCCTGTTGCAGGCCTACCGCTGGCTGGCCGACAGCCGCGACGAGGCCAAGGGCGAGCGGCTCGACCAGCTGCAGGATCCGTTCCGGCTCTACCGCTGCCACACGATCATGAACTGCACCAAGACCTGCCCCAAGAGCCTGAACCCGGCCAGGGCGATCGCCGAAATCAAGAAGATGCTGGTCGAGCGCACGATCTAGCGCCTCGACTCCTGCAGCCCCGCCCGCGCCAAGCAGGGACGCGGACACCCGGGTTCGGGCAAGTCTTCAACATGCCTTGCAATAAATCCGTGATGAAGTTGGCTTAAGGAGTCGGTTGCACATCGAATAACAATACACGCACTCGATTCGGGAACCTCGGGAAGTCAACGCCTTCACGGAGGAGAAAGCCGAATGCCGATCCAGCCCATTTTTCTCGTCGGCGCCAAAGACAACAACGCCAAGCCCGACGGTCAGCCAAATCTCGAAACCATGACGAAGCAATTCTGCGATTTCGTCGCGGAGACGAAAAGCACGCTGCATATGGCGGCCTATCATTTCAAGTTTCTGGGCGACTCCGCGGGCAAGATCCGCCAGACCCTGACACAAGTGGCCGCGCACGCCGAAGTTAAGATCGCCTACTTCGACGAGCCCAAGCGGGCCCACTCGGCGCACCGCGAGCTCTATGGCGGCGACCAGAGCGGCCCTTCGGTCTTCAACGGATACGAACATACGAAGGTTCAGCTGAAGGGCATCCAGTCGATCGATGTGCACGATCTTCCGGATGGCGTCCAGCCGGCGCCGATCGAAGGTGATGGCGCCCTCATGCACAGCAAGTACATGATCCGCGACGACCGCGATGTGTGGATGGGCACCGCCAACTTCACGGAGGATGGCTGGGGCCTTCAGGACAACAATGTCCTGATCTTCACCAATGCCGCCGAGCTCGCGCAATACTACGCGACCGACTTCGACGAGCTCTGGCGCTACGGACGCATCGCCGGTACGGGAAAGGACGATCACGGTGAGCTCACCGTCAACGGTGATGAGCTCGAGGTAGATTTTTCACCAGGCGACGGCAAGTCGATCGATCAACGGCTCGCTGAGCTGGTCGGGACCGCCAAGTCTACCCTCCACGTTGCCTCGATGGACATTTCGTCCCTTCTTGTGCTGCAAGCGCTGGATAAGGCCATCGAGAATGGCGTCAAATTGACCGGGGTCTATGATGGCCCGCAGATGGGCGGCGTCGAGAAAAGCTGGGCACGCAGCAATCGGTCCGCAGACAAGGCCAACTTGTGGAATCGCGTGAAGCCTCATCTCTCGGCCAAGAAGTCGCGCCCCTTCAATCCGCACGACGCGAACGGCACCTACAACTTCATGCACAACAAGACGATGGTCGTGGACGGCAAGATGCTGCACACGGGCAGCTTCAACTTCTCGAGCAATGCGACGCGAAACGCCGAGAACGTCGTCAATTTGAACGACAGTGGCCTCGCCGAGAAGGCCGCCAGCTACATCGAGCAGCTGGCGCAGCGCTACAAGCCGGAGCGCTAGCTTACTCGCCCGAAGCGCATGCGCTTGATGCGGCCGGTCGAGACGACCAGCGCCACGATCTTGCCCGCCTTGTCGCGCTCGAGATGGGCGAGCTGGCTGGCCGTGATCCAGGCTGGCGGCGACGTCACCTCGACCGTGTCGGCATCGATGCCGTCGATCGTCCAGGCGGGTCCTGAGGCGATCAACGGGCCGCTCACGCTGGCGAGGTAGCGCTCGCCGACCTTGCGCACCGTCCAGGTCGCGCCCGAGTCGGCCGAGTAATAGGTGCCGACGATGCCGGCCGGCACAGCCTTGTGCTTGCCGAGCTTCTTGAAGAGGGGTGTACGGCCCGCGCCGAGGTCGGCCCTGAGACCGCCCTTGGCAGGCCTCACCGCAAATTCGTACGACCCCGCCTCGGCGGCCCACCAGCCGTTGCGGCGCGCCAGTGCGTTGGCCATGCCGTTCTGCGTCGCCGTCGCCTCGCCATTCGTCCACGACAGATGGAACAGCGCCGGCTCCTCGGCATTGAACCAGGTGCCGGCGAGCGGCTTGAGCTCGGCCTCGGCGATCGGCGCCGGCGCTGCCTTCAGCCGCCTGTCGCCATCCAGCGCGTGGGCGGCGATGGCGTGCGACAGCCGCCAAGGATTGATGCTCGCGAGATTGGCGATCACCACCACGGTGAGCCCTGCCTTGGGGACCCGCAGCAGTTCGGTGCGAAAGCCGGGCCACAGCCCGCCATGGCCGATCGTCTCCAGTCCGCGCAACTCGCCCGTGGCGACGCCGCGGCGGTAGCGATTGGCATGGCCGCCCGTCAGCGGTGCCGCGGCGGCAAGCTGTGACGGCAGCGTCTTGCCCAGCACGGGATCGTCATAGTGGCGGCTCCAGGTCAGGAGATCCTCGACGGTCGAGGTGAGCCCGCCTTCGCCGCCCTGCGGATAGGCGTGGCTGGAGCGGCGGAAGCCTTGCTTCGCGTCGCCGAGGTAGCCGGTCGCCAGCCCGGGGATGACGGTGTCGATCGCGGCCGCCAGCATCGTGTCGGTCATGCCGAGCGGCGCGAAGATGCGCTCGGCCATGACCTCTCCCAGCTTGCGCCTGGTCAGCCGCTCGATGATGTGGCCGAGCAGCAGGAAGTTGGTGTTGCTGTAGAGGAAGCGGCTGCCCGGCGCGAAGTTGAGATGGCCGTTGCGACTCGCCGCAGCGAGCAGGTCTTCGGCGCGCGCCGGCTTGTCGAGCCCATGGCCGCCCAGCCGCAAAAGCTCGAGGAAATCGGGCAGGCCGCTCGAGTTGCGCATCATCTGGTCGATGGTGACGGGGAGCGGCTTCAGCTCCTTGAGATATCTGTGCGGCGGGTCGGAGAGCTTGAGCTTGCCCTCGGCCGCCAGCATCAGCGCCACCGTCACCGTGAACTGCTTGCTGACGGAAGCGATGCGGAAGCGCGTCTTGGGCGTGATGGGCACGCCGAGTTCGATGCTGGCGAGGCCATAGCCCTTGCACACCTCGATCTCGCCGTCGCGCATGACGGCGGCGACGGCGCCCGGCGAGCCGGGCTTGGTGTACGGGGCGAACAGCGCATCGATGCGGCGTTCGAGGGCGATGGAGGCGATCGATTTCGGCATGAGGGGCAGTCAATCCAAGCCACTCACGCTTGTAAAGTTGGAGTGTCCGACAGCAAGGGCTAGGCTTGCGCCCAAATAAGGGAGGAACGCGCGATGGAACGGCGCTTCGTCAAGGTGGAGAAGGGCCTGGGTCCTGGCGGTCGCATCGCTGTTGTGCGCTTCGATCGCGGCGATGGCATCAATGCGCTGAGCCGCCAGGCGATGCGCGAACTGCGCGACGCACCGCGCGATTTCGAGGACGATCTCGAAACCTCGGTCGTGGTCCTCACCGGCTCGGCCAAGGCCTTTTCCGCGGGCTTTGACCTGAAGGACAGCGAAGGTGCCCGGATCGGCACTTTGCCGCTCGGCGAGCGGCTGCATCAGCAGCGGCTCGGTCCCCGGCTGTGCAAGGCCTGGCAGGATATGGAGCAGGTCACGATCGCCGCCATCGAAGGCCACTGCATCGGCGGCGGCGCCGCCCTGGTGGTCTCGCTCGATTTCCGGTTCTGCGGGCGAGGCGCGCATTTCCGCATTCCCGAGGTCGAGCTCGGCATGAACATGAGCTGGGGCTCGATCCCTCGGTTGGTGGCGCTGATCGGTCCGGCGCGCACCAAGCAGGCTATCATCCTGGCGTCCGACCGCATCGGCGCGGCCGACGCGCTCGACTGGCGGCTGGTCGAGAAGGTCGTCGACGATGGGCAGGCGCTCAGCGCCGCCATGGCCTTCGCCGAGAAGATCGCGCGGCAGCCGCCCTTGCCGGTGCGCATGGTGAAGACGTCGGTGAACCGCATCACCCACGCGCTCGACGACGTCGCCGCCCACATGGACGCCGACCAGAACGTGCTGACCAGTTTCAGCGAGGACTACAAGGAAGGCACCTCGGCCTTCCGCGAGAAGCGCAAGCCGGTGTTCAAGGGCCGCTAGCCCTCTAGTACTTCCTCGCCGGCAGCTGATCGAGGATCTTCTGGCGCTCGACGTCGTCGAGCATGGCCCAGCGGCCGATCTCCTCGATGGTGCGCTTGCAGCCAAGGCAGAAGCCGCTGCCCTTGGGGTCGATCATGCAGATGCCGATGCAGGGCGACAGCACCCGTCGTGCCGTCGGCGCAGAGTAGGAACCAGCCATGGCGCCGTCAGGGCTTCTTGCTCAGGAGCGCGATCTGGTTCTGCAGTTCGTCGAGCTTGCGCTTCAGTTCGTCGATCGCCGCCTCGTTCGCGGGCTGGGCCTCGGCCGTGTCGGGCTTGGGCGGGTCCTGGCCGTTGGCCTGGGTCGGCGCTGCTCCTGACGATCCCGCCCCGAACGGATTGAACATGCGCATGGCCTGCTCAAACATCGCCATGTTCTGCTTGCCCATCGATTCGAACTGCTGGAAGGGATTGAAGCCGAAGGCGTTCTGCAGGTAGCGGCGCATCTGCTCCTGGTTGCGCGCGAACTGCGTCATCGACATTTCGAGATACTGCGGAACGATGCTCTGCAGGCTGTCGCCGTAGAACGAGATCAGCTGCCGAAGGAAGGGGATCGGCAGCAGGTTCTGGCCGCTCTTGCTCTCTTCCTCGAAGATGATCTGGGTCAGCACCGAGCGGGTGATGTCCTCGCCGGTCTTGGCGTCGTAGACCACGAAGTCGGTCTTGTCCT
>JBPYDO010000065.1:0-17144 GCA_051985755.1 Reyranella sp. | reverse complement strand
GCAAGCGCGTGCCGTTCGCCCAGGCGCTGCCCGGCGGCATCGGGCTCGAGACCCTGCTGCCGGTGTCGCTCGAGCTGGTGCACAACCGCCAGCTCGGCCTGCCGCGCCTGTTCCGGCTGCTGGCCAGTGAGCCGGCCCGGCTGTTCAACCTGCCGGGTGGCCGGCTGGCCAAGGGCGCGCCGGCCGACCTCGTGCTGTTCGACGCGGATTATGCCTGGAAAATCGACCGCGCCGATTTCTGGAGCAAGACCAAGAACTCGCCGTTCGACGAGCGGCCGGTGCAGGGGCGCGTCATGGCGACCATCGTCGGCGGCCGCACGATCTGGCGTCATGATAGCTTCACGGCCGCTGCGGCGGCCTGACGGGCGGAACAGCCGCCTCGAAAGCGCCATTTGGTCTGCTATGGTCCTTGATCTCCGATAGGCAAGGCGCGCGATGATGCTTCGAAAGTCCCTCCTCCTCGGGCTCGGCCTGTTCCTGATCGCCGGCCTCGCCGCGGTCGGCAGCCAGGCACAGCAGCGACGGCCCCCGTCGCGCGAGGATCTGCTCGACGAATTGACGCGTCACATCCAGATCTGCTCGGAAATCAGCGACACCCAGCAGCGGCTCAGCTGCTACGACAAGCTGCAGACCCATGTCGGCGACGTCCAGCCGGGGCCGCCTCAGCCGACACCGCTCGCCAGCAATCCGCGCCCGTCCAATCCGCCGCCGCCTTACCCGCAGGCGCAGCCGACGCCGCCGTCCAGTGGCGGCGCCTACACCAGCCAGCCGCTCGCGCCGCCGCCGCTCAACGTGCCGGGCGGCGGCGTCGCCACCTTGGGACCTGGCGGCCCACCGCCGCCGACCGACCAGGACCGGGCGTTCGATCCGCGTGGCGCTGCGGCGTCGCAAGCCCCCAGCGGACCGCCGCCGCAACCGCGCGTCACGCGAACCGGTCCGCGGCCGGTCCCCTATTCGGCCCAGCCCATGCCGCTCGTCACCTTGCGGGCCTATAACCTCACCTACGGCAGCTCGCGCTACTGGCAGGTGACGATCGCCATCACCTCCAATACGTCGCGCGCCGTCGACACCCAGGTCCAATGTACTTTCGTCAATGGCGGCAGCACAGTCTCCGACGCCAATTTCGGGCCGGTGTCGATCGCCCCGGGCGAGCAGATTACGGCCGACCTGGTCGGACCGCCGACCAGCACCTACGTCGATTCGACCAATTGTCGGGTGCTGAGCCCGTAAGGGGCCGGCTAGGATCGCGGCAATGGCTTGGAACGTGACCCACGTCGTCCTGCCTTTCGTGCTGGGCTATCTGCTGGGGTCGATTCCCTTCGGCTTGCTGCTCACGCGCTGGGCGGGGCTCGGTGACATCCGGGCCATCGGCTCGGGCAATATCGGCGCCACGAACGTGCTGCGCACCGGCAACAAGAGGCTCGCCGCGGCGGTGCTGGTGCTCGATGCGTTGAAGGGCTTCGCACCGGTGATGATCGCGGGTTCCTACGGGCCGCTTGCTGGCGTGGCAGCCACACTCGGCGCCGTGCTCGGCCACATGTTCACGCCCTGGCTTTCGTTCAAAGGCGGCAAGGGGGTGGCAACGACCATTGGCGTGATGTGGGGCTTAAGTTGGATGCTGGGCGTTGCCATCTGCCTCCTGTGGCTGCTGTTCGCCGCCGTGTTTCGCTACTCCTCGCTTGCCGCGCTGATCAGCGTAGCGCTCTCCAGCGCACTGTCCTGGTTCCTGCTCGACTGGCGTGCGGCGCTTATCGTCACCCTGATGGTGCCGTTGCTCTTCCTCCGCCATCACGAGAACATCCGGCGCCTCCTCGCCGGCACCGAATCCAAGATCGGGCAAAGGGCGGGCGATTCAGCGATGGCCGGCCACAACGGCGGCCCATCCCTGTGAAATCTCGTTCAGCCCGTTGCCGCCTGCTTTTCGGCACCGAATCGAAGATCGGCCGGCGTCGCGCCTGATCCCGCCAAGCATGGACAAAGAGGACCCGACGCCGTTTGGCGGCCAGGCGACATTGGCTCTCTCGCGCGGCATGCCCTGGGTGCTGCTGACGGCAGCCTGTCTCGGCTCCTTCGCCACTTCATCGAGCGGCACCACGCGCGCGCCGTTCCTGCTGGAGATGGCGCACGACCTCGGTGTCAGCATGCCCCTGGTCGCCAACCTGGTGTCGTTGACCGCGACCTCGTGGGGCATCACCTCGGCATTGGGCGGCCTCTTGTCGGACCTGATCGGCCGTCGCGCGCTTCTAGTCGGCGGCATGCTGGCGCTGGCGCTGACCATGGCCATGCAGGCCTATGCCGCCAGCTTCACCGGCGTCGCCGCCTGGGCAACCGCGGCCGGCGGATGCTGCGGCCTCTATACCGGCGTGATCTTCGCCGAAGTATCGGCCCGCGTCGCCGACGTCCAGCGCGGCCGTGCCCTGGGTTGGGTGATGAGCGGCCAGTCGCTCGCCCTGGTGCTGGGCGTGCCGCTCGCTGCCTGGGTCGGCTCGCTGATCGGCTGGCGAGGCTGGACCCTCTGCGTCGCGGGGCTTGCGCTCGCGGCAGCGGTGAGCCTTGTCCTCACCCTCGACCGCAGCCCCGCCACCGCCCGGCCGCTGATGCGGCGACCGCACATGGCGATGGCGCTGTCGCCGCGCGTGCTGGCGCTGATCGGCACCGGCATCGCCGAGCGGGTGTGCTTTGGCCTGGCTGCCGTCTATTTCGCGACCTTCCTGCAGGCGACCTACGGGCTGTCGCTGGCGGCGCTCGCCGCGCCGCTCGCCATCTTCGCGCTCGGCAACGTGCTGGGCACGGTCCTCGGCGGACACCTCGCCGACCGCCGCCGCGACCGGCTGGGCAACTTCGCGATCACGCTGCTGCTGTCGGCGGTGGCCGCCCTGGCGCTGTTCCTGTGGCATCCCGCGCCGTGGGTTTCGGTCGCGCTGGGCTTCGTCTATGTGCTGTTCAACGCGCTCGGCCGGCCGTCATTCATGGCGGCCTTGGCCTCGGTGCCCGAGCAGGTGCGGGGAACGGTGCTTGGCCTCAATGGAGCAGCCGCCAGCGTCGGCTGGATTGCCGCCGCGGCCCTCGGCGCCGTCATGATCGCCAGCTTGGGCTTCGAAGGGTTCGGGCCGCTGGCTGCTCTCCTCGCGGTGCTGGGCGCGGGCGGCGCACTGCTCTGCCGCAAGGCGCTCCGGTCGTGATATTGCTATCTCCGGTTGTTTTACGATCCTTAATTATCGTATTAGGATCATCGCATGTTCGATGGTCCGTCGCGCCTCGAGACGGCGTCTGCTGAGCGCAACGCCCGCCAGCGCCTCGCCCGCACGTCGCGCATCGGGCCGACCACCTTCCACGAGGCCCTGGCTCATTTCGGATCGGCGACGGTGGCCTGCCGGGAGCTCGGCCGCGACGACAAGGTCGAGATCACGCCGAAGGCACGCGTCGCCGAGGAGGAGCGCCTCCTCACTGAACGGGGCGGGCGCTTCCTGGTGTTCGGCGATGACGACTATCCGCCTCAGCTGGCGGCGTTGCCCGACGCGCCGCCGCTGCTTTCGGTCGTGGGCGACGGCGCCCTGCTCGGCCGCCCGATGCTCGCCATCGTCGGCGCCCGCGACGCGTCGCTGGCCGGCCGTCGGCTGGCGCAGGAGTTCGCCTGCGATCTCGGCGCGGCGGGCTTTGCCATCGTCTCGGGCCTGGCCCGCGGCATCGATGCCGCCGCGCACGAAGCCGCCCTCGCCAGCGGGACCGTGGCGGTGATGGCCGGCGGCGTGGACCAGGTCTATCCGCCGCAGAACACCTCTTTATATGAACAGATCGCGCGAACCGGATTGCTGTTGAGCGAGGTCCCGTTGGGAGCGCCGTCGGTCGCGCGCGCCTTCCCGCGCCGCAATCGGATCGTGAGTGGCCTGGCGGCCGGGGTGATCGTCATCGAGGCGGCCGAGCGGTCGGGCTCGCTGATCACCGCGCAACGGGCCGCCGAGCAGGGTCGCGACGTCCTGGTCGTGCCCGGATCGCCCCGGGATCCGCGCTATACCGGGTCGAATAGCCTTATCCGAGATGGGGCCATATTGGTCCGCGACGTTAATGATATTCTGAGTGTGTTCTCGAAGTCGCATCGTGCCGTTCAAGTGCCTGTAAAACCGAGGGAAAAATCCGGCAACAGGGACACTGCAAAGGTCCTGCATGCACTGGGCTCCGAACCCACTGCGGTTGACGAACTGGTACGCCGATGCCAAGTGTCCGCCGCCGCCGTGGCGGAGGTCCTGCTGGCCCTCGAGCTGGAAGGCCGCCTGGAAAGGCACCGGGGTAACCGTGTATCTCTGATCTAGACCAGAGATTTAGCTCCGGTTCTTAAAGTAATACTGGAGCTGTTTCGACGATGGACGTTCTGGTCGTCGAGTCGCCTGCAAAGGCCAAGACCATTGGGAAGTATCTCGGCCCCGGCTACACCGTGCTGGCGTCGTATGGGCATGTCCGGGACCTGCCGCCCAAGGATGGCTCGGTCCGGCCGGACGAGGATTTCGCCATGGACTGGGAGGTCGACGCGCCGTCCCAGAAGCGCCTCGATGCCATCGCCAAGGCCGTCAGCAAGGGCGGCAAGCTCTATCTCGCCACCGACCCCGACCGCGAGGGCGAGGCGATCTCCTGGCACGTCAAGGACGTGCTGGGGCGCAAGAAGGCCCTGCAGGGCGTGGACGTAAAGCGCGTCACGTTCAATGCCATCACCAAGCAGTCGGTGCTCGATGCGGTCGCCCATCCGCGCGACCTCGACCAGCCGCTGATCGACGCCTATCTGGCGCGCCGCGCGCTCGACTATCTGGTGGGCTTCACGCTCTCGCCGGTGCTGTGGCGCAAGCTGCCCGGCAGCCGCTCGGCCGGGCGCGTGCAGTCGGTGGCGCTCAGGCTGATCTGCGAGCGCGAAGCCGAGATCGAGGTCTTCAAGAGCCGCGAGTACTGGACGGTCGACGTGCTGTTCGGCACGGCGAAGAAACAGCAGTTCAAGGCGCGGCTCACCCATCTCGACGGCCGCAAGCTCGACAAGTTCGATCTCGATACCGAGGAGCGCGCCGAGGGCGCCCGGCGCGAGATCGAGCGGCGCGCCTATTCGGTGTCCGCCATCGAGCGCCGCCAGGTGCGGCGCAATCCGCCGCCGCCCTTCATCACCTCGACCCTGCAGCAGGAGGCGTCGCGCAAGCTGGGGCTGGGTGCCGCGACGGCCATGCGCATCGCGCAGCGCCTCTACGAAGGCGTCGATATCGGCGGCGAGACGGTCGGTCTCATCACCTACATGCGCACCGACGGCGTGCAGCTCGCCCCCGAGGCGGTCGGCCAGACGCGCCGCCTGATCGAGAGCAAGTACGGCGCGAGCTACCTGCCGGCGAGCCCGCGCGCCTACAGCTCCAAGGCCAAGAACGCCCAGGAGGCGCACGAGGCGATCCGCCCGACCGACCTCTTCCGCACGCCGCAGGACGTCGCGGCCCACCTCGACAAGGACCAGCTTGGCCTCTACGAGCTGATCTGGAAGCGCACGGTGGCGAGCCAGATGGAAAGCGCCGTGCTCGACCAGGTGACGGTCGACGTCGCAAGCGGCGACAAAAATGTGCAGCTGCGCGCGACAGGATCGGTGGTGCGGTTCAACGGCTTCCTGACCCTGTACGACGAGGGCAAGGACGAGAACGGCCACGAAGACGAGGACGGCAACGTGCTGCTGCCCGACGTCGCCGAGAACGAAGGGCTGGAGCGCCGCGACATCATCCCCGAGAAGCACATAACCGAGCCGCCGCCGCGCTACAGCGAGGCGAGCCTGGTCAAGCGGCTCGAGGAACTGGGCATCGGTCGGCCCTCGACCTATGCCAGCATCATCGAGGTGCTGCAGAAGCGCAATTACGTGACGCTCGATCGCAAGCGCTTCGTGCCGCAGGACCGCGGCCGCATCGTTACGGCCTTCCTGCAGACCTACTTCCCGCGTTACGTCGAGTACGACTTCACCGCCCATCTCGAGGAAGAGCTCGACGATATCTCGGACGGCAAGATCGACTGGCGCCAGGTGCTGCGCGAGTTCTGGACGGCCTTCGCCGCCGCAGTGGGCGAGACCAAGGACCTGCGCGTCAAGGAAGTGCTCGACAAGCTCGACGAGGAACTGGGCCCGCATTTCTTCCCGGCCAACGACAATGGCGGCAAGAGCCCGCGCGAGTGCCCGTCCTGCGGCACCGGCCGGCTCGGCCTGAAGCTCGGCAAGTTCGGCGCGTTCATCGGCTGCTCGAACTATCCGGAGTGCCGCTTCACCCGCAAGCTCGGCATCGTCGACCCCGAGGCCGACGCCGCCTCGGGCGCCAACCTCGACGGCCCCAAGGTGCTCGGCATCGACCCGGTGACCGGCAAGCCGGTGACGTTGCGCAATGGCCCTTACGGCCTGTACGTCCAGCTGGGCGAAGCCGAGGGCAAGGAGAAGCCCAAGCGGCAGTCGCTGTTGAAGGGCATGACGCCCGACGACCTGACGCTCGACAAGGCGCTGGCGCTGTTGTCGCTGCCGCGCGAACTGGGACCCCATCCGGACGATGGCCAGCAGATCCTGGCCGGCGTCGGCCGCTTCGGGCCCTACGTCAAGCACGGCACGAAGTACAAATCGATCCCGGCCGACGAAAGCGTGCTCGATATCGGCATGAACCGTGCCGTGGCCCTGCTCGCCGAGGCCAAGAGCACGGGCCGCGGCCGCGCCGCCATCCGCCCGGTCCGGATCGTCGGGCAACACCCGGCCGACCAGGCGCCGATCGAGCTCTACGACGGCCGCTACGGCATGTACGTCAAGCATGCCGGCATCAACGCCACCGTGCCGCGCGATCTGAAGCCGGAAGAGCTCACCGTCGAACAGGCGGTGTCGCTGCTGGCCGAGCGCGCGGCGAAGAACGGATCAGGCGGCGGCGGAGCCAAGAAGCCGCGGGCCCGCAAGGCGGCCAACCCCAAGATCGTCACCCCGGCCAACGACGCCGGCACGAAGGCGCCGCCCAAACGGGCCGCCGCCAAGAAGAAGGCGCCAAGCAAGCGCAAGGCCAAGGCGGAAACGCCGGCCCGCACGGGGACCGATGGCTAAGGGTCGCGTCCCGACTCGCGACGAACTGCTGGCGTTCATCAAGGAAAGCACAACCCCGGTCGGCAAGCGCGAGATTGCCCGAGCCTTTGGGCTGAAGGGCGACCAGCGCATCGACCTCAAACAAATGCTGCGCGAGCTGCGCGATCGAGGAGAGATCGCGGCTGATCGCGGCAAGACATTCAAGGATCCCAAAACTCTGACTGACATTACCGTATTGGAGATCGTGCGCGTCGACGACGACGGCCATCTCCTGGCCGTGCCGCGCCGCCACGACGAAGAAAAGGACGGCCCCCCACCCCGCATCGAAATCGACCCGCATGGCAACCGCGGTCCCGCGCCCGCCGTCGGCGACCGCGTGCTCGCCTCGCTGAGGCGCCGCGGCAAGGCGACCTACCAGGCGCGCATCATCCGCCGCCTGGGCAGCGGACTGAAGAAGATCCTCGGCCTCTACGAAGAGCCGAGCGGCCGCGGCGGGCTCGGCGTCGTCACGCCGACCGACCGCAAGCAACGCGGTCAGTTCGACGTGCGGCCAGCCGACAAGAACGGCGCCAGGCCGGGCGACATCGTGTGGATCGAGGAAGCGGGCGCCGCCCTGTCGCGCCGGGCGCGCGTGGTCGAGCGCATCGGGCCGATGAGCGATCCGCGCACCGTGAGCCTGATCGCGATCGCCGCCAACGACATACCGGTCGACTTCCCGCCCGCCGCCGCCGAAGAGGCGGCGCGCGCCCGGGCCGCCCCGCTCGGCCATCGCCTCGACCTCCGGCAGGTGCCGCTGGTCACCATCGACGGCGAGGATGCGCGCGATTTCGACGACGCGGTTTTCGCCGAGCCCGATCCGGCCCATCCCGGCGGCTGGCGCCTGCTGGTCGGGATCGCCGATGTCGCCTGGTACGTGCGCCACGACAAGCCGCTCGACCGCGCTGCCTACCGGCGCGGCACTTCGGTCTACTTCCCCGACCGGGTCGTGCCCATGCTGCCCGAGGCGCTCAGCAACCACTGGTGCTCGCTGATGCCGCAGCAGGACCGCCCGGTGCTGGTGGCCGAGATGTGGATCGACGCCGAGGGCTCCCTCAAGCGGCATCGCTTCCACCGCGCCATGATGCGCTCGGCCGCCCGCCTCACCTACGAACGGGTCCAGCGCGCCGCCGACGGCCATCCCGATGCCGAGACGGCGCCCTTGGTGGACAGCGTCATCAAGCCGCTTTACGGTGCCTTTCGCGTGCTGCTGGCGGCCCGCGAAAAGCGCGGCGCGCTCGACCTCGATCTGCCCGAGCGGCTGGTCCGCCTCGGCGACGACGGACGGATCGCGGAGATCGGCGTACGCCAGCGTCTCGACAGCCACCGGCTGATCGAAGAGTTCATGGTGCTGGCCAATGTCGCGGCGGCGCAGGCCCTCGAGCAGCGCCACACCCCTTGCCTCTACCGGGTGCACGACCAGCCGGACCCGGCCAAGCTGGAAGCACTGCGCGAGTTCCTGGCCACCTTGGGCATATCCCTGCCGGCCGGCCCCAGGGTGCGCCCGGGCGACCTCAATCGCGTGCTGCACGCCGTCGCCGACAAGCCGATCGCCCGCCTGGTCAACGAGACCGTGCTGCGTAGCCAGAGCCAGGCGGTCTATGCCCCGGGCAATCTCGGCCATTTCGGCCTGGCGCTCGCCCGCTACGCCCACTTTACCTCGCCGATTCGCCGCTATCCCGATTTGATCGTGCATCGCGCCCTGATCTCGGCCTACGGCCTGGGCGAAGGCGGCCTGCCTGACGCCGACCGCGGCCGCTTCGAGGAGTTCGGCGAGCATCTCTCGATGTGCGAGCGCCGCGCCGTGGCCGGCGAGCGCGGCGCCATGGATCGCTATGTCGCCGCTTACATGGCCGCCCATGTCGGCGCCGCCTTCGCCGGCCGCGTCACCTCGGTGACGCGGTTCGGCCTGTTCGTGTCACTGGACGGCACGGGAGCCGACGGCCTGATCGCCATCCGCAGCCTCGGCCAGGAATTCTTCCGCCACGACGAGCGCCGCCAGGTGCTGGTCGGCGAGCGCACCGGCGAGACCTACGGGCTGGGCGACCGCCTGCGGGTCAAGCTGGTCGAGGCCGACACCGCCACCGGCGGGCTCCTGTTCGACCTGGTCGACGTCATCGAGCGGGTCGAACGGCTGGTACCGTTGCGCGGACCGCGGCGGCCGGCCGGAGGCACATCGCGCGGCCTGCCGCGTCGACCGGTCGCGCGGGGCAAGGCGCTTCGGGACAAGGGGTCGCGGCGACGGCGATAGAGCGAGCCGCCATCCTCGGGCGATGTCTGGCGCCCCCGCCCGCGTCGATTTCTGGACGGCCGTTCGCCGCGGCTGGCGCGGCCGCTGCCCGCGCTGCGGCAACGGGACGCTGTTTTCGGCCTTCCTGAAGATGCGCAGCCGTTGCCAGGCCTGCGGTCTCGACCTGGAACCCTGCCGCGCCGACGACGCGCCGGCTTATTTCACGATCCTCGCTGTTGGCCATATCATTGTCCCGCTTGTGCTGGTATTGGAACGCTACGGCGAGCAGCCTCCGCTTTGGTTTCACGCCGTGCTCTGGCTGCCGCTGTCCGTGCTGTTGGCGTTGCTTTTGCTTCCCCGCATCAAGGGGGCCGTGATCACCCTCTTGTGGGTCTACCGCGTTGCCTCTCCCAAGCCGTCCGCGGATGGTTTGGACCTCTCGCCTTGAGATAGACCACACCGCCCGACGAGGGCATGTGCTAACCTTGCCCTTTAGGGTGCTCGTGTGCCGCTGAAGCCCTTTGTCCGCCTGGCCCTGGCCTATTCGGCAGTGGCCATCCTTGCCGCATCAGTCGTCGCATCGTGCGAGACCGCGCCGCCCATAGGGCAGGCTTCCAGCCGGCCGGACCCCGCGTCCGACGCCAGCGTCGAACGGGTCATCCTGCAGGCCTATCGCGTCATCGGCGACCGCCATCTCGACCAGCCCGACTTCCGCCGCATGTCGGTCGAGACATTCCACGGCTTCGCCCTGTCCGACCCGCAGCTGTCGCTGCGCACCGACCGCAACGCCTACACCGTGCTGCGCGGCGGTACCGCCATCGCCACCCGTCCCGCTCCGGCCGATCCGGCGGATGGCAGCGCCTGGGGAATCATGCTGACCGAGCTGTTCGCCGCTTCGCTCAAGGCGTCCCCGATGCTGCAGCAGACCGACCGGGAACTGCTGATCAAGGACGCCATGGTCGCCACCACCAAGCAGCTCGACAAGAACAGCCGCTACGCCGATCCTGAGGAGGCGCGCGACAATCGATTCCAGCGCGACGGCGGCGGCGGCATCGGCATCACGGTCGAGCGCACCGACGACAACAAGATCATGATCCGCGCCACGCAGCCCGACTCGCCCTCCAGCAAGGCAGGCGTCCAGCCGGGCGACCAGATCCTGGCGATCGACGGTGAATCGATGGTCGGGCGGCCGCTGATCGACGTCATCCACAAGCTGCGCGGCGCGGTTGGCGCACCGGTGTCGATGACGGTGCTGCGCACCGGCGACGGCCGAGAACTCACGATGACGATGCAGCGCATGCGCATCATCCCGACGACGGTTGCCTACGAGCGGCATGACAATATCGGCCTGATCCACCTCACCTCCTTCAACACCGGCACGACCGAGGCGCTGGACGAGGCGATCGAAAAGGCGCGCCGGGATATCGGCCCGAGCATCGCCGGCATCATCATCGACATGCGCAGCAATCGCGGCGGTCTCCTCGACCAGGCCGAGACCGTGACCGAGGAATTCATAGGCGACGGCGTGATCTTCTCGACCCAGGGCCGCCATCCCGACAGCCGGCGGACCTACCGCAGCGACACGCACAGCAAGGCCATCGACCTGCCGATCGTGGTGCTGGTGAACGGCAATTCGGCCTCGGCCGCCGAGATCGTGGCCGCCGCCCTGCAGGATCGCGGCCGCGCCGCCATCGTCGGCACCACGAGCTACGGCAAGGGCACCGTGCAGACCGTGATTCGCCTGCCCAACAGGGGCGAGCTGGTGCTGACCTGGTCGCGCCTGATGGCGCCCTCCGGCTACACCTGGAACGAGCTCGGCGTAATGCCCAACATCTGCACCGCCAAGGTCGGCGACCTCAACAGGCTGGGGCCGGCGTCGCTCGCGGGCAGCCGCACGCTGCTGCAGCACTGGCATGCCGAGCGCAATCCCAGCCCGACCGAAGTGGCCGATCTGCGCAAGATCTGCCCGCCGGGCGAGGACCTGCCCGAGCGCGACATCGACATCGCGAGCCGCTTGCTGCGCGATCCCAGCCTCTATGCGCAGGCCGTGCGTAGCGGTTCGATCGAGCAGGCGGCGGCGCCGGCGCACTGAAAACCCTCTCTATCACACGGCTTGACACCGTGGCGACGCCGACTACCTTGCCGGCCTTCCGCGAATTTCCCGGGCCTTCGCGCCCTGCCCTCTAGGACATCCGACCATGGCCAAGCCCACTTCGATCCTGATCAAGATGGTGTCGTCTGCCGACACCGGCTTTTTCTACGTCACCAAGAAGAACCCGCGCACCAAGACCGAGAAGCTCGAGCTCAAGAAATACGACCCGGTGGCGCGCAAGCACGTCGTGTTCAAGGAATCCAAGATCAAATAACGCGGGGCCTGAGCCGCGGGAAACCAAGCCGCCCTTCCGGGCGGCTTTTTAGTGGCTAGGGCTTGACGACGTATGTGTATGCAGGAACGCCCGTTACCTTGAAGCCGTCGCTGAACGTCACGGTCTTTGCCGCGTCGGTCAGGTTCCATACGACGTACTTGGCAGGCCCGCGCTTTCCAAACTCCTCCTTTCCGAGGAACTTGATCGCGAACGGATAGTCGGCGGAAGCGGTCGCGTCTCGCACTCCCAAGGTGCAGGCGTTGGCTATCCAGTAGTAGCTGTACGACACCGCTTGCCCGTCCAGCGGGTTCCAGCCTTTGCCATAGATGTCTTTGTCACCAAGCGATCCGACCGCCTCCTCAAGCTTGTTCCAGATGAAATCCTTCCAGACGACGTCCTTCCACAATTTTTTGCCCTCGGGCAGAAGGGAGTCCTCGTACACCTGGTCCTGAACGGGGTCCATAAGGGCGAGCCCCTGCCAGGCAATCGGCTCCCACGTCAGGGCGAACAAGGTCGGCCTGTAGGAACCGACGTGGGCGAATATGTCCAACGAGGCGGCTGTCCGCTTGGCGGTGTAGGTCTTCTCCCCAGAATCGGCCACCGTCCATTCGGTGTCAGATATTTTGGTGACGATCACCCTCCAGACGTCCCCTTTGGGCGCCACGTGGTAGCCGATGCGCTTGAACTGGTCTCGCAACCCTTCGGTGACCTGCTTTGTCTTGTCCTTGTCGTTCACGCTTGCATTCAACTCATTCACGAACACGTCGATGCCCTGATCGGGTTTGAGCGAAACCAGCGGCTTCTTGTTGTTGTAGTTGTCCCAGAGAAACTTCGAGTTTTGGTAGCACCACTTCCAGGTCTTGCCCAACTTCCTTTGAATAACTGCATCGCTGCTGCTCAGGTAGAACGAGCCACCGTGGAACGGCAGCCACTGAATGCCGATCTCCCAGATCGGCTCCCAGCCAAAGAATGTCGACAGCTGGCGATAGCCGTTGAAGACCTGGGAAAAGAATCGGGTGGTCGCCCCACCGTCGGCTCCTCCCCTGATGGCTTGCCAGTACCCGTCTTCTTTAGCCGTTGCCGGCGACCCCGACGGGAAATAGGTCGATTTGTCGACAGCGGAGACGCCCTCGGCGCAATCCATCCAGTATTCGTAAAAAGACAACATCTCGTGTGTGTACATCCAGATGCCGAGATCGCGCATCTTGGTGTCCTTTGTCACTTCTCCCCACAGGATCACGCCAGTCCAGGCGCTGATGGCTTCCGACACCGATTCCTGATTGATGACGTTGACCTCCAGGCCGGATGCCCAGGAATGGCCCGAGTATCCGTCGAAGTAGCGCAAGAAGGGCATGGCCGGACCGTTGGGGAAGATACTGCCGTTGGCCCCGATGGACTGCATGTCATTGCGCAGCGGGTTGGCGATGTCCTTGATGAGCAGGTTCACCGTCGCACCGTAGTTTTTGATGAACGTTCCCGCAGCATTCTGCGGGTCGAGCTTCCGCGCCTGGGCTAGCGCGAGCTGGGCGGCGGCTCGCACCCAATATCCATAGTGGAAATGGTGGTCGTTGATCTGCGTTTCCGCATCATAAGCCGTGGGATAGGGGATCAGCGTTTTCCACTGTTGATCGTAGAACAGGAATTGCTGGTTAGCGAGGGCGCTTGCAGTCCCCGCGGAATCGACCAGGGTGCCACTCAGCCACTGCGCCAACTGGGCATTGAGCTGTCCGATTGCACTCGTGACGGCCTTAGTGTGCTTGAGATCCTGGGCGCACGGGATCAAGTCGCCCAACAGGCCGACGAGCTTCCCCCAACCGTAACTGTCGGCGCTGTATTTCCGTTGGCTGTTTGGCGGAACAGGTATGAAGGCGCGAGGCGTGCCCGACTTGCTGTCGTCAGCCCCCCAGACGGGCGTCGCCGCATCCCGAGCCATCTGGCTGGTAAGAGTTTCCCGGGTGGTCTGCTGGGGCTTGGTGTTTGGATAGTCGTAGACGGTGAACTCTTCTTCCTTGTTATTGACGATCTTCGGAAGGTTGGCAACGTTCGGCAGGTGGGCGACGACGCCGGGAAACACATGGGTCGTGGTGAAGGCAGGCGTGTTTGGAGTGGCGCCGCCGGCAGCGAGCTTCAACGGACCCGACACCGTCCAGTAGATCGGCTCCCAGGCTCCTGCGTCCACGATGTTGGCGGTGCAGTTGGCGTATGGGCGCCACTGGTGCGGGAACAGGCAGAACAGCGTGCCACCGGTACCCGCCGGTCGCCCGGCCGGATAGGTGAGGTTGTACAAGAACTCGGTGGTGACCGTGGTTTTCCCCTGCTCCGTCTTCACCCTCGGCGTGAAGCGGTTGCCCTCGTTGGGGCCGAGGCGCGTGCCGGTACCGTCGTCCTTGCCGTTGGTCAGATGGCGCGGGCAACCGTAAGCAAACGGCCGCATCAGTTCCCAGTACCCTTGCAACTGGACGGCCGCGCCCCCAGCCAAGCTGTCGTACTGCCGGTAGGCGTCGTCGCCCAGCGTCGGCATGGCGCAGACGATCACCGTCTTCGACTCCGCCGTGGCCTTGGTGAAGTCGCAGATCAGCCGTCCGATTTCGCTGAAGGACCACTGGGCACCGGTCGGCGCGATCAGGGCGTAGCTTGCATAGTAGACCCGCTTGGGAGCGTTCGGCTCATGCGACCACTCGTATTCGTCGGCGACCGTGATCCCGATGATGCTTTCGTTCGGCGGAAACGGTACCGGCCGTACGGACTCCAGGCGTGGGACCAGCACTACTTGCTCACCTCCTGTCGGCGATACCGTTACGTTTTTCTGCGGATCGAGAACCACGCTGCGATCCTTCGGGTTTACGAAGAATTCGAAGTCGCCCTTCGGCCCCGGCGGCTGGGTCGACGTGACGTCACTGATGTCGAACAAGTACGCCCAAGGGGTGGACGCGAAGGCCTGCCGCAGGCGTTTCGCCAAGCCTTCCTTTGTGTCGCCGTCGCGTACGGGACAGCTCGCGCGAACCGTCTGTTGCGCGAGGCGAATCTCGAGCACGAGGTCCCAGCTCTTGTGAGCGTCGACAGGGCTGTGGCCAGAAACCTGAATGCTAACGCCGGCCGGCAACTCGCAGCGGTAACCCTTCGGATACCACGATCGAGTCGGCGAATAGGTAAGCCGGCTAAGCCCCAGGCAAGCGTAGTCAGTCTGCTTGTCGAAGGTGACGAACGCCAGCGGCGAACCGGTCGCGAAGGTCACGGCAAGCGACTGCTTCGAGGCATTTGTCAGGCGGCCCGTTGCCGCCCAGTCGCTGAACCCGTCCAAGACGGTATAGGGCGCGGCCTTGTCGCTCGGCGCGGGAAATTCCGCCGGGACAAAACCTTGGGCGGTCTTGATCGCCGGCGCTATCCAAAAATCGGACTTGGCATTGCCGTAGTATTGGACGGCAGCCTGGTCCTTCTCCGGGCGGCTTGGCCAGTATTTCGGCCCGCCGTAGGTGAAGACCGGCGGCGTTGAAAACACGAAGCCCAGCTTCGACGCCGAGATCGTCAGCGGCAATGGCAACACGCCGGGGCCCTCGTTCCTGGCGGCGAAGGGCATCCATGGGCGGTTGCTGGCAATCGGACCAAGCTCTGCCGGGCAGCCATCGCCGACAAACGGCCCGTGGTTCACGTCCGCTGGACATTTGTATTCCCAGTTGGTCAGCGGTGGCTTGATCGCCTTGAAGTTGGTGTAGCGCTTCTGCGGCGTGTCGCCCTGAGCCGTGTAGTAGCAGCCGGCCATGTCGCCGGATTTATTCTTGTTCCAAGGCAAGGTCATTTCCGGCCTCCCGATTGTATCAACCCGGCGACGCGGCCTTCATTCCGCCTTCGCGGCCGACCGCGGCTCAAATCGTTCCCGAGTAAACGGCGAGCCCGCGCGACGCCGCAACGCGGCAATAATATGCGCGGCGGTCCGCAAGCTATGCGCACAAGTCGCCGGTTCGTTCACCCCCCGATGTAACTAGGTTGTAGTATTAAAGGCCTAACAACCGCCATAGACTCCCAGATGGGAGACTGCCTTTGCCCAACGTCGAGTGGCTGCTGCTGCGCGAGGCGACGGACGAGCGGACGCTGTGGGCGAGCGAGCGCGCCGTCCTCAACGGGCAGCGCTGGCGTGCCACCATCGAGCGGCTGGAGATCGGACAGGGTCTGCGCGTGTTCCTGTTCGACGTCGAAGCACAGTGCGACGTCACTGTAGAGGCGGGTGACGACCGAACTGACGCGTGGCTGGGCAGCCAGGTGACGATCGCCGGCCGGGCGGACATTGACTTCTTGGACGGTGCACGCACCCATGCGACAGCGGACCACGCCGTGCTCTTCCGCCCCTCGGAGCGACGCGCTGCCTACAGCTTGCGAGCGCGCACTAGGTTCCATTCCGCCGGCTTCGGGCTCAGCGTCGACCGTGTCCGAGGGCTGTTCGGGGACGATGTGCCCGACGCGCTGCACGGCCTGCTCGGGACTGACGTCGAGGCGAACCGCGTCGTCGCCATGCGCAGCGATCGGGTCATGCGCAGCGTGGCAGAAAGCCTGTTCGGCCGTGGCCTCTACGGGCCGCTGCGCACGCTGATGCTCGAAGGCGCCGTCATCCAGTTGCTGGCGCTGCAGGCGGCGGCAGCGGCGAACCTTCGTCCCGCGCGCCGACGCCGGCCACTGTCCAGGCGCGAACGCGAGGCCATCCGCGAGGCCCGCCAACTCCTGCTCGCCGACATGCGGCAGCCGCCGACGCTTGGTGAGCTGGCCGCGGCCGTCGGCCTCACCGAAAAGCGGCTCAACTCCGGCTTTCGCGAGCAGTTCGGCACGACTGTGTTCGGCATCTTGCGCTACGAGCGGCTTGAGCATGCCCGCGTCGTCCTGGAATCAGGCAAGGCGTCGCTGAAGCAGGTCGCCTTCCGGGTGGGCTACGACCACGTCAGCAATTTCATCAACGCCTTTGCAGCCCGCTATGGCGCACCGCCGCGGCAGTATTCCAATCGGAGACCAACCGACGAGTAGCGAGCCTGCAGTCTCGCCTTAGTTGGCTTTGGCGAGCCGGGCTTAGTCGGCGGCACCGCACAAGCCACCCTTTCGGGCGGCTTTTTCGTGGGATAGTTTTCGCTTCATCAAACCAACGGAAGGAAGAAACATGAGCGCACAGCTTTCGCGCGACGACTGGAAGGGCCGCGTCGGCGGCCTCAGCTACCGCAACCAGGCATTCATCGGCGGCAAGTTCACTCCCTCCCTAAGCGGCAAGACCTTCGACTGCATCAACCCGGCGACCGGCCAGGTCCTGACCAAGGTGGCGGCCTGCGAGCAGGCCGACGTCGACGCCGCCGTGAAGGCGGCGCGCGCCGCCTTCGACAAGGGCGCCTGGGCCAACATGCCGCCAGCCAACCGCAAGCGCATCATGCTCAAGCTCGCCCAACTCATGATGAGGAATCGCGACGAGCTCGCCTTGCTTGAAACG
>JBPYDO010000064.1:0-7275 GCA_051985755.1 Reyranella sp. | reverse complement strand
AAGAGGAAGAACAGCGCCGTCGTCGACTTGCCGGCCTCGACCTGGCTCGCCGCGGCGTTGACCGAGGCCAGCACGCCTGCACTTGCGATGCCCGACAGGCCGGCCAGCGCGACCACCCTGCGCGGGTCGGCCTTGAGGTTCGCCCGGACGAGGCTGATGACGCTCATGCACGCAACGAATGTCCCAAGGCGCGGCTCATCGCCCGCTCACTGCGCTTTCTCCTCGCGCGGCCGCGTCAGGATCAGGACCAGCAGCACCAGCACGGGCGTGAACAGCAGCGACAGGATCAGGAAACCGACGAAGCCGATGCGGCGGTGCCGGCCGGCCACGCCGACGATGATCGCGGCCAGGAAGTAGATCAGCCAGAACCAGGGATTGTGCGCCATCTTGCTACCACCACGGATTTGCCGAGAGTCGGGCTCGAGCGGCGATCGCCGCCCGCGTTCAGGCCTTGCTCGTGGCCGCGGTGAACTCCGCCGTGTAGTAGGCGCGTGCCTTGGCGGGATCGAAGTCGAGGAAGGTGCCGCCGCTCTCGAAATGGCGGATGAACACCTTGCCGGTCGCCCAGCACGAGGCCGAGGCGAAGGCCGGCATGGCCAGCAGTCCGCCGATCGCGCCGATCAACGGCACGCCCTTCACCAGGCTCGCCGCCATCGCTGCCAGCACGGCCGAGCCGCCGCCGCTCAGCAGCGCCACGACCAGGGGCCGCACCAGGCTGGCACTGAAGGGCACGCCATAGACCTGCGCGATCGAATGCAGCATCTTGACCTGCACACCGACGATGGCGGCAACGTCGATGCCGGGAAGCGGCAGCAGGCCCGCCCCGGCCGACCAGCCGAGATTGGCGCGCACGATGGCCATCGCGCGCGCTTCTTTTTCCGCCGCGTCGGGTACTGCCGTGTACTCGCTCATGATGGTCCCCCCAAGTCTTGTGCGTATCCGCCCGTGCCCCTGCGGTCGAGTTTCGCACGATATTTTTCGTCCTGCACGCGAATCATAAGCGTGGCGCGGTCTCTAAGCGATTGATTCGCAAGGGTTGGCGGAGCTAACGACCACAATCGTCGATACGCATCAGGCGGGTGTACAAAGCTCGGCATGTCCGGCTCGCGTTCGCCTGCGGTTGCGGCCGGCGCGCCGTGCACTGATCCGCGCTGCTGGCGGTACTTCCTCCGCAAGCCGCGCTCCCGCCGAACGTGTGGGCGGATGACGGCCATTTATTTTTCCATTTTTAAATGGCGTTAATGGATCTCGACCCTCACCGAGATTGCGCGGGCGAGCTCGCTCCCGAAGGTTTCCGGGTTTGCGGCTTTCCCGCGAAGCTGAGCCCGCCCGCGATATTTGTCATTTTGTCAATTTGTCCGAGGGCACATCGCCAAGCCGCATGTTTTTCCCATGTTATTTTAACATGCGCCGTTCCCCGCGAGGCTCCGGGGGCGCAATTCACGCACAAGAGAACGCCTCCCCCGATGACCTGGGGAGGCGTCGAAAGATTCGCGATCGGCTCAGACGCGCTGGTTGGGGGCGATCGGCTGGCCGGGCCAACGATAGCCGGGCTGCGGCAGCGGGATGTTGCGGTCGATCAGGGTCTGCTCGAGCTGCGGAATGCCCTCGGGCGTATTACCCGCTTCGCACTTGGCGATCGCCGCCGCATTGGGCGACTCGGCCACGCTCTCGCGATACTGGCGATAGGTGTCGCTCAGCGCCTTACAGTAGGTCGCCGGATCCTTGAAGATGCCGGTACCGACCTGGCTCGTCATTGGCGCGAAGCCGGTGATCTCGACACGGCGGTTCTGCGGTTCTTTCACGCCGTCGGCGGTCGGCACGAGCAGGTCATGCTTGCCCTTGCCCACGACCTCGATGTCGGTGGCCGCCACGCCGTTCCGGACTAGCGCGTTCTTGACGGCATTGGCGCGGCGCAGCGACAGCGCCATGTTGTAGTCCTCCGGCCCCGTCGTGTCGGTATGGCCGATCGACGTGAGACGCGGATTGCCGCCCCTCTTGTAGGCATCGGCAGCCTGCTGGATCGTGGCCAGCGCCTGCTGCGACAGGTCCGAACGGTCCCAATCGAAGAACACCATGTATGACGGCGCGGTCGCCGGCGCGGGCGGCGGCGCGGTGACGGCTTGGGTGGTCTGCGATTCGCAGGCCCCTAGCAGCAAGGCGGCGCCGGCAATCGCAATCAACGACGGTTTCAGCATGGACATGGCCTCCTGGTATTTCTGCGCCTCAATGCAACGCATCGGCACGGCAAAGGCTCCCTTAGGGCAGCCCTTTCAGCGACGCTAAGGGCGGTGCTCCGGGAAACTTCGAGTGCGCACAAGCAAACGCCTCCCCCGAAAAACGGGGGAGGCGCTGCGGGATTTGCTATGCGCTCAGGAGCCCTGGATCGGCCGACCGGGCCAGCGAAAGCCGGGCGAGGGCAGCGGGACGTTGGCGCTGATCAACGCGTTCTCGATCACCGGGATGCCCGTGGAGTAGTTGCCCGCCTCGCACTGGGCTATCGCGGCCGCCACCGGTGCCTCCGCAACGGAGGGGCGCAACTGCCGGTACCTGTCGCTCAGCGCCTTGCAGTAGGCCGCGGGGTCTTTGAAGATGTCGCTGCTCATCTGCGGCGTGAAGCCCGCGATCTCGACGCGCCGGTTCTGCGGCTCGCGCACGCCATCGCCGGTCTGCACTAGCAGGTCATGCTTGCCCCTGCCTATGACTTCGATCTGGGTAGCTGGGACGCCGTTCTGCACCAGCGCATTTTTGACTGCGTTAGCGCGGCGGATCGACAGCGCCATGTTGTACGCCTCCGAACCCGTTGTGTCGGTATGGCCGGTTGCCGTCAGGTGCGGATTGCCGCCGCGCTTGTAGGCATCGGCAGCCTGCTGGATCGTTGCCAGGGCCTGTTGCGACAGGTTGTAACGGTCCCAATCGAAGAACACCAAGTACGACGGCGCTGTCGCCGGCTGCGGCGGCGGCGCTGTAATGGCTTGCGTCTGCGGCTGCGATTCGCAGGCGCCCAATAGCAAGGCAACGCCGGCAACGGCGATCACTGATCTGAGCATCGTACTGCCCTCCTCATGGACTCCTCGGTAACTAACCAATGCGAAACGAGGAAAAAGGATGCAACCTTTAAGGCGATTGGGGCATTAAATTGTCGGCAGCCGGGCAGCCTCTCGAAAATGCCGGAGGAGTTGCTCACGTGCCGCTTGGCGCGCGGTCGGGATCGACGGCGCGCATGACACGCGCATGACATAGGCGTCAGCTGACGGCTGGTAGAGTTCCCACAAGAAACGCAGTTCGCTGAGCGGTTGCGGATCGAGGTCGACGCGCAAGTCGACGAAGGGAAAGCTCTCACAGCGCACGACCAGCAGGCTCGCGGACTTCAGCTGCTTCAATTCGCCGCCGGCCTGCTCACCGGCCTCGAAGGCGCGCATGACGAGCTGGTGACGGCGCAGCCCAGCATGCCGGTTCGGACGCAGCGCCCGGCGATCGAGAAGGTCATGGCGCGTCCAGGATCTCGAAGTGCGCTTCGGTGGTGGTTCCCGTCCTGCCATTGATCGGCAGGATGTCCTGCGGGCAGGCCGACATGGCGACGACGCAGTCGAGCTCGGCCCGCATCGTCACGTAGTCGCCAGGCTTGGTCGTGGGCGGATCGAACGACAGCTGGCCGGTCGGCGTCCAAGGTATGTTCATGAAGAGGTTGAACGGGCTCGGGCATTCCGGCGGCGTCAGCCCCAGCGCCTGCATCGCGGCGTAGAGATTGTCGGTGCAGTTGTCGTGATATTCCTTCACGCCCAGCAGGACGTAGCGCTCGCTGTCGCAGGCGGCCATCAGGGTGTCATGGTCGCCGCGGCTGGTGTCTTCGGTCATGGTCAGGATCCTGCGGCGGTGGTTGGTGTAGAGGCCGTCGCCGACCCTGGGCACCAGCTTGGCGAGCGTGGCGCGCGTGTGCTCCATGGACATGAACTCGGTCAGCATGCCCGCCGTGAACGCCCAGGTATCGACCACTTGCACGCCGTGCGTATTGACGATGCGGATCGACTGGCCGCGCTTCAGATGGGTGGCCTTGCCGCGGCGAGCGGGGATGGTCTGCATCGCGCTCTTAAGCCAGCTGTTCGTCCATCAGCTTGAGCGCTTCCGCCGCGAAAGCGCGCATGTTCGCGACACGGTCATTCGAGCCGGTGCGCAAGGTGCGCGCGACCTTGCCCTTGGGGCCGACCACGGCAACGCAGGTGTGGCCCGCGGGATCGCCGTAAGAATTGCCGGTCGGACCGGCGGCGCCGGTCTCCGCCAGGCCCCAGGTCGTGTTGAGCTGGCCGCGCACCAGCTCGGCCGCCAACAGCGCCCACGGCTCGGAGGACGAGCGGATGCCGGCGCGCTTCGAGGGTGTCGCGGTGAGGAAGGCCTCGCCCGCCGGTCGGGTGTAGACGACGGCGCCGCCCGTGAAATAGGCCGAGGCGCCGGGCACGGCGAGCAGCACGGCGGAGACCAGGCCGCCGGACGAGGATTCCGAAACTCCGACGGTCTCTTTGCGGGCCTTGAGCTTCTCGCCGATCTTCTTCGCCAGCGGCAGCAGGGAATCCATGGAGTCAGTCCTTCTTCCTGTCGGTGAATATGCTTAGAACCAGTGGCATCGACTCGCCGATCCACAGTGCCCGGTCGCGATGGTCCTCGAGATCCTGCCCGGTGTTGGGGTGGATGAAGACCGTGAGGTCGCCGTGGTTCAGCGTGAGCCACCCGATCAGCGGCCCGAACTGCTCGTTCCTGAAATGCACCTGATAGCTGAACATCGGGTGCGGCCCGACGGGCTTCTCGTGGAAGCGGCCCATGTTGATGTCGAACGACTTTTCGATGCGTTCGCGCAGCGCCCATGCCGCATCTCGCGTGGCGGCATCGAAATAGACGTGGGCGTGCCAATCTTTGATTTCAGGGGCTTTGATCTGCGGGGTTTCCATCGTCCGACCCTATGCTAGCCTTTGCGCATCATGAACTTCGATTTTTCCGACGACCAGAAGCTGCTGAAGGAGCAGGTCCGCAAGTTCCTCGCCGATAAATGCCCCATGAAAGTGGTGCGCCGGGTGCTGGACGGCAACGAGACCCACGCCGACGACGTCTGGAAGGGCCTGGTGGAGCTGGGCGTTCCGGCGACCAACATCCCCGAGGCCTATGGCGGGCTGGGGCTGTCGCCGCTGGAGCTTTGCGTCATCGCCGAGGAGATCGGCCGCGCCGCGGCCCCGGTGCCGTTCGACAGCTCGGTCGTGCTGGCCACCGAGGCCATCAAGCTCGCAGGCTCCGAGGCGCAGAAGAAAAAGTGGCTGCCCGAGCTCGCATCCGGCAAGGCCATCGGCACGCTGGCGGTTGCCGAGGGCGCACAGCCGCCCAAGCCGCGCAACATCACCACGACGTTCGGCGGCAGCCGGTTGAACGGCAAGAAGGTGCCGGTGGCGGACGGCGAAGCCGCCACCTTCGCTGTCGTGATGGCGAAGAACGCGCTGGCACTGGTCGACCTCAAGCAGCCGGCCGTTTCGAAGAAGCGCGTCGAGACCATCGATCCGGCGCGCAAGCACGCCGAGCTCACCTTCAAGGACGCGAGCGGCGAGCTCTTGGGCGGCGAGGGAGAGGGCTGGCAGCTGCTCGAGCGCATCCATGACGCGGCGGCGGTGTACTTTTCCTTCGCTCAGGTGGGCGGCGCCGAAGCGGCCATGTGGATGGCCCGCGACTATGCGCTGCAGCGCCAGGCTTTCGGCCGTGCCATCGGCTCCTACCAGGCGATCAAGCACAAGCTCGCCGACTGCTACGTCAAGCTCGAGCTCGCGCGCTCCAACGCCTACTACGGCGCCATGATGCTGGCCGAGAACGGCGCCGACCTGCCGCTCGCCGCGGCCGCGGCGCGCATTGCCGCCACTGACGCCTACGACTTCGCCGCCAAGGAAAACATCCAGACCCACGGCGGCATCGGCTTCACCTGGGAGGCCGACACGCAGTTCCACTATCGCCGGGCGCGGGTGATGGCACTGTCGATCGGCGGCCCGATGACGTGGAAGGACAAGCTGGTGACGCGGCTCGAGCAGAAGAACGTGGCGTAGGGACGGAGGACACGATGGACTTCAACGACACGCCCGAGGAAGCCGCCTTCCGCAAGGAGGTGCGCGCCTGGCTCGACGCCAATGCGACGCGCAAGAGCGACGACAGGCAGAGCTTTCGCGCCCGCAACGACGATCCCAACCTGCTCAGGACAGCCAAGGCATGGCAGGCCAAGAAGGCGGCGGCGGGCTATGCGCGGCTCACCTGGCCCAAGGAGTTCGGCGGCCGCGGCGCCTCGCCGATCCTGCAGGTGATCTACCAGCAGGAGGAATCGAACTACCTGGTGCCGCTCGGCTTCTTCGATATCGGGCTCGGCATGTGCATCCCGACGATGATGGCCTATGCGAGCCCAGAGCAGCTGAAGCGCTACGTGAAGCCGGCGCTGCATGGCGAAGAGGTCTGGTGCCAGCTCTTTTCCGAGCCGGCGGCGGGATCGGACGTGGCCGGCATCCGCACGCGCGCCGAGCGCGCCCAAATGCCTGACGGGGGCGACGGCTGGGTGATAAACGGGCAGAAGGTGTGGACTTCGGGTGCGCACTATTCGGACTACGGCATCATCATCACGCGCACGGATCCCAATGTTCCGAAGCACCAGGGCCTCACCATGTTCTTCTTGTCGATGAAGACGCCGGGGATCGAGGTGCGGCCGATCAAGCAGATGTCGGGCGGCGCCAACTTCAACGAGGTGTTCTGCACCGACGTGCGCATTCCCGACAGCCAGCGGCTGGGCAAGGTGGGCGAGGGCTGGAAGGCGGCGCTTACCACGCTGATGAACGAGCGTCTGGCGGTCGGCCTGCCCTCGGGTGGGCTCGATGTCGACGAACTGCTGCAGCTCGCCCGTGACACCGATCTCGAGGATGGACCGGCGATCCGCAATCAGCAGGTGCGCGGCAGGATCGCCGACTGGTACGTGCAGCAGCAGGGCCTCAGGCTCACGCGCTATCGCACTCTGACGGCGCTTTCCAAGGGCCAGACGCCGGGCCCCGAGTCGTCGATCATCAAGGTCGTGGCGGCACCCAAGATGCAGGACATGGGCGCCTTCGCCATGGAGCTGATGGGCCCGGCCGGCATCATGAGGGAAGAGGTGCCGCAGGCCGCGGGCTTCCAGGCGCAGTGGATCGCCGGCGCCGGCTTCCGCATCGCCGGCGGCACCGACGAGATCCTGCGCAACATCGTGGCCGAACGCGTGCTCGGCCTGCCGCA
>JBPYDO010000063.1:0-18037 GCA_051985755.1 Reyranella sp. | reverse complement strand
GCTACGAGAAGGATCTCGACAAGCGGCCGGCGCTCCTGAAGCCCGAGGAGGCGAAGAAGCTGCTGGCCGACGCCGGCTATCCCAACGGCTTCGAAGTGGGCATGGACTGCCCCAATGACCGCTACGTCAACGACGAGAAGATCTGCCAGGCTGTCGTTTCGATGCTGGCCAAGATCGGGGTCAAGGTGAATCTGAGGGCGCAGACGCGCAACCTCTTCTTCGCGAAGATCCTGCGCAACAACGCCACCGGCGCACCGGGCAAGACCAGCTTCTTCATGCTCGGCTGGTCGCCCGCCACGACCTACGACGTTCACAACGTCTTCGAGCAACTGATCGAGACGCCCGACGCCAAGCGCAAGAAAGGCCTGTTCAACGTCGGCGGCTACTCCAACAAGCGCGTCGACGAGCTCGCCGATGCAATGGAGCAGGAGACCGACAAGGCGAAGCGCGACGCCATGATCCGCGAAGCGACCAAGCTCTATGTCGACGACTATGCCTACATCCCGCTGCACCAGCAGGCGCTCGTGTGGGCGATGCGCAAGAACATCGACCTGGTGCAGCTCGCCGACAACACTTTCCCGCTGCGCTTCGTGAACGTGAAATAACGGCCCGTGGCCGTTATCCCGAGCATTTGCGAGGGATCTGCAGCACAAAGATCCTTCGCTCAAGGCGCATGTGAATGCGCCGACTCGGGATGACAAGCTCGCGTCCTCTCCCCTAGCGGGGGCGAGGCAAATAAGAATAAAAGCACAAACCAATGCTCGCCTTCATCCTCCGACGTTTCCTGCAATCTGTGGCCGTGCTGCTGGCGGTCGGAGTGGTGGCTTTCACCTTGTTCCAGTATGTCGGCGATCCCATCAACGGCATGGTCGGCCAGGACACGCCGGCTTCCGAGCGTGAGGCGCTGCGCGAGAAGCTCGGGCTCAACGATCCGGCGCCCGTGCAGTTCGCGCATTTCATCGGCAACGCCTTGCAGGGCAAGTTCGGCCTGAGCTACCGCACGTCCGAGCCGGTTGGCCGCCTGATCCTCGAACGCCTGCCGGCAACCCTCGAACTCTCCTTCTGCGCCGCCGTGTTCGCGCTGTTGGTCGGCATTCCGATGGGGGTCTATACCGGCCTCTATCCGCGCCACTGGACGAGTCGGCTGCTGCAGGCCGTGTCGCTGATCGGCGTGTCGCTGCCGACCTTCCTGATCGGCATCCTGCTGATCCTGTTCTTCTCGGTGATCCTGGGCTGGCTGCCGTCGTTCGGCCGCGGCGAGACGTCCACGTTCGGTTGGTGGACGACCAACTTCACCTCGATCAAGGGGCTGGAGGCGCTGATCCTGCCCTCGATCACGCTCGGCCTGTTTCAGCTCACGTTGATCATGCGCCTGGTGCGGTCGGAGATGTTGGAAGTCATGCGCACCGACTACGTCAAGTTCGCACGCGCCCGCGGGCTCACCAACCGCGCCATCAATTTCGGCCATGCATTGAAGAACACCCTGGTGCCGGTGATCACGGTGGCGGGACTGCAGATCGGCGCCATTGTCGCCTTCGCGCTGGTCACCGAGACGGTTTTCGCCTGGCCGGGCGTCGGCCAGCTTTTCATCCAGTCGGTCCAGTTCGCCGACATTCCGGTGATGGCCGCCTACCTGATGCTGATCGCGCTGTTGTTCGTGGTCATCAATCTCGTGGTCGATCTCCTGTATTTCGTCGTCGATCCGCGCCTGCGCGGCCACGGCGACGTGCGAGCGGGCGGGCATTAGATGAACGCCTGGCTGGTCCGCGCCGCTGACAGCGACATCTGGTGGAGCTTCAAGTCGTCGAAGCTCACGGTGGTCGCCACGGTGGTGACCCTGTTGATCGTCGCCATGGCCTTCCTGTCGCCGTTGCTGGCGCCGCACACGCCGTTCGATCCGGCCACCTTGAGTCTCAGCGACGGCCTGAAGCCGCCGGTGCTGGTCTCGCAGGATGGCGACTGGAGCTTTCCGCTCGGCACCGACGACGAGGGCCGCGACGTCCTCTCCTCGATCATGTACGGCACGCGGCTCTCGCTGGTCGTCGGCTTCGCTTCGGTGGTCGTGGCCCTGGTGCTGGGCATCGCGCTCGGCCTGGTGAGCGGCTATTTCGGTGGCGCCGTCGACGCGATAATCATGCGTGTTGCCGACGTGCAGCTCACCTTTCCCGCGATCCTGGTGGCGCTCCTGATCGACGGCGTCGTGCGCGGCGTGATCTCGCCCAGTCGCCACGACGAGATTGCGATCTTCGTCATCGTCGGCGCCATCGGGCTTTCCTTCTGGGTGCAGTACGCCCGCACCGTGCGCGGCTCGGTGATGGTCGAGAAGAACAAGGAATACGTGCAGGCCGCACGGGTGATCGGCCTGTCCCCGTTCAAGATCATGGTCCGCCACGTGCTGCCCAACGTCATGGGGCCGGTGCTGGTGATCGCCACCATCAATCTCGGCCTCGCGATCATCTCCGAGGCCACTCTCTCCTTCCTCGGAGTCGGGCTGCCCTCGACCCAGCCCTCGCTCGGCACCCTGATACGGATCGGCAACGAGTTGCTGCAGTCCGGCGAATGGTGGATCACGGTCTTTCCGGGCATCACGCTCGCCGCTCTGGTGCTCGCCGTGAACCTTCTGGGTGACTGGCTGCGCGACGCGCTCAACCCGAAATTGCGCTGATGGTCATGACGCACGACTGCGGCTCCGCCTCAACTGTCATCCCGAGCGAAGCGAGGGACCTTTACGGGATCAGTAAGGATCCCTCGGCCGTTGGCCTCGGGATGACACGAGGGCGATAATGGCCACCAACAATCCGCCGCTTCTGGAAGTAAGGAACCTGCGTGTCGAGTTCCCGACTCGGCGCGGCACCCTGGTGGCGGTAGACGACGTGTCGTTTGACATCGCCCCGGGCGAAGTGCTGGGCGTGGTGGGCGAATCGGGGGCGGGCAAGTCGCTGACCGGCAACGCCATCATCGGACTCCTGGAGCCTCCCGGCCGGATTGCTGCGGGCGAGATTCGCCTCGAAGGCCGGCGCATCGACAACCTGCCCTACGAGGAGATGCGCAAGGTCCGGGGCGCCCGTATCGGCGCCATCTTCCAGGACCCCCTCACCAGCCTCAATCCGCTCTATTCCGTTGGCCGGCAGCTGATCGAGACCATCCAAACCCATCTGCCGCTTGCCGGCGCCGCCGCACGCAAGCGCGCGCTGGACCTCCTGAAAGAGGTCGGCATTCCCGGCGCCGAGCATCGCATCGGCCACTATCCGCACCAGTTCTCGGGTGGCATGCGCCAGCGCGTGGTGATTGCGCTGGCGCTGTCGGCCGGCCCGCGCCTGATCGTGGCCGATGAGCCCACGACCGCGCTCGACGTCTCGATCCAGGCGCAGATCATCGCGCTCTTGAAGCGCCTTTGCCGCGAGCACGGCACGGCGGTGATGCTGGTGACGCACGACATGGGCGTGAGCGCCGAGACCGCCGACCGCGTCGCGGTGATGTACGCCGGCCGCATCGCCGAAATCGGCCCGGTGCGCGACGTGATCATGAATGCGCGCCATCCGTACACGGCGGGCCTGATGGGCTCGATCCCGCACCTCAAGGGCCGCAGCGAGCAGCTGGCGCAGATCGACGGCGCCATGCCGCGGCTCACCGAGATCCCGGAGGGCTGCGCCTTCAATCCGCGCTGTGGCAAGCGTGGCCGACGCTGCCTCAGCGAGCGGCCCGACCTGATGGCGGCCGGCGCAAGCCGCGCCGCCTGCTGGCTGCACGATGCCAAGGGTGTCGGCGCGGCGGTGGCGGCCGAGAAGGGGCTGGTCGATGCCTGACGCTGCGGGCCGTCCGACGGGCGAGGCGGGCTTCGTGCGCCTCTCGGGGCTGAAGCGGCATTTCGACGTCTCGGCACCCTGGTGGGTGCGCGCGCTCGAAGGCCGGCCGCGCCAGGTCGTGCAGGCGGTCGACGGAATCGACATCGCCATCGCCAAGGGCGAGACCTTCTCGCTGGTGGGCGAGTCGGGCTGCGGCAAGTCGACGGTGGCGCGCCTGATCGTCGGCCTTTATCCGCCGACCGAGGGCAGGATCGAGTTCGACGGCAACGATCTCGGCGCCCGCCGCAGCGGCTCCGACAATGCAGCGCTGCGTCGCCGGCTGCAGATGATCTTCCAGGACCCCTACGCCAGCCTCAATCCACGCTGGCGGGTGTTCGACATCATCGCCGAGCCGATCCGCGCCTTCGGGCTGGCCAGGGACAAGGTCGATCTGCAGGCCCAGGTCGATGCGCTGCTGCGGCAAGTCCGGCTGACTCCGGCCGACGGCCGCAAATTCCCGCACGAATTCTCCGGCGGCCAGCGCCAGCGCATCTCGATTGCGCGGGCGCTCTCCAGCCGTCCAGAGTTCCTGGTGTGCGACGAGCCGACGTCGGCGCTCGACGTCTCGGTGCAGGCGCAGATCCTGAACCTCATGATGGATCTGCAGCGGAGGCTGAGACTCACCTACCTCTTCATCAGCCACAACCTCGCGGTCGTCTATCACATCTCGACGCGGGTCGGCGTCATGTATCTCGGGCGCCTGGTCGAGGAGGCGCCGACCGACACCCTGTTCCGGCGGCCCAAGCATCCGTACACGCGCATGCTGCTGGACACGATCCCCGACCTCGAGATGACCGGCCGCCAGCGGAGCCCGGTCGGCGGCGAGGTGCCGAGTCCGATCGACCCGCCCTCCGGCTGCGCCTTCCATCCGCGCTGCCCCTTCGCCAACCAACGCTGCAGGGCCGAACGGCCGCGGGCGCTGCCGATCGAAGGCGGCTCGGTCGCCTGCCATGCGATCGAAGAGGGCCGACTCAAGATCGAGGAGCGCAGCTACTAGAAAGCTCCGTAGACGAGCGTCGGTCTAGCGTCCGAGCGTCTGCCGACGGCAGGCGGCAAAAACTTCGACAGGGCATCCATCTTCGGCGTCGACTTGTTATTGGCGGCAGCTTTGTCGGCCTCGTCGAAATCGGCGGGCGTCATCATCGCCTCACCCTTGTCGGCCAGGCAGCCACAGACTCCCAGGCAGGCCTTTTTGTCCAAGGCCGAAATATTGGGCGTCTCCTGGCAGCCTTCGATGCAAGAGGCGACGAACCTGGTCCGTTGGTCCTTGGTCATTCGGCGGATGCCGGACAGGCAGCGGCAAGGACGATCGCGGTGGCCGGCAAGAGATACGCGATCGAGGTTGCAGGCGCGCGACGTCTTTCGTAGGGTGCGCCCTCGCTGGATGGAGGAATGAACATGGCAAAGGTTGGCGACAAGGTACCGGCTGCGACGCTGCGCATGATGGGCGCCGAGGGACCCAAGGCGGTGACCACCGCCGAGCTGTTCGCGCCGGGCAAGAAGGTCGTCGCCTTCGCCCTGCCGGGGGCCTTCACCCCTACTTGAAGCGCCAAGCATGTGCCAGGTTTTCTGGCCAACTATGATGCGCTGAAGGGTAAGGGCGTCGATACCATCGCCTGCATTGCGGTGAACGATATGTTCGTGATGGGCGCTTGGGGCAAGGACCTCAAGGTTGGCGACAAGATCATGATGATGGGCGACGGCAACGCGGAATTCACCCAGGCGATGGGCCTGCCGCTCGACGCCTCGCGCAACGGTCTCGGCACGCGCAGCCAACGCTACGCCATGATCGTGCAGGACGGCACCATCAAGGACCTGTTCGTCGAGAAGCCCGGCGCCTTCGAGGTCTCGACAGCGGAGAATGTGCTGAAGCATCTCTAGCGCCTTCACAGGCGCCGGCGGGCTGCAGCGCTTGTAATCAAGCGCGAGAGCCCGCACCGAGCAGAAAAGACAAGAACGCGCCACTCTCGTGGCGCGTTTTTCATGCGGCACTATTTGTGCATTTTCTGCACGGCGCGGGCTCCCGGCGTTGATTACAACGCCTGCCGCCCGCCCGCGCCTCAGAAGGCGCGCGATATGCGCGGCGGCATGGCGGCCGCGCTTGACGTCGGGCCGCGGTCGCTTACGATCCGCGGCCATATTTTTTGGAGAATTGCCATGCCGGTCATCAACCGCATTGCGGCGTTTCACAAGGACATGACCGCCTGGCGACACGACATCCACCGCCATCCCGAGACCGCCTTCGAGGAAGTGCGTACCGCCGACATCGTCGCCGCAAAGCTCGCCTCGTTCGGCATCGAGATCCATCGTGGGCTCGCCAAGACCGGCGTGGTCGGCGTGCTGACCGCCGGCTCGTCGAAGCGCGCGATCGGGTTGCGCGCCGATATGCATGCGCTACACGTGCACGAGACCAACGAGTTCGCCCACAAGTCGACCGTCGCCGGCAAGATGCATGCCTGCGGCCATGACGGCCATACCGTGATGCTGCTGGGCGCCGCCAAGTACCTCGCCGAGACCAGAAACTTCAACGGCACTGTCTATTTTATCTTCCAGCCGGCCGAGGAGAACGAAGGCGGTGGCCGGGTCATGGTGGAAGAGGGCCTGTTCGAGAAGTTCCCCTGCGAAGGCGTCTACGGCATGCACAACATCCCCGGCATCCCGGTCGGCCGCTTCGCGGTGCGTCCCGGCCCGATGATGGCCGCCTACGACATCTTCGAGATCGTGGTGAAGGGCAAGGGCGCGCATGGCGCCATGCCGCACCACGGCGTCGATCCGGTGGTGGTCGGCGCCCACATCGTGACGGCGCTGCAGTCGATCGTGGCGCGCAACGTCGATCCGATCGACACCGCCGTCGTGTCGACCACCCAGATCCATTCCGGCGACACCTGGAACGTCATCCCCCAGCAATGCGTGCTGGCTGGCACCGTGCGCACCTTCAAGAAGCCGGTGCAGGACATGATCGAGCGCCAGATCGAGAAGCTCGCGCGCAACATCGCGGCCGGCTTCGGCGCCGAGGTCGTCAAGTGGCGCTACGAGCGGCGCTATCCCGCCACCGTCAACAGCGCGCCGGAAACCGAGATCGCCGCCAAGGCCGCCGCCGCGCTGGTCGGCACGGAGAACGTCAACCGCAATCCGTCGCCCGCCATGGGCAGCGAGGACTTCGCCTGGATGCTGCAGAAGAAGCCGGGCTGCTACATCTGGATCGGCAACGGCGACGGCGAAGGCAGCTGCATGGTCCACAACCCGGGCTACGACTTCAACGACGAGATCCTGCCGATCGGCGCTTCCTACTGGGCGACCCTGGTCGAGCAGCAGCTGGCGCGCCAGGCCCTGCCGCAAGCGGCCGAGTAGGCGAGCGCGCGCGAGGGTCGCCCGTGTCGGCTCATCCCTACGCCCGGCGGCGGATCGGTCTGGCGACCATGCATGCCAAGGAACGCGCGGTCGCAGCCCCGTTCAGGCGGCTGCTCGACGCCGAGGTCCTCGTGGCGCCGCGCCTTGACACCGACCAGCTCGGCACTTTCTCCGGCGAAATCCCGCGGCCGGGCGATCTCCTCCATACCGCGCTCCTCAAGGCCGAGATGGTGTTCGGCAGCCTCGACGTCGACTGCGCGCTCGCGAGCGAAGGCTCGTACGGGCCGATCGGCCGCCTGCCGTTTGCTGCCGGCGGGCTCGAGCTGCTGGCCTTCATCGACCGCGCCCGCGGCATGCGCCTGGTCGAGACGCTCAGGACCCATCGCACGAACTGGCGGCTGTGGCGCTTCGGGAGGGGAAATCCCAACGTGCCGAGGGCGCTCAAGGCTGTCGGGTTCCCGAGGTTTGGCGTCTTCGTGATTGCCGGCAGCGATCCCAGCCGGCCGGTCAAGGATCTCGCGACGGTCGACGCCGTGGTGGCCGCCGTCGACCGCGAGGCGCGCCGCTCGGCGGACGGCGAGGCCATCCTGATCTCCGACATGCGCGCCCATCGCAATCCGACGCGCATGCAGGTGCTGCGCGCGCTGTCGCACAAGCTGGCGCGCCGGCTGACCGCGCTCTGCCCCAAATGTGGCGCGCCGGGATTCGGCCACGTCGAAGCGCGTCGTGGCCTGCCGTGCGAGGATTGCGGCGCGCCCACTCATTGGATCGACTTCGACGTCGATGGCTGTGCCGCCTGCGGCCACGCCGTCGCGCGCCCGCGCCGCGACGGCCGCCGCACCGCTCCGCGGCTTTCCTGCCAGTCGTGCCGAGATGAAGCAAAGATGAAGGCAACCGCTTAAGGGGCACGGTTTGTGTCGCGCCTGACGTGCTCTAGACTGCCGCCATGACCTACGACATCGTGAGGCCGCTGCCCGGCGCCGCGTTCGGCGCCACCGTGCGACTGAAACACTCCATCGCCGATGAATTGCCCGACGACTTGCCGGCCCAGCTGGCCCAAGCCGGTGGCCTGCTGCTGCTGCCGGGGCTGGGCGAGATCACGACGCGACCGGAGCTCCTGTTGCGGCTCAGCCGCCTGTTCGGGCCCGAGGTCGAGGACTACCGGTTCACCTTGACCGCACAGACCAGCGTCCACACTACGGTGCCGGAGATCTTCATCGTCTCCAACATGCCGCCGGTCGGCCGGATGCCGCCCAAGCAGCCCGATCCACCGCTCACGCCGGACGGCCGCTTTCCCGTGCAGTATCCGCAGCGCAAGGGCTGGCACACCGACCAGAGCTACCGCCGGCCGCCGCCCGACATCTCGCTGTTCTATGCCGTGACACCGGTGGCGCGCGACCGCGGCCAGACGCTGTTCGCCTCGGGCACACTCGCCTACGAGGCTCTGCCGGCCGAGCTCAAGAAGAAGGTCACGGGCCTCGAAGGCATCCATGTCCGGCCCGGCAGCGGCCGCTCGCGCGAGGCCGTGCTGAAGGGCGAGGCGCCGCAGCCGCTTGGCACGCACGAACGCCCGCAGCGCCAACCGGTGGTGCGCGTCCATCCGGTCACCGGCAAGCCCGCGCTCTACCTTTGTGAATCGGGCCAGATGGACTGGATCGACGGCCCGTTCGTCGGCCTCGAGCCCGGCCCGAGCGGCGAGGGCGCCCGGCTGCTCGACCAGCTGATGAGCCACATGACCCGGCCGAAGTTCGTCTACGTGCACGAATGGACGCAAGCCGACGTGCTGGTCTGGGACAATCGCTGCCTGGTTCATGCGGCCACCTGGTACGACGGCGAGAACGAGCAGCGCGTGATGTGGCGCACCACCGTGCGTGGCAATCCGGGCGCGATCTACGCCGGCGAGAAGCGGAGCTGGTCGCGTGAGCCGCTGGCGGCGTAGCGCCGTCCTTGCCGCGGCGCTCGTTGCGACTTCGTTTCTGGCGACTGCGGTTGCAGCTCAGACGCGCTGTCCGGGTGACAATGGCGGACTGACGCTGTCGCCCGGCTTCTGCGCCACGGTGTTCGCCGACAATCTCGGCCACGTGCGCCATCTCGCGGTCGCCCCCGACGGCGCGGTCTATGCCATCACCTGGAACACCCGCTATTTCAGTCGCCCTTCATCGGCCGACCAAGGCGTGCTGATCGCGATGAAGGACCGCGACGGCGACGGCCGCGCCGACGCAATCGAACGCTTCGGCCCGACGCGCACGCGCGAGGACCGCGGCGGCACCGGCATCGCCGTCTACGGCGGTGCCGTCTATGCCGAGGAGGGCGACCGCATCCTGCGCTACCAGTTGTCGCCGGGTGAGCTGGCGCCCCGCGCGACCCCGACCGTAGTGCTGTCGGGCCTGCCGCTCAGCGGCGATCATCCGATGCACCCCTTCATCATCGATGCGCGCGGCCGGCTGTTCGTCGATTCGGCCTCGGCCACCAATTCCTGCCAGCAGTCCAACCGCGCGGCGGGCTCGCCCGGCATAACTCCCTGCCGCGAGAAGGAGACGCGCGCCGGCACCTGGCTCTACGACGCCAACCGGACAGGGCAGCTGTTCTCGGCGCACGAGCGCTACGCCAGCGACATCCGCAACGGCGAAGGCTTCGCCTTCGATGCCTCGGGCCGCCTGTTCGTCACCCAGCACGGCCGCGACCAGCTCTACCAGAACTGGCCGCGCTACTTCACCGCCGAGCAGAGCGCCGAGCTGCCGGCCGAGGAGCAGTTGGAGCTGGTCCAGGGCGCCGACTATGGCTGGCCCGAATGCTACTACGACCAGATCCAGGGCAAGCTCGTGCTGGCGCCCGAGTACGGCGGCAACGGCAAGACGGTCGGGCTGTGCGCCCAGCGCAAGGGACCAGTCGCGGCCTTCCCCGGCCATTGGGCGCCCAACGATCTCGCGATCTACCTCGGCAACAAGTTTCCGGCGGGCTATCGCGGCGGCGCCTTCATCGCCTTCGAGGGCTCGTGGAACCGGGCGCCGCTGCCGCAGGCGGGCTACAACGTCACCTTCCAGCCGCTCAAGGACGGCAAGGCGTCGGGGCCTTACGTGGTGTTCGCCGACGGCTTCGCCGGCGCCCACAAGGAGCCCGGGCGAGCCGCTCACCGGCCGACCGGTCTCGCCGTGACGCCAGACGGCGCTCTGCTCGTTTCGGACGAAGTGCAGGGCCGCATCTGGCACATCACCTACCAGGGCAACGGTTCCGATCCCGTCGCACCCGCGGGCACACCGCAGGTGGCCGCGTCGGTCGCGCTGGCGCCAAGCGCGCTGCCGACACCACCCGGCTCGTCGCCCGACCAGGTACGGTTGGGCGAGCGCATCTATCGCGGCCAGGCCGCCAACGGCGCCTGCGCCGGTTGCCACGGCTCGGACGGCGCCGGCAGCCCGCAAGGTCCACCGCTCAACACCAATCGTTGGCTATGGAGTGACGGCAGCCTCGCCGGCCTCGAGGCCATCATCAAAAAGGGCGTGGCGCAGCCCAAGAAGTACCGGGTTGCCATGCCGCCCTTTGGCGGCGCGCCGCTTTCACCAGCGGATCTCGCCGCCGTCTCCGCCTACGTCTGGGCGCTCTCTCACGCAAGCGCACGGTAACCGCTATATTCACTTGTACATAGCACCCTGAGCCCTATAGTCAGCCGACTATAACGGAGGTGGACGATGAAGATCAGTGCGCGCAACAAGCTCAAGGGCCGGGTGGTCGAAGTCAGGAAGGGCGCCACCACCTCTCACGTCCGGATCGATGTCGCGGGCACCACCGTCACCGCGTCGATCACCAACGAGGCGGTCGATGAGCTGGGACTGAAGACCGGCCAGACGGCCTACGCCATCATCAAGGCGTCCGACGTCATGGTCGGCATCGACGAGTGACCATGCGTCGCCGCACTGTCCTTGCCGGCGCTTTGGCCGCCGGGGTGCTCGGCCGACTGGGGCCGGCCGCAGCCCGCGAGCTCGCCGATTCGGTCAGCCGTCGCATCGCCGCACCGGAGCGCCCGAGCCGCGTGCTGGCGGCGGGGCCGCCGGCTTCCATCTTGCTCTATGCGCTCGCGCCCGAGGCCATGCTGGGCTGGGTGCCGGAGCCCGCGAAGGAGGGGAAGCCCCTTCTCCTGGCGACCGCGCGCGACAAGCCCGCGACACCGCGGCTCACGATACGCGGCGGCGAGCCCGACATCGCGGCAATCACCGAACTCAAGCCCGATCTGATCGTCGATTTCGGCGCAGTCACGCAGAACTACGCGAAACTTGCCGACAAGGTCCAGGCGGGCGCACACGTGCCCTATGCTCTTATCGACGGCGCCTTCGATAAGTTGCCGACCTCGCTCAGGCTGGCGGGCAACCTGCTGGGGCGAGCCGAGCGCGCGAGCACGCTCGCAACCTATGCCGAGGCGACCCTGAAGAACCTCGACGCGGTGCTGGCCAAGGTGCCGGCAGGCAAGCGTCCGAAGGTTTACCTCGGGCGTGGCGATGGGCTGTCATCGGGGATCAAAGGCTCGTCGCTGACGGAAGCGATCGATCGCGCCGGCGCAATCAACGTCGCGGAAGGCAAAGCCGAGCGCGGCAACCTAACGACCACGCTTGACCAAATCGCCGCCTGGGATCCCGATGTTGTCATCGCCTTCGACCGCCCCGCTTTCGCCGCCATGCGCCAGCCGGCCTGGCAGCGGTTGCGCGCCGTGTCGAGCAAGCGGCTCTATGCGGCGCCGACGTTGCCGTGGGGCTGGCTGGGCGAACCGCCGTCGATCAACCGGCTGCTCGGCCTGAGCTGGCTGTCTGCCTTGTTCTACCCGAACGAGGTCAAAATCGACCTCAGCGGCTTGGCCCGCGACTTCCATGCCTTGTTCTACGGTGTCACGCCCACCGACGCGCAACTCGCGTCGCTGCTCAAGGGCGCGACCTAGCCTAGCCGCAGTATCCCTGGGCGCCGCTGTCGCGCAGCCATAGCCGGATCAGCAGCCGGCGGCGCTCGGGCTCGTCGAAGTCGTGGAACGCGGAGCGGCTGTGGCCGATCTCGCGGTTGGCGACGAACTCGATGTCGCCGGCCTCAAGGGAGAAGTCGTACTGCAGGCTCTCGTCGCGGAACACGTCGGCGATGGCCTCGACGGCGGCGGTGGTCTCGTTGTCCATGCCGCCGCGCCCTGCCTTCGCCTCGAGCGCATAGCCGCTGCGGATCTGGTGCAAGGTCAGGCGCGCGCGTATGCGCTCGCCGTCGTTGATGAACACCGGCGCCGAGAAGGTCTCGGCCTCACCGGGATGGAACTCGCGCTGGCGGTCGAACCAGAAGGGCCGGTAGAGCCGGGGCAGCAGCTCGTGGTGGCGCTGGCGCAGCGCATTGTGCGCGGTGGCGAAACTCATCACCCGGCTGCGGCCGCCTTCGCGCGCCGGACGCACGCAGAGAAGCCCGACATATTCGGGCATGGAGCGGTTGTAGGCATTGTCGTTGTGGAAGGTCTGCTCGATGTTGGTCTTGTCCGGCCGGATACCGGAGCCCGGCAGCGCCTGCTGGCCGGTGTCGTGCACGTCGTAGACCATCGTACCGTCGAGCTTCTGGGCCACCGGCCGGGCGAGCATGCCCGAGAGCATCCAGTAGAGCGCCTTTGCCTCGTCGAGCGCGATCTCCTCCATCGGCAGCCGCGACAAGAGCGCAAAGCGCGGGCCGTCGGTCAGGACCTCTTTGACCCGCGCCATCGCTGCGCGGCAGCTGGGCAGGGCGAAGCTGTCGGGCCTGAGCGCCAGCACGGGCACCGGCTGCTCGCGCAAGGTACGGGCGGCGGCCAGCAGCTCGGCGCGCGCCGCATCGTCGAGCGCTACCCTGTAGTCGGCCTCGCTTATGTCGGCCCGCGTCCAGGCGGCGCGGCCGGCGATCTTGCGATCGAGGATGACGGGATCGGCCATGAACACCTCGTGCCCCGATCTTACGGGCTGGCGAGGCCACGCTCCAGGCAGGCATCACGCTTAGGTGATCGAATACCGGGCCGTGGCCGGCGGTAGTCCTCCCAGAGCAGCGTTTGTTCCGAGTAAGTAGTGCCCCCCGCTGCTTTGAGAGAGTCGTCCTCTTCCTTGCCGTGGCGGCGCTCGGGTTGGGTGCCTCCTCCCTGCGCCGCCACGGTTTTTTAGAGTTTCGGCAGACGGTAGCGGTCGTCGGGATCGTTCCAGCCCTTGAAGTTGGCCTTGCGCTTCTCGGCGAAGGCGGCGCGCGACTCCATGAGGTCGCTCTTGGCGCCATGCTCGTGCAGCAGTGTGGCGAGCTTCTTCTGGTCGGCCGACGGCGAGGGCCGCATCTGGCGCATCATGTGCACCGTGTTGACCCGCGAAGCGGGCGGCAGGGTGAGCAGGTGCTCGGCCATCTTGAGCGCCTCGGGCATCAGTTGGTCGGCCTCGACCAGGCGGTTGAGGAAGCCGAGCTCATGGAAGCGCTCAGCGGTGAAGCGGAAGCCCAGCGCCATTTCCATGGCGATCGGGAAGGGCATGTTGGCGAGGTGGCCGTGATTGTAGCCGCCCAGCAGCCAGCGCTTGGCTTCCGAGACCTCGAACACCGCCTCGCGCACCGCCAGCCTGAGATCGCAGCATTCGACCAGCATGAAGCCGCCGCCCATGGCGAAGCCGTTGACCGCGGCGATCACCGGCTTCTCGAGCACGCCCGAGCGGAACGGATCCTCGATCGTGCGGTCGCCACCCGGCGCACCGCGCTGCAGCGACTCCTTCATGTCCTCGCCCGCGCAGAAGCCGCGGCCGGTGCCGGTGAAGATCGCGACTTCGAGTTCCTTGTCGTGGCGGAACCGGGTCCAGATGCGCGCCAGCTCGGCGCGCATCTCGGTGTTGAGCGCATTCAGCCGCTCCGGCCGGTTCATGCGCACCACCAGCACTTGCCCGTGGGTCTCGGTTTCGACGACGGCCATGGAAATCTCCTTCTGGCCGCCATCTTCCTCCTATTTGCGGCGCAGTTCTATTGGATGTCGTCGGCGAACTGCTTGCGCACCTTGTCGGCGCCGCTCGCCGTCTTCTTGAGCAGCTTTTCCAGGTCGTCGGAGTCGAGAGTGTCGAGCAGGGCATCGACGCGGACCACCATGTCGCCCGCCTTGACCAGGCCGACCTTCAGGAGCGAGTGCTCCATCGATGCCATGGCGAGCTTCTCGACCAGCTCGGGCGTCTTCTTGAATTGCTCCTTCTTGGCGATGACGGCGATCAGGATCAGCGTGTCGTCATCGGCCAGCAACAGGATCGGGATCTGCTCGAGCACCTTGCCCTTGAACACCGCGACGAAGGCGACGCCGTTCTTGACGTATTTGACGCCGCTCTTGTCCAGCAGCTTCTGCAGGGTCTTGGTCGCCTCCGTATCCTGCGCCTCAGCCGGCGCCGACAGCAGTCCGAGGCAGCTCGTCGCGATCAAGGCCCAGGTTGCGGCCCAGATCCCGGCAAGGATGCCCACACGTCGCAAGGTCGCAGTCATTGCAGTCTCCCCCTCAGTGAATGGTCCGGTGAAGTATAGCGGCCCTCCCCATATGTTTGGGGAGGGGCGAACGTTTGGCGCCTACGGGCGTTTCCACTGTAGCCGGATGGGCCTACGAGGAGTCGGACGACGCCATGGAAAGCCACTTCAACGCCCTCGTCGACTTCCTCGCCGCCCACGCCAGTTGGGCGGGGCCGGCGATGTTCGTGGTCTCATTCGGCGAGTCGCTTGCCTTCGTGAGTTTCGCCTTTCCCGGCTCGACGCTCCTGATCGCCGCGGGCACGCTGCTGCCAAGCGGCATCCTGCCGCTGGCGCCGGTGCTGGTGGGCGCGATCGCCGGAGCCGTCACAGGCGACGGTGTGTCCTACTGGATCGGCCGGCGCTTCGGCCATGCCGTGTCGCGCATCTGGCCGTTCAGCCGCCATCCGCGGCTCATTCCCGCCGGGATCTCGTTCTTCGCCAAGCATGGCGACGTGAGCGTGTTCATCGGCCGCTTTTTCGGCCCGGTGCGCGCCGTCGTTCCGCTGGTTGCCGGCGTGCTCCGCATGCGGCCGCTGCGCTTCTGGATCGCCAATATCGGCTCGGCCGTCGTCTGGGCGCCGGCGTTGCTGTTGCCCGGGGCGATTTTCGGCAAGCTGATCGAGCGCTTTGGCTGGAAGCACCTGCTTGTGCCGCTCGCCGTCGCCCTGTTCGTCGCCGTGATCGTCGCGGGGCTGTGGCTCAGGCTGCGGCGGCACCGACTGAATAGGCCGTCTGCCTCCGTCGATCGCGAGTACGGCACCGATGATGAATGAGGCCTCGTGGGACAGGAGGAGGAGTGCCGCGTCGGCGATCTCCTCACGCTGGCGCCGGTGCGCATCCCGCTGTTCAGCGCATTCTCAATTGACCCGGTGCAGGCGTACGGTCCAGTGGGTCGGCAGGCCGGACACGGGATTGCGGCTGTCGCCGCTGCACTGGGCGACGCCGTCGGAGGCGCGGCGACAGTCGAGATGGTCGGCCGCCCACTGCGTGCCGTCGCTGCAGCGGACGTCAGCGTCGTCGATCCTGAGCACGTTGCCCAGGAACTGCGCCCGAGCCGATGGGCGGCAGGAGTGAGCCGAAATCCGGAATTCGAGCTGGCCCCGACCGTTCGTGTCGAAGCAATAAGTGGAAATGCCGAAATCGCGCTGCCCTGGCTCGTGCTTGAAGGGATCGGTGCGCCAGCAGCCCTTGAGAAAGGATAAATCCTGCGTCGGCTTCTCCGGCATCTTGAGGATCGGCTCGCTAGGCGGCGGCTTGAGGAGCGCCGTCTGTTGCGGCCAGGCCGCACCCTCTCGGTGGGGCAGCTGCAGCGGCGGCAGGGTAGGCTTGGGCGCGCTGGCGCAAGCCAGCCGCCGGAGCTCCAGCTCGCGCCGGATGGCGTTCGCCTGCCCACTCAGCTCGCGTTGGCGTTCGGTCTCGGCCGTCAACGCCTGGGAGGGCAGCGGGCAGAAACTGAGCGCAGCCGCCGGCAGCAATCGAAAGCCGCAGGCCCGCAGCAGCAGCGCACCAGTGGCAACAGTCCCGGCAGCGAAACCCAGCCACAGCAGCACCAACAACGGTAGCCCTCGGCCCATGCCCCCTCCGGTTCGTCAGGCCGCCGCGCCGCCGGCTCGCCTAAGCAGGCGCATCGCCGGCGCGCCTAGGCGGTCGTGCCGCCGTCGACCGCCAACGCGGCGCCGGTGATGAACGAGGCTTCGTCCGACAGTAGGAACAGGGCGGCGTTGGCGATCTCCTCGGGCCGCGCCGGGCGGCCCATCGGGTTCTGCCCGGCACGCTGGCGCACCAGCTCCTCGGGATTGCGGCCTTGCGTGCTCTGCTGGTCGGGACGGGCCACGAACACGCGCAGCATCGGCGTGTCGGTGGCGCCGGGGCAGATCACGTTGACCCGGATGCCGTCCTTGGCGACGCGCTTGGCCAGCGCCTTGGCGAAGCCCACCACGCCGAACTTCACAGCCGAATAGACCGGGCTGAAGATCGAGCCCTGCAGGCCCGAGGTCGAGGCCGTATATAAGAGGCTCCCGCCGCCGCGCGTCTTCATCTCGGGCAGCGCCGCCTCGGTGGTGACGATCTGCGAGCGCAGGTTGAGGTCGACCGCGAGCTCCCAGTCCTTCATCTCGATGCCCTCGACGGAAGCCGGTCCCGGGTGGCCGAGATGGTTCCATACGAAGTCGAGCCCGCCGAACTTGTTGGCCGTCTCGCGTACGATGCGTCTCGCATTCTCGTCCTGGCGCAAGTCGGCCGCGATGCCGAGCGCCTTGCCGCCGGCCGACGTGATCTCCTTCACCACGGCATCGACCGCCTGTTTATCGACGTCGACCACGGCAACGCTCGCGCCCTCGCGCGCAAAGCGCACGGCGCCGGCGCGGCCCATGCCGGAGCCCGCCGCCGTCACGATGCCGACCTTGTCCTTCATGCGCATGGCCTTCCTCCCGGGTGTGAAGCGCATCACCTCAATGTGCTTTGACCATGCTATAGTGACAACAGTTGGCGGGAAGGGTCGAGTGAACAGCAGGGTCTTGGCGTTGTTGGTCGCGGCACTGACCGCGCTCGCGGTCCAACCGGCGGCGGCGCAGTGCACGACCGGCGTCATCCTGATGCATGGCAAGGGCGGCGACTTCTCGCATTCGGCAGGCCTGCGCGACATCTCCGGCACGCTGGAGAGCGCCGGCTGCAAGACGGCGCTGCCGTCGTGGCTGCCCTGGAGCAGGGGCGCCTGGGACAACGTCCATATGACGATGCAGCAGGTCTTCGAGCAGCTGGACCAGGAGGCCGCCAAGCTCAGGGCCAAGGGCGCCACGCGGATCGTGATCGGCGGCCAGAGTCTCGGCGCCAACGTGGCGCTTTCCTACGCCGTCGAGCGCGGCAATCTCGCCGGCGTATTCCTGCTGGCGCCGGGCCATCAGCCCGGTCACTTCTACCAGAAGGACAAGTCGATCCACGAAGCCGTCGACAAGGCGCGCGCGCTCAAGAAGGCAGGCAAGGGCAGCGACTCCTTTCGCGGGCCCGACGAAAACCAGGGCGCGACCCTAACGCTCAGCACGACGGTCGACGTGTACTTGAGCTGGATGAGTCCGGGTGGGCCGGCCAACATGATCCGCCGCGCGCCCATGCTGCCCGCTACCACGCCGATCTTCGTGGCGGTCGCCCGCGACGATCCGTTTTTCGCGAACGCCGAAAGGCTCGTCTACAAACCAGCGGCCAAGAACCCTTACTCGAAGTACGTCGTGGTTGGCGGCGGCCACATGACCACCGACATGGCCGCCTCCAAGCAGACCAGCGACTGGATCAAGGGGCTGCCCTAGCGCGGCTTTCCCAGCACCTCGTCGGTGTGCTCGCCGAGCTTCGGC
>JBPYDO010000062.1:0-7355 GCA_051985755.1 Reyranella sp. | reverse complement strand
TCAAAGGGGCGATCGAAGCGCTGATCGGGCGCCTCAATACCGATCCGCAGCTGCAGGAGCGGGTCGAAGCGGCCAAGACCGAGCTGCTGGCGAGCCCGCTGTTCCACGACCAGATCCGGGCGCTGTGGCACGAGATCGAGACCCGCCTGCCCAGCAACGCCCACGTCTATTCCGAGAGGATCCAGACGGTCGTCGCCTCGGCGCTTGCCGGCTCCGGCCGCTGGCTGCAGGAGGACCCCGAGCTCAAGGATCGCATCAATCGCTGGATGCGCTACCTGATCAAGCGCACCATCGCGCCCCGGCGCGGCGAGATCGGCGCCTTCGTCACGCGCGTGGTCGAGAACTGGGACGCCACGACCCTGGTCGATCGCATGGAGCTGCAGGTCGGCAAGGATCTGCAATATATCCGCATCAACGGTACCCTGGTCGGCGGCCTGGTCGGCGTGGTCATCCACGCCGCCAGCCAATGGCTGCTGCCCGGCTGATCCCGCTCAGTACACCGTCGGCACGTGCATCTCGGCCGGCACCGGCGTGCGGACGTAGTTCGGCTTGCGCTCGCGCTCGGGCAGCACGATGGCCTGGTGATCGATGTCGCCGTACGGCACCTGCTGCAGCAGGTGGTGGATGCAGTTGAGCCGCGCCCGCTTCTTGTCGACGCCCTCGACCACCCACCACGGCGCCTCGGCAATGTGGCTGCGCGCCAGCATCTCCTCCTTGGCCTTGGTGTATTCCTCCCAGCGGCGCCGAGATTCGAGGTCCATCGGCGACAGCTTCCACTGCTTCAAGGGATCGCGGATGCGCATCATGAAGCGCAGCTCCTGCTCCTCGTCGGTGATCGAGAACCAGTACTTGACCAGCACGATGCCCGACCGCACCAGCATGCGCTCGAACTCCGGCACCGTGCGGAAGAATTCCTCGACGTCGTCCTCGCTGCAGAAGCCCATGACCCGCTCGACACCGGCGCGGTTGTACCAGCTGCGGTCGAACAGCACGATCTCGCCGGCGGCGGGCAGGTGCGCCGCGTAGCGCTGGAAGTACCACTGGGTGCGCTCGCGCTCGGTCGGCGCCGACAGCGCCACGGTGCGGCAGATGCGCGGATTGAGCCGCTGGGTCACGCGCTTGATCACGCCTCCCTTGCCGGCGGCGTCGCGGCCCTCGAACAGCACCACGACCTTGAGCTTGCGATGCACCACCCAGTCCTGCAGCTTGACCAGCTCGCGCTGCAGCCGCAGCAGTTCACTGAAATAGACCTTGCGGTCCATGGTCTCGCGATGCTGGCCGTCGGCCTGGTCGAGCAGCGCCGTCAGCCGCTCGTCGTCGATTTCGAGCTCCAGCTCCTCGTCGACGATGTCGCTCAGCTCGGCGTGCAGGCGCTGGTCGCGGTTGTCCGGCATCAGAACAGGTACCTCAGCAAGGCGAACAGCGCGCCCGACAGCATGATCGCCGCCGGCAGGGTCAGCGCCCACGCGAGCGCCATGTTGCGCAGCGTGCTGCCCTGCAGGCCTGAGCCGTTGGCCGCCATGGTGCCGGCGACGCCTGACGACAGCACGTGGGTGGTGCTGACCGGCAGGCCGTAGTTGTCGGCCACCATGATCAGGCCCATGGCGACGATCTCGGCGGAAGCGCCCTGGCCATAGGACAGGTGCTCCTTGCCGATCTTCTCGCCAACCGTCACGACGATACGCCGCCAGCCGACCATCGTGCCGAGCCCGAGCGCGATCGCGACGGCGACCTTGACCCAGGTCGGGATGAACTTGGTGCCGGTATCCAGCGCCTTCTTGTAGGCGCTGAGCGTGCTGACGTCTTCCTTCGACAGGTCGGCCGCTTTGTCCTTGACCAGGAGGCGGACCGCCTCGGAGGCGAGGTACATGTCGTTGCGCGTGTTGCCGACGACACTGTTCGGCAGCTTGGCGAGCGTGCCGTATTGCTTCACCTGGTCAGCGATCTCCTTCACCAGAACGGCGAGCGACGGATAGGTGCCCTCGTTGATTTCGTGCTGGGCGACGTAGCTCGTCACCGCCGGGCGCGGATTGCCCAGCACACCGTAGCCTTCCGCCTTGCGGCCGATCACCTGCGCCGCCGCGAGCGACGCCTTCTCGAACTCGGCGGTGTAGGTAACCGGCAGCGAGCGGTTGAGCGCGTAGGTCGTGGGCACCGTGCCGATCAGGATCAGCATGATGAGACCCATGCCCTTCTGCCCGTCGTTCGAGCCGTGCGCGTAGCTCACGCCGGTGCAGGTGAGGATGAGAAGGCCGCGAATCCACCACGGGGGCGGCGCGGAACCGACCGGCGGCTTGTAGAGCGCCGGGGCGCGGATCGCGAACTTGGCCAGCAGCAACAGGATGGCCGCCAGGATGAAGCCGGCAAGCGGCGAGAAAAGCAGCGACTTGCCGACGCCCAGCGCCTGGTCCCAGTCGACGCCGCTGGTGCCGCTCTTGCCGGAAGCCATGATCTGGTTCATCACGCCGACGCCGATGATCGAGCCGATCAGGGCGTGCGAGCTCGAGTTGGGGATGCCGAAGTACCAGGTCCCGAGATTCCAGATGATAGCCGCGATCAGCAGCGCGAAGACCATGGCGAAGCCGGCATTGCTGCCGACCTGCAGGATCAGCTCGACCGGCAGCAGCGAGATGATGCCGAACGCCACCGCGCCGGTCGACACCAGCACGCCGATGAAGTTGAAGACCCCCGACCAGATGACAGCGGCGTGGGGCGGCAGCGAATTGGTGTAGATGACGGTCGCCACGGCATTGGCCGTGTCGTGGAAGCCGTTGACGAACTCGAAGCCGAGCGCAATCAGCAGCGCCAGCACCAGCAGGATGTAGATCATGAAACTGGCCGCCGGTCCGCTCTCCAGATCGGAGACCAGCGCAAAGGCGGCATAGACCGCGCCCGCGAGCAGCACCGCGAAAGCGAGCAGCGGGCTCGCCTTGCCGATCCAGCCCGGCACTCCCGACGCTCGCAGCGGATGATGAGCCGCTGCCCCTCCCAAGACGGCGTCTTCGCTCATGATCTCCCCCGTTCCCTCACGCCAGCAAAACGCTAGCCCCTGTGAATGACACTACGGCGACAAGGAGGCGGCGACGCCCCGCGCCTCAGTCCAGCGGATGGTCATAGCGAATGAATCCGCGATGGACCGCGACCTTGTCGTAGAGGGCGCGGGCGCGGCGGTTGTCGTGCTTGGTTTGCCAGTAGAAGCGCGAGGCGCCGCGCCGGCGGCCGGCGTCGGCCACGGCCTCGATCAGCGCCCGTGCTATCCCCTGCCCGCGCACCGTCTCGTCGACGAACAGGTCCTGCAGGTAGCACGCTTCCTCGAGCCAGACATTGACGTGGAACAGGTAGTGCGCGATGCCGACCAGGCGGCCTTCCAGACGCGCACCCAGGCCATGCACCTCGCGGCCTTCGAGCAGGCGCTGCCAGGCGCGGTCATAGTCACCCGGCGGCAGCACGGTTTCGTAGAAATCCTTGTAACCGCGCGCCAGCCGCTCCCAGGCGGCGCGTTCGGACGAGGCCAGCGGACCGATCTTGATCATGCCGGCGTTCTAGCGCAGCCGCGCCACCATGGCTTCGAGCGCCAGCACGTATGACGTCACGCCGAAGCCCGCGACGATGCCCACCGCGGCTTCGGCGGTGACCGAGCTGAAGCCGCGCTTTTCGATATTGGTCATGTGGATCTCGATCGCGGGTGCAGTGATCGACTTCAGGCAGTCGCGCAGGGCGTGGCCGGCATGCAGGAAGGCCGCCGGATTGAACAGGATGCCATCGATGCCGGCGCGGTCGGCCCTGAAGATGGCCGTCACCGCCGCGCCTTCGGTGTTGGTGTAGAGGATCTCCAGCCCGACCTCGAGGCGGCGGGCATGGCGGCGCAGCTCGGCATCGAGCTCCTTCGCCGTCATGGTTCCGTACAGCTCCGGCTGGCGGCGCCCGAGATACTCCATATTGGCGCCCTGGATGAGCAGGAAGTCCATCCGTGTCCCCAAGACCCGGCGCGGGGCGCACCCGCTGCTCCGGCTTGTTCTTTAGAACAAGTCTCGGTTGAGCAGGCAAGGGCCAAGACGTGCAGCTTGCGCACAAGCTGACGCGAACGTGAGTTGCGGCTGGATCGACGCTTGCGCTCAGCGCGGCAGAGTCGTGGCGCCCATCAGCATCTGGTCGATGGCGCGGGCGCACTGGCGGCCCTCGCGGATTGCCCACACGACCAGCGATTGCCCGCGTCGCATGTCGCCCGCGGCAAACAGCTTGGGCACCGAGGTGGCGTAGTCCTCGGTGTTGGCGGCAATGTTGCCGCGCGGATCGAGGGCGACGCCAGCCTGCTCCACCAGGCCGGGCTTGCTCGGCCCGAGGAAGCCCATGGCGAGCAGCACCAGGTCGGCCTTGAGCTGGAACGCGCTGCCCGGGATCTCGGCCATGACGGTGCGGCCGTCGCTTCCCTTCACCCAGTCGATGCGCATGCATTCCAGCGCCTCGACCTTGCCGCCGCTGCCGACCGCCTTCTTGGTTAACACCGCGAAGTCGCGCTCCGCGCCCTCTTCCTGCGACGACGACGTGCGCATCTTGAGCGGCCAGTCCGGCCAGGTCAGGCCCTTGTCCTCCTTCTCGGGCGGCGCAGGCATCACTTCGAGCTGCACGATCGACGCCGCGCCCTGACGGTTGGAGGTGCCGATGCAGTCCGACCCGGTGTCGCCGCCGCCGATCACCACGACGTGCTTGCCCTTGGCGGTGATGGTGCCCTTGGGCGCCGCGCGCGCCTCGTCGTCACCTGCGCCTCGCTTGTTCTGCTGCACCAGGAAATCCATGGCGTAGTGGATGCCTGCCAGCTCGCGGCCCGGCACTTCGAGATCGCGCGGCCATTCGGCGCCGCCGGTCAAGGCGACGGCGTCGTAGCCTTCGAGCAGCGAATTCACCGACAGGGTGGTGCCGACCTCGACGCCGGTGCGAAACTCGACGCCCTCGGCCTCCATCTGGCGCATCCGCCGGTCGATCAGGCGCTTCTCCATCTTGAAGTCGGGAATGCCATAGCGCAGTAGGCCGCCGATCCGGTCGGCCTTCTCGAACAGGGTGACGGCATGGCCGGCGCGCGCCAGCTGCTGGGCGCAGGCCATGCCGGCCGGACCCGAGCCGACCACGGCGACGCGCTTGCCCGACCTGGCGGCGGCCGGCACGGGCACGATCCAGCCCTCTTCCCAGCCGCGATCGACGATGGCGCATTCGATCGACTTGATGGTCACCGGGTTGTCGTCGATGTTCAGCGTGCACGACGCCTCGCACGGCGCCGGGCAGATGCGGCCGGTGAATTCCGGGAAATTGTTGGTCGAGTGCAGCGACTCGAGCGCCGCCTGCCAGCGGTCGCGCCGCACCAGCTCGTTCCAGTCGGGGATCAGGTTGTTGACCGGGCAGCCGTTGTGACAGAACGGGATGCCGCAATCCATGCAGCGCGCACCCTGCCGGCGCACCTCCTCAGGCGGCAGCGGCAGGATGAATTCCTTCCACGTCTTGAGTCGCTTCTCGACCTTCTCATAAGGCCGTTCCTTGCGCTCAATTTCGAGAAAGCCCTTGACCAGACCCATCGTCACTCCGCCGCCACGGCTTTGGCCATGGCGCGCTCGCGCCGCTGCAACAGGGCGCGCTTGTAGTCGTTGGGCATGACCTTGACGAAGCAGGGCAGCGCGCGGTCCCAGTCCTCCAAGAGCTCGCGGGCGCGGGCGCTGCCGGTGTGCAGGTGGTGGCGCTCGATCAGGATGCGCAGGCGCTCGGCGTCGAAGCGCAGCATGTCGCCCATGCCGTTGTCCTCGACATTGAGGGCGCGCTGGCGCGGCCGGCCCTCTTGGTCCTTTGAGGGGTCGTCGAGCGGCTCGGACGACAGGCTGCCGACCGGCTCGAGCTCGACCATCGCCTTGTTGCAGAGATCACCGAAGCGCGCCTTGGGATCGTAGACATAGGCGACGCCGCCCGACATGCCAGCCGCGAAGTTGCGGCCGGTGTCGCCCAGCACAACGACCACGCCGCCGGTCATGTATTCACAGCCATGGTCGCCGGTGCCCTCGACCACCGCGATGGCGCCCGAGTTGCGCACGGCGAAGCGCTCGCCGGCCACGCCCTCGAAATAGGCCTCGCCGCCGATCGCGCCGTAGAGCACGGTGTTGCCGACCACGATGTTGTGCAGCGGGTCGCGGGCCACGGCGAGCGGCTGGCGCACCACGACGCGGCCGCCCGACAGGCCCTTGCCGACATAGTCGTTGGCGTCGCCGCTGAGCTCGAGCGAGATGCCGTGCGCCAGGAAGGCGCCGAAGCTCTGGCCCGCCGTGCCGCTGAGCCGCACCGAGATCGTGTCCTCGGGCAGGCCGCCATGGCCGTGGCGCTTCGCCACCTCGCCCGACAGCATGGCGCCGACGGTGCGGTTGACGTTGGAGATCGGCAGTTCGATCTGCACCGGCTGGCCCGCCTCCAGCGCCGGCTGCGCCGCCGCGATCAGATTGTGGTCCAGCGCCTTGTCGAGCCCGTGGTTCTGCGTCTCGCAGTTCCAGATCGCGACGCCGGGCTTGGCCGGCATCTGGTAGAGCAGCTTGGAGAGATCGACGCCGCCCGCCTTCCAGTGATCGACGGCGCGCCGCGCATCCAGCCGGTCGACGCGGCCGATCATGTCGTTCAGGGTCCGGAAGCCCATCTGCGCCATGATGGCGCGCAGCTCCTCGGCCACGAAGAAGAAGTAGTTGATGACGTGCTCGGGCTTGCCGGTGAAGCGCCGCCGCAGCACCGGATCCTGGGTGGCGATGCCGACCGGGCAGGTGTTGAGATGGCACTTGCGCATCATGATGCAGCCGGCAGCGATCAACGGCGCCGTGGCAAAGCCGAACTCGTCGGCGCCCAGCAAGGCCGCGATCGCTACGTCGCGGCCGGTGCGCAGGCCGCCGTCGACTTGCACGGCAATGCGGCCGCGCAGGGCGTTCAGCACCAGGGTCTGCTGCGTCTCGGCGAGCCCGATCTCCCACGGCGAACCGGCGTGGGTGAGCGACGTCAGCGGCGAGGCGCCGGTGCCGCCCTCGAAGCCCGAGATGGTGACATGATCGGCGCGCGCCTTGCTGACGCCGGCCGCCACCGTGCCGACACCGACCTCGGACACCAGCTTGACCGAGATGCGGGCCTTCGGGTTGGCGTTCTTGAGGTCATGGATCAGCTGCGCCAGGTCCTCGATCGAGTAGATGTCGTGGTGCGGCGGCGGCGAGATCAGGCCGACGCCGGGCGTCGAGCGCCGCACACGGGCGATGTTCTCGTCGACCTTGTGGCCCGGCAGCTGGCCGCCCTCGCCCGGCTTGGCGCCCTGCGCCATCTTGATCTGCAGGTCGTCGGCATTGACC
>JBPYDO010000061.1:0-5527 GCA_051985755.1 Reyranella sp. | reverse complement strand
CTCAACGCCGACAAGGCACGGCAGGTCTTCGACGCAGAGGTGGCGCGTCCGCTCGGTCTCACGCTCGAGAAGGCCGCCTTCGGCGCCCACCAGATCGCCGCTTCCAACATGATGCGCGCCATCAAGTCAGTGTCGACCGAGCGCGGCCGCGACCCGCGCGAATTCGCGCTGTTCGCCTTCGGCGGCAACGGCCCTTTGTTCGCCTGCGGCATGGCGCGAGCGCTGGGCATGACCCGCATCGTGGTGCCGCCGTCGGCCGGGCTCTTCTCGTCATTCGGCCTGCTCTATGCCGATGTCGAGCACCACTACTCGCGCACGTTCCGCCGCCTGTTGCGCCAGGCCGACCTCGGCGAGATCGAGCGCGCCTGGCGCGGTCTCGCCGACCAGGCGGAGGCGCAGCTCGCTTCTGAGGATTTCGCGGCGGGACGACGGCGGCTGCGCCGCTCGGCGGCGTTGCACTATCAGGGGCAGAGCTACGAACTCACCGTGCCGGTGCCCGACGGGCCGCTCGACCAGAGGATGGCCGCGCATCTGGAAGAGGCCTTCGGCCAGGAGCACGAGAAGACCTATGGCCATCGCGCCGGGCCCGAGGAGCCGGTCGAGTTGGTCTCGATCCAGGTGGTGGGCCAGGGCCTGCGCGAGGGCGACGGCGTTCCCGAGCAATTGCGCTCGAGCCGAGCCGAACCGGTACCGCCGCCGCCGAGACGGGCCTATTTCGGCGACAACGGTCATGCCGGCTGGATCGAGACTCCCGTCATACGGCGCTCTCAGCTCACATCCGCCCGCCAAGGACCGCTGATCGTGGAAGAATACGACGCCACCTGCGTCGTGCCGCCAGGCGCCACGGCTGTCCTCGACGGCCGCGGCAATATCGTGATCGAGCTAGAGTAGCCGGACGCAAAGGGAGGAACGCCCATGAAGCTCGGCCTGTACATGGCCACGCAGTGGCGCGAGGGCGCCGATCTCGAGCCGGAGCTCGATAACCTGATCGCGCAGACCCGCGCGGCCAAGGCGAGCGGTCTCGTCTCGCTGATGGTCGGCCAGCATTTCGTGTCGAGCCCGCTGCAGATGTTCCAGGCGATGCCGCTCTTGGCCCGGCTCGCGGCCGAGGCTGAGGGCATGATGGTCGGGCCAGGATTGCTGCTGCTGCCGCTGCTCAATCCCGTGATCGTCGCCGAGGAAACCGCGACCCTCGACTGGCTGTGCGGCGGTAACGCCGTCATCGGATTGGGGTTGGGCTACCGCCAGGAGGAGTTCGATTCGATCGGCGTTCCCTTCAAGGAACGCGTGCCGCGGTTCGTCGAGAGCGTCGAGGTGATCCGCAAGCTGTGGCGCGACGACGTCGTGGAGCACAGCGGCCGCTTCCACAAATTGAGCAAGGTTCGAGCCAGCATAAAGCCCAGGCGGCCGGGCGGTCCGCCGATCTGGATGGCGGGCGACGTCGAGGTGGCAGTGAAGCGCGCCGCCAAGCTCGCCGACGCCTGGATGCCCTCGCCCATGGTCAGCCTGGAGAATGTCGGGCGCCTCACCTCACTGTTCCGCGAGACTCGCGCCGCCGCTGGCCTGCCGCCGGCGACGGAATTCCCGGTGATCCGCGAATGCCATGTCGGCAGCGGCACCGGCAAGGCGCTCGACGAGGTGCGCGAGCCGCTTGCCTTCAAGTACGAAGCCTATGCGAGCTGGGGCGGCGCCTCGGGCTTCGTGCCTGCCGACCGCATCCGCGCCGATTTCGACAAGTTCGCCGCCGCCCGCTTCATCATCGGCTCGCAGACCGAGGTGGTCGACCAGATCGGCGCCTACGGCGAGCGCACCGGCACCGATCACCTGCTGTTGCGCGTGCAATGGCCGGGCCTCGGCCAAAAGACCGTGCTGCAGACGCTGGAGCGCCTCGGCCGCGTGGCGGAGAAGCTGAAGTAGTTGCAGGAGATGCCCGCCCCACGCACTTTGTCATCCTGAGCGAAGCGAAGGATCTCATGGCGATTGCCAGGGGCGTGCGCGCGGAAAGGCCTTGAGGTCCTTCGCTACGCTCAGGACGACAAGAATTTGCGCGGACTGTCGAGTGACGAATCAAAGGAGGAGGTAATGCCTGAACTGTTCGATATCATGGAAACCTGCCGGGCCATGCGGCGGCTTAGACCCGACCCGGTGCCGGACGAGCTGATCGCGCGCATCCTGAGCGCCGGCGTTTGTGCGCCAAGCGTCGGCAACTTCCAGAAATGGCGTTTCCTGGTGATCAAGGACGCCAAGATCAAGAAAGCGGTACAGGTCTTCTACAAGCGCGCATTCGAGGAGACGGTCGGCCCACGCTATCAAACCGCCCCTCCGCCGCCCGGCGTCAACAAGGAACAGTACATGCGCCAGCACGCGGCGGTCGAATACCTCACCGAGCACTTCCACGAAGCGCCGGTCTGGATCGTCGCCTGCCTGGAGGACGGGCCCAACCCCAACCGCTCCGCCGGCTCCTCAATCTATCCGGCGGTGCAGAACATGGTCCTGGCGGCTCGGGCGCTGGGGCTCGGCACCACGCTGACGACCCGGCATCTGCTGTTCGAGAAGGAGGCGGAAGCGGCCCTCGGCCTGCCGCCAGGCGTGCACTCCTACGCCATCCTTCCGATCGGCTATCCGATGGGCAAGTTCGGTCCGACCCGGCGCGCACCCCTGAAGGACGTGGTCTACCTGGAGCGTTGGGGCCAACCCTACGCCGCCGTCTAGCGGCAGCAAAAAGCCGGGGCGCCTTTCGACGCCCCGGCCGGCTTGGATCTTCTCGCTTGCGCTCAGCCGCGCGGCGGCAGCTTGACCCCAGAGTTGCGGAGAGCCTGCTCGAGCACTGGGATGGCCGCGGCCACGTCGCCCGACTCGCACTTGGAAATCGCCACGGGGACGGCGGTGTTGGGAGCCGAGCTCACGGCCGTATCGCGATAGGCCTTGCTCAGCGCCTGGCAGTAGCTCGCGTCGTTCATCTGGGCCGACGCTGCGAACGGCAGTACCAGAACCGCGCCGCCGATCAGGATCTTGGCAACAGTGTTCATGACAAACTCTCCTTACTGGACACACGTTAGAGGATTGGGTGTCTCCGCCCGGACCGAACCTTTGAACTCTCTACTTGGATTGCAGGTTGTTATTCCGCTCTCGTGCAGCGTTGTCGGGAGGCATTGAGGCGGAATTGTGAGACCACCTCTGTCGGCGAGGAACGTCAGCGATGCGTCGACACCGTCGACGATCACAAATCTTTGTACACGGTGCGTGACCGCGCGTGTGTTTCAGTTGAGCCGCCCCAAGAGTGCACCGAGCTCTGCTGCCTTCGACTCACTCAATCGCTCGCCGATCGCCGACTGGATGGCGTCGGCGTAGACCGGCCACATGCGCCGTCGCATGGCGAGACCGGCTCGCGTGATCGTGATCAGCTGTCCGCGGCCGTCGTCGGCGCAAATATTGCGCGCGATGTATCCCGCTGCCTGCAGCCGGTCGATCAGCCGCGAAAGATTGTACTGCGCCAACAGCATTTCGCGTTCGAGCTCGAAGGGCCGCAGTCCGGCCGGTCCGGCGCGTTGAAGCTCGAGCAGCACGTCGTACCAGACGAGCGGCGGCAGCCCGGCCTGCTTGAGCGCGCCCTCAACCGTTGCCAGCGCCCGGCGTTGCGCCCGCATCAGGCGCGCCCAGGCATCCACCACCGCCCTGCTTGGGGTGGCCCCGGAGGCCGTCGTACGTGATCTCGCGCTCATGCGCCCATTCTAGGGCCAATTAGATGCAATCACATCCACTATTGACTTTGGATGCATCTGCATTAACTAGATGCAAGTGCATTTAGTTGAGGGACCATGGAACAGGCCGCCCTGACGCTGGTAAGCCACGCGCTTTGCCCCTATGTGCAGCGCGCCGCGATCGCCCTGATCGAGAAGGGCGTACCCTTCGAACGCCGCGATGTAGACCTCGCGAACAAGCCCGACTGGTTCCGCGCGGTTTCCCCGCTCGGTCGGACACCGGTCCTGCTGGTGGGTGGGCAGGCCATCTTCGAAAGCGCAGTGATACTCGAATATCTCGAGGAGACCTGCAGGCCGCCGCTTCATCCGGCCGATCCCCTGCAGCGGGCGGCGCACCGGTCCTGGATCGAGTTCGCTTCGGCGACGCTGAACGACATCGCGGGCTTCTATTCGGCAAGTGATCGCGAAGCCTTCACTGCCAAGGCCTCGTCGCTCGCCGCGAAGTTCGATCGGCTGGAAGGACGGCTAGGCGCGGGGCCTTACTTCGATGGTCCGGGCTTCTCCCTGGTCGACGCCGCCTTCGCACCGGTTTTCCGCTACTTCGACACCTTCGACCGCATCCAGTCCTTCGGCATCCTCGACACCAAGCCGCGGGTCGCAGCGTGGCGGACGGCTCTCGCGGCCAGGCGCTCCGTCCAAGATGCCGTGTCGGCCGACTACCCCGCTCGGCTGCATGCCTTTCTCAAGCGCCGCCAGTCCTACCTTTCGGGCCTGATGGCCGTAGTGGATTGCCGTCTGGAAGCAGAATTCCCTTCGATCGCCAGGGCGCCACAAACAGCGAAACTGCCATCAGCGCACCATAGATCGCGAAGCTCCCCGCCAGCGCCGTGAAAGCGCCGTCGAGTCCGAGTCCCAGCGTGTTGACGGCGAACAGGCCTCCCGCGGAAGCGACCAGCAGGCGCACGATGCCGGCCGTGACCGGCAGCGTCATGCGCGCGGCACCCTGGCTCGCGAAGTTCAACGTGAGTCCCAGGGCGAACAGGCAATAGAACGGCGCTACGCGCGTGAGGCAGGCGACAGCCGCCTCGACCACGTCGCGCTGCGAGGCGAAAAGCTGAGCCCAGCTCTCCGGCAGCAGTGCCGCTGTCCAGCCCATCGCACCGCCGATGGCGAAGGCTACTGCGCCGCCGATCCAGGCCGCGCGCATGGCGCGCCGCCAATCGCCGGCGCCGGCGGCCACGCCGACCAGGGTCGTGGCGCCGGTGCCAATGCCGAAGGCCACCGGCCCCACCATGAACTCCAGGCGCACCACGATGCCGTAGCCCGCGATCGCAGCGGTGCCGAAACGGCCGACCAGGCCAGTGACCAGCAGGATGGTGACATTGGCCGTGATCGTGGTCAGCGAGCCCATCACGCCGACGCCCAGGATTTCACGCAACAGGTGCGGCTTCAGACGAACGCCGGCGAGCGCCGGCCGAAACCCGAGCCGTCCCTGACATAGCGCGCGTGCCTGCATCACGGCCGCAGCCATATTGGTCATGACCGCCGCGCAAGCCAGTCCCATGAGCCCGAGCCCGACGCCCAGCGCCAGCAGGGCCGCAAGCGGCGCATAGGCCAGCGACGCGACGAGCCCGATGCGACTGGGCGTCAGGGCATCGCCGCTGCCGCGGAGCAGCGCGCTCAGAAAAAAGTTCGTCCACACCAGGGCCGCGCCGCTGAACCAGACATTGCTGTAGGCGATCGCGTTCGCCAGCGCGCCGGCGTCGCCCCCGAGCAGCCGGTAAAGCGCCGGCAACACGGTCCAGGCGAGGACGGTAAAGCCGAGC
>JBPYDO010000060.1:0-11905 GCA_051985755.1 Reyranella sp. | reverse complement strand
GGGTCGAGGAGACCGATCAGGCCGAGCAGAACGAGGTTCTTGGGCAGGTCCGCCGCGGTCAAGCCACCCGGCTTGCCAGCCGGCCCTTCGCGCCAGGCAAGTGCCAGCACGCGCTCGCCCTGGCCGGCAAGCCGGTCGGAGGCTTGTGCGAAGTGCGGGCGATCAAGCGACGCTGCCTGGCCGGATGACAATTGCTGGCGGTCGCAGTGTTCGAGGATGACCTCGGGTGCGCCCTTGACCAGCAGCATTTCCTTGCCGTCGGTCGAGGCGTGCAGCGTCGCCATGAACTTGTGCTCCGATTCGAACGGGATGGCGTCGATCCGCGGCAACGCTGCTCTCTCGCTCTCGCGGCTGAGGCCAAGCTTGGTCGCGAACGGGTAAAGCGCTCCCTCGGTCGGATCGCCTTCGACTTTCCAGGCGCCCTGCTCCTGGAAGAGCTCCGCGTCGTTGCACAACAGGGACACGCGCCCGATGAGCGAAAGCGTCGGCACCGCGTCGGCGGGCGCGCCGTCCTTCGTGACCTCGCCGTCCGGCGCGTAGCCATTGCCCGTGACTTGGTAGGCCGCTTCGGCCGTGACAGCGGAGACGACCATCATTTCCATGAGTGTCAGCGTGCCGGTCTTGTCGGAACAGATGCGCGATACCGAACCAAGCGTCTCGACCGCCGGGAGCTGGCGGATGATGGCGTTGCGCTGGGCCATGCGCTGCACGCCGATCGCGAGCGTAATCGTGATGATTGCCGGCAAACCTTCGGGAATCACCGACACCGCGATGCCAACGACCGCCTGGAACAGCTCGACGAAATCCATGCCTTGCACCCACTTGCCGTAGGCGAAGACCACGACGCCGACGATGCCGACGACGGCAGTGATGACGTAGCCGAACTTCTTGATCTGGCGCAGGAGCGGCGTCTCGAGCGCGCTGACGCCTGCGAGCAGGGCGTTGATGCGACCGAGTTCCGTCGCGTTGCCGGTTGCGACAACCACCCCCGTCGCGCGGCCGGAAACCACCATCGTGCCCGAGAACGCCATGCATTCACGATCGCCGACCGTCGAGTCGGCGGGTGTCGGTTCGGTGTTCTTGTCGGCCGGCACCGATTCGCCGGTAAGTGCCGCCTCCTCGGTCCGCAGATTCTTGGCATCGACAAGCCGGAGGTCTGCCGGGATCTTGTCGCCGGACTCGAGCAGCACCACATCGCCCGGCACCAGTTGCTCGGCCGCGATCTGGCGAACTTCGCCGCCGCGCAGGGTCCGGGCCTCGGCGGACAACATGTTCCGGATCGCATCCAGCGCCTTCTCGGCCTTGCCCTCCTGAATGAATCCGAGCACGGCGTTGAGAACGACCACGCCAAAGATGATCGAAGAGTCGACCCAGAGGCCAAGCATCAACTTGACGAAGCCGGCGCCGAGCAGAACGTAGACGAGAACATTGTTGAACTGCGCCAGGAACTGCATGAGAGGCCCGCGCCTCTTGCCTTGCGGCAGACGGTTGGGGCCGTACTTTGCCAGGCGGGCTAGGGCCTCGGCCGACTCCAACCCTTTTGCGTCGTCGGTGCCAAGCCGCTCTATGACCTCATCGACCGACATCGCGTGCCAGGCGGTGTCGCCGTGAGCCGTATGCGTGTTCGCGGCTGAGCCCATGGCCGTGCTCCTCGGCTGCCCATCAGCGATCAGGTTCGGTCGAGCGTGGGCGGCGCAGGTAGGCGTTCAATAGATCTCAGGGACAAAATTCTGCGACGACATCTTGGGTCGCTTGTAGCCGTCGTCGATTTGTCTGGGTGGCACTTCAATCTCGACCGGCTTCATGTCCCGATAGGGAATCTGATCCAGCAAGTGGCGGATGCAGTTGAGGCGGGCCCGCTTCTTGCTGTCGGCGTTTACGACGAACCAGGGCGACTTCTTTAGATCGGTATGCTCGAACATCTCGTCCTTGGCCTTGGAGTAGTCGACCCAGCGCTTGCGTGACTCGAGATCCATCGGGCTCAGTTTCCAGCGCTTGATTGGATTGCTGACGCGCTCATGAAACCGCCGATCCTGCTCCTCATCGTTGACCGAGAACCAGTACTTGATGAGATGAATTCCGGAACGGATCAGCATTTCCTCGAATAGCGGGCAAGCCCGCAGAAACTCTCGATACTCGTCCTCCGTGCAAAAGCCCATGACTCGCTCGACGCCGGCGCGGTTGTACCAGCTGCGATCGAACAGAACGATTTCGCCCTTTGCCGGCAGCTGGGCGACGTAGCGCTGGAAATACCACTGTCCCCGTTCACGCTCCGTCGGCGTACCCAATGCCACGACTCGGCAGATACGAGGGTTCAAGGACTCGGTGATGCGCTTGATCACTCCCCCTTTGCCCGCTGCATCACGGCCTTCGAACAGGACGATGACCTTGAGGCCGTTCAGGCGAACCCACTCCTGCAGCTTGATGAGCTCGAACTGCAGATGGGCAAGCTCCTCGACGTACTTGTAGTTCTTGGGCGGCTTGTGCAACTTCGACCGTTCCGCCAGGTGCCAGTACTGCTGGACTTCGGCGACTTCCTTCGCGTTCCGATGCACCGACACTTCGGGTTCGCCAGCTTTGTGCTTCTTGGACATATGCCCTCCCGGCGCCAACTTGCGGCGCTACCGAGGCGAAGGATTGTTGTTCTGTTTTGGAATGACGGCAATAGGCGGCGATCGGAGCGCGGTCTTCGGCCCTAGTCGCGCAGCACGATGTGCTATCTGCTGGGCCGCTCCGTCGCCGGCTCGATCAGCATCAGGAGTTCCACGGTCGGCTCGCGGCCTGCAAAACGGCGATTACGAGAACGACCCGGCCCTCGGGCTGCGGCGAGCTCGGCGTCACGGTGGTGGCGCCGGCCATCGCCAACGCCATCTTCAACGCCGTCGGCGCGCGCGTTCGCTCGCTGCCGATCACGGCCGAAGCCGTGAAGGCCGCAATCCAATCAAGGCGTAAGCCGGTCGATCGCAAATCGGCCGCGCCGCTTTCGGGCGGCGCGCCTTTTTGTCTCTTTACACTAAACCATTTAGTTTAGTATTCCGGCGCGCGTCAAGGAGGCGTCAAGGAGGAAGGAATGGCACAACCCACGGTCAAGACCATGGAGATCACGGTGTCGCGCACCATCGCCGCGCCGGCCGAGCGCGTGTTCGACACCTGGCTCGACCCGAAAAGCCCGGGCGGCCCCTGGCATGGCCCGATCAAGGCGATCGTCAATCCGGTCGTCGACGGGCTCTTCTATCACGCCGTCCATTTCGAGGGACACGAGTGGGCGCACTACGGGCGCTTCACCGCGCTCGACCGGCCGCGTCGCATCGAGCACACCTGGGTCTCGGAAGCGACACGCGGCCTCGAGTCAGTGGTGACCCTCGGCATCGAGCGGCAGGGCGCCAAGACGCTGGTGACCTTGCGCCATCGCGGCATTCCCGACGATCCGATGGGCCGCCGGCACGAGGAGGGCTGGAACTACGTCCTGGGCGCGCTCGTCGAGAGCCTCGCCCCAGGCAAGGGCTAGTCCTGCAACGCCACGTGCTGCAGCTGGCCGGCGCGGATCCAGCCGACGACCGAACGGCCGAGAAGATAGCTGCCCATCAGCAGCATCAGGAGTTCGACGGTGGGCTCCCAGGGATTCTCGGCCAAGGTATGGATCTCGACGGCCGCCTGCACGGCTGCGACCAGCAGGAGTGTTACCGCGATCCAGCGCACGTCGGCGCTGCCCGTGAGCCGCACCAGCTGCCAGTTGTGATCGGGGTCCATGCCCAGCACGGCGCCGCGCACGCCGCCGACCGCGATGGCGAGGAAGGCGATCAGCCAGACTTGCAGGTCGAGGAGGTCGCGGAACTGCGGATAACCGAACAGGAGCACGGTCGAGAGGAACGCGAGCGCGCCCGGCACCAGCAGCGTCCAACGCCGCACGATGGCGCCGCGCCTCTGCGGCCAGGCGCTTGCCACCGTGCCGAGCGCGGCCAGCAGCATGACCGCGTCCTCGATGAAGAACTGGATCGGCGGCACCTCAGACCTGATGCGCCATCGGCGGCGCCGTGATCGGCCGCACCCGCTCGTAGGCCGCCGCCGCCCGCAGCACCAGGGTGTCGCGGGCATGCGCGCCCACGATCTGCAGGCCGATCGGCAGGCCCTCGCGGTCGAGCCCGCAGGGTATCGTGGCGGCCGGCTGACGACTGAGGTTGAAGGTGAGGGTGAAGGGCGTCCAGCCGATGTCGACGCCGTCGCCGCCCCAGGCGCCGTTCTCGTTCACGGCGAAGGCGGTCATCGGCATGCTGGGCGTGAGCAGGAGATCGTACTTGTCCATGAACTGGCTCAGGATCGCGGCCAGCTGCTGACGCTGGTGGATTGCCGCCACGACAGCATCCTGGCCCAGCGCCGCGCCGACGCCCGCCGCATGCACCAGCCCGGGATCCATCATCGCGCGTTTCTCGTCGCTGAAGTTCTTGAGCAGGATCGCCACATTGGATTGCCAGTGGGCGTTCAGGATCTGCCGCGGATCGAGTCCCAGGAGGTCGGGCGAGTCCTCGATCACGGTGGCGCCCAGGGTCTTGAAGATGCGCGCCGCCGCTTCCACCGCGACCGCGACGTCGCGGTCGATCTTCTCGCGCTCGACGAAGCCCAGGTTGGGCGAATAGGCGATGCGCAGGCCTTTCACGCCTTTGCCGAGGCCTTTCAGGTAATTCTCGGAATCGTCAGGTCTGCCGTAGGGATCGCGCGCATCGGGTCGCGCGATGACGTTCATCATCATCGCCGCGTCCTCGACCGTGCGAGTCATCGGCCCGACATGGCTCAGCGTCCCCTGCGAGGACAGCGGCCAGTAAGGCACGCGGCCCTGGGTCGGCTTCAAGCCGAACAAGCCGGAGAAGGAGCAGGGGATGCGCACCGAACCGGCGCCATCAGTTCCCACTGCAAGAGTCCCCATGCCGACCGCAGTAGCCGAAGTACCGCCGCCCGACGAACCGCCCGGCGTGCGGCCAAGCTTCCAGGGATTGTGCGTGGCGCCAAACAGCGGCGAGTCGGTGACGCCCTTCCAGCCATATTCCGGCGAGGTCGTCTTGCCCAGCAGCACCGTGCCCGCCTCGCGCAGGCGCTGGGCGACCGGCGAATCGACCATCCACGGTCCGTCCGCGTCGGTGGCGAGACTGCCCATGCGCGTCGGCATGCCTTTGGTCTGCACCAGGTCCTTTATCGTGACCGGCACGCCATCGATGTCGCTCAGCCGCTTGCCGCCCTTTTTCCAGCGCTTCTCCGAGGAACGCGCCGCGCGCAGGGAGATGTCGGGATCGAGGTGCTGGAAGGCGTTGACCTGCGGATTGAACGCCTCGACGCGGGCGATCGCGGCCTTTGCCGCCTCGACCGGCGAGGCCTTGCGCGACTTGAAGAGCTTGACCAGCTGATGCGCCGGCATCAGCGCGAGATCGGCAGTCATCCCATGGCCTCCGGCAGGATGGGGAATTTCAGCGGATGCTCTTCGGTGTACTGAGCCGCCGCAGCGAGCACCGAAGCGTCCTTGAAATGTCCGGCGACGATCTGCATGCCGACCGGCAAACCCTCGCTCGTCAGCCCGACCGGCACCGACGCAGCGGGATGGCGCGTCAGGTTGAAGGTCGCGGTGTAGGGTGACCACACCGGATTGAGCTTGCCGCCCGGTCCCTCGGGCGCGTTCTTCAGGACCTGGAAAGGCTGCACGGCGACGGTCGGGCTCAGCAGGAAGTCGTACTTCTCGAGCAGCAGGTTCCAGGCGACCGCGAGGTCGCGCCGGATGGCATGGGCGTTGACTACGTCCTGCAGCGAATAGCGCTGGCCCGATTTTGCCGTCGCCAGCAGATTGGGATCGAATTCGCCATGGCGCTCGGCCGGATAGAGCTCGAGCAGCCGCTGGGCGTTGGTGAGCCACAGGGTGACGAAGGCGCGCCCGGCGTCGGCGTGCGGGAAGGGCGCCGTCACTTCCTCGACCTGCCAGCCCATCTTCTCGCAACGGCGCACCGCCTTGGTGACGAGTGCAGCCACCTCGATGTCGAGCGGATGCTCGGACATGCGCAGCAGGAATGCGACACGCGGCTTCTTGGGCCGGCGCTTGGGGCCCTTCACGAAGTCGGTGTCGTCCGCCGGCAACTGCGTGGGATCGCGCGGGTCGGGCCGGGCGATGGCGTTCATCATCAACGCGCAGTCGAGCGCGGTGCGGCACATCGGTCCGGTGTTGCTGAGATCGCCGTTCAGGGTCGGCGGCCAGTTGGGCACGCGGCCGTAGGTTGCCTTCAGCCCGACCAGCCCGGTGAAGCTCGAGGGAATGCGCACCGAGCCGCCGCCGTCGGTGCCGATGGCAAGCGGGCCCAGGCCGGCCGCGACGGCGGCTGCCGCGCCGCCGGACGAGCCGCCCGGCGTGCGCTCGAGATTCCAGGGATTGCGCGTGACACCGTTCAGCGGCGTGTCGGTCACGCCCTTGTGGCCGAACTCCGACGAGTTGCTTTGCGCGAAGACGAGCGCGCCCGCCTCCCTGAGACGCGCCACGGCCGGCGCGTCGGCATCGGCCGGCGTCTTGTCGGTAAGCTTGCTGCCCATCGACGCGGGCCAGCCCTTGACCCGCACCAGCTCCTTGATCGACACCGGAACGCCGTCGATCGGCGACAGCGGCTTGCCCTTGTGCCAGCGCTTCTCCGAGGCGCGCGCCGCGCTGAGCGCCGCCTCACCATCGACCTTGCGAAAGGCATTGAGCGCGCGATTGGCCGTCTCGGTCCGCGCCAGCACCGCCTTCATTGCCTCGACTGGCGAGGCCTTGCCTTTGCGATAGAGCCGGCCGAGCTCGGCGGCGGTCTTGGCTGTGAGATCGGTCACGTGGTCATTTCCCTGTACCTCTTGGCCAGCTGCTCGGCCTGGTATTCTGCCGCCAGGGCCTGCTCGGCGCGGCCGAGCTTGCGCAGCAACTCGCCCAACGCGCGCTTGGTGGCCGGCACGGTCGGTCGATCCTTGTCCTCGGCCTGCAGGATCTTCAGCGCCGCGTCGTTCCAGCCCGAACGGATCATGGCATCGAGGTGCAGCAGGTGGAACAGCTGGCGCTGGGCGATGCTGCCGCCGATCGGTTGCAGATGCGGCATGGCCTGGCTGAGAAAACGCGCCGCCTCGGCGTGGTCGCTCTTGGCGTGCGCCGCAAGGCCGTGCGCAGCAGGCACGGCGCAGTCGGCCCATGCCTCGCGCTCGAAGGGTTTGGCGGCTTCGGCGCGATCTTCCAGGCTCGCCAGCATCTCGGTGACGGCGCTCGCTTCGCCGGCGCGAGCCAGGGCGTAGAGGTACTGCAGGTCGAGGAACGGCGAATAGTGCTCGTGCAACCGGCCCCTGAGATAGGGCGCGAGTCTAGCCCAACGGTCGCCGACATCGACGCCGCGCAGCTCCAGCCGGGCGAGCAGCGATATGGCGTTGGCCTGGTTGTCGCCGAGATCCTTGTCGTTGGTCCACACGCGCTCGTCCCAGGCCGCGAGCGACTCGGCGGTGCGGTCGAGATCGATCAGGAACAGGGCGATGTGCCACCAGTTGTGGCCGTGGATGAAGGAATGGCGGTCGTCCCAGCTGTCGGCCATCTCGCGCAGGAACGCCACCCCTTCGACCATGCGTCCGCGCGCCTCCAGGCAATGCGCGACGGCATGGTGCGCCCAGGGATCCTTGCGATGCTTGTCGATGGCGCGCCGCGCCAGCGCCTCGGCCTCGTCGAGACGGTGGCACTCCTCCAGGCCGAAGGCATACATGCCGGCGACATAGGGCGTTTCCGGATTGGCTGCGAAGATCCGCTCGCCGATGCGCAGCAGGCCCTCGGCGTCGCCGCGATTGAAGGCGTGCAGCTGCGCGACCTTGGCCGACAGGAGATCGCGCGGCCACTCGGCGAGAAGCTTCTCATGCAGGGCGAGACTTCTGTCGCTGTCGCCCGCCAGCCACGCCTCCGTCGCCGCAAGCCAGGCCAGCTCACGGTGATTGGCGCCTTTGCCCATGGCCTGCGCGCGCTCGAGAAACCGCCGGCCGGCCGCGTGACCCTCGGTCGAGCTCATCGACAGCAGGAGGTTGGCAGCGATCACCGGCAGGAGCAGACAGCGCTCTTCCTTGTCGGCGGCCGCCATGAAACGCGGGAAGTCGTTGCCGAACGCCAGCCATTCCTCGCAGACGAAGTCGATGGCCTCGATCGCATCGGCGCCCGCGTTGCTGAGCTCAAGGCCCTGGCCGTCCCGCATTGGCCAAGCTTCGCATGGCGTGGCACCTTGGGCAAAATGTGCCTGCGGGACGAGACGGTGAAATAGCGCGAGGTCATTCGCCAAGCGCACATACCGCCGCCGATGTGAGGAGGGCGCAGCGGCGCAAAGAAGAGCGTCTAGCTCTTAGGACTGCCGCCGATGAAGCAATAGACCAGGCCCGAGCGGCTGGCGCAGATGTGGCTGTTGCCGTCCGGTGCGAGCTGCTTCAGCACCACACGCGGCGGCACTGGCACCCATTCGCCGTCGACCAGCGCTTTCCAGGTGCCGTCGTCGGTGAGATAGGCGCGGGTCGGCCGGCAGTCGCCTTCGCGGCCGTCAGCCGTGCCGTTGCAGCACGAATAGCCCGTGCCCGGCTGCTTCAGATCCTTGTACCAGTCGTGGTTTTCGGCATGCCCCTGGCCGTAGTGGCCGTCCTGGGCGAAGGTTTGCAGACTCGCTGCAGCCGCGACACCTAACGAGACTGACAACGCAACAGACAGACGCCGGAGGGGCATGAGGGCTGCCACCTTTCCGCTAAACCAGTCAAGCCGGTCGCGTATTCGGATCGACGCGCCATTGCGCTCGACTGCATCCGTTGAGCGTATGTTACATCAACAGGCTGTGGATGTTAACGGCCAGCAGGCCTCAGCTCTTCGGCGAGCCGCCGATGAAGCAGTAGATCATCCCGCTCTCGCCCGCGCAGACGTGTGAATTGCCGTCCGGCGCCAGCTGCTTCAGCACCACGCTGGGTGGCACCGGCATCCAGCGTCCGTCGACCAGTGCGCGCCACGTCCCGTCGTCGGTGAGGTAGGCGCGAGTCGGACGGCAGTCGCCGTGCATGCTGTCGCCGCTGCAGCACGAGTAGCCGGTGCCCGGCTGCTTCAGTTTCTTGTACCACTCGTGGTTCTCGGCGTGACCGTGATTGCGCTGGCCGTCGATCGTTGGTCTGTCAACCGTTGGTTGGTCGCTCGTTGGTCCGTGGTGGGTCTCTCGACTCGAGTCCTGGGCGAAGGCGGCGAAGGCCAACGTCATCGTCGCCGCCACTGAAAAGGCAAGGATGCGCATGAGCGGAACTCCTCCGCTCACAACGAGAGCGTTGCCCCTAAGTTGCCGGAAGTGAGGGTTGCGGGTGGCGCAATCCGGCGACGATGGCAAAAAAGTCGCGGTCGTCTGCGGCCAGCAGGCCATGGCGCAGGAAAAAGTCGATGAGCACGAGGTTGCAGTTGTATTTGAACGCGAAAGTGTCGCGCACCGTCTCGAACACACGGGCGATTGGCCACAAATCGAACACATCGACTTCGCCGTCGCGCGCTTGCGGAGTGAAATTCTCCGGCAGTTCGAGGTCGAAGCAAGTCATGAGGTCGGGCTTGAGCTGCGGCCCCACCTGGTTCCAGTACGAAACGTAGCTCACGGCCTTGGCCTGGCGCGCGAGCTCGGGCGGGATGGCAGCCTCCTCACCGCATTCCTTGACCAGGTTGTCCAGCAGCCCGATGCCCGCCGGCTGGCCGCCGGCCACCGTGTTGTCGAGTTCGCCGGGAAAGGTCGGCTTGTTCTTGGCGCGGCGCGGCACCCAGATGTGCAGCCCGTCGCTCTTTTTCACGTAGCCAGTCATATGCGGTCCGAACGCGCGCACGCCGAACCACGGCACCGCCGCGCGCTCCATGACGAACAGCGGCTCGCGCGCCAGTTCCCAGGTGACCGGATAGAGCTCGCCGCGCCACAGCCCCTTGAATCGGCCCTGTGCGCGCAGTTCCTGCAGGAACGCGGCCATGGCGGCGGTGCGCTTGGTCGGCGCGTCGAGCGATCCCGAAAGATGCCAGGCGCGCTGGCGGCGAACGAACAGCTTGGGCTTGTCCGCCAGCACCGGCGCGAACTCGCGATGGATGAAGCCCGCACGCTCGGAACCGACCAACAAAGGCTCGAACTGGCGCAGATCGGCATTGTTGCAGCGCGCAATATGGTCCAGGAACGACATGCAGGGCGAGATAGCATAGCATCGCCCCGATGACCGAAGACGAATTGCAGCGGGCACTGGAAAAGACGACGCCTGAATCGCATCGCTACGGCCTCTACGTCGAGGAGTGTGGCGACCAGGATGTGCGCCTGCGCTTCTCGCGCACCGACGGCGAGAGCTGGTCGATGGCGGCCTTGATGACTCTGGTCGACACCGCACTTCGGGCGGCGGCCGGCGTCGATGCCGAGCTCACGCATCTCAGCCTGACGCTGCTGCGCGCCGTGCAGCCGGCCGACATGATCGCGCTGTCGCGCGTGCTCAAGCGCGATGGCGGCGTGGCGCACGCCGAGGCCTGGCTGTTCAGCCACGCCGTCGTCGAGCCCCTGCTGCACGCGACGGCCAGCCTGCGGGCCGGACGCTACAGCTAGGATTTCAGCGAGCTAGGCCACTTCCTTCCAGGCCCGGTCCACCACGCCCACGATGTCGCGCATGATCTGCGTGAGATCGAAGTCCTTGGGCGTGTAGACGCGCACGACGCCAGCCTTCAGGAGCGCCTCGGCGTCAGCCGGCGGGATGATGCCGCCGACCACGACCGGCACGTCGGCGATGCCGGCTTTGGCGAGCCCCGCCAGCACGTCGGCGACCTGCGAGACATGACCACCCGACAGGATCGAGAGGCCGACGACATGCACGCTCTCCTCGAGCGCCGCATTGACGATGCGCTCGGGCGTGAGGCGGATGCCTTCGTAGACCACTTCCATGCCGCAGTCGCGGGCCCGCACCGCGATCTGCTCGGCGCCGTTGGAATGACCATCAAGCCCCGGCTTGCCGACCAGAATCTTTATGCGCCGGCCCAGGCGGCGTGACACCGCCTCGACCTCGCGTCGCACCGTGTCGAGACGGCCATCGCCGACGCCGGCCGCGCGCGCCACGCCGGTGGGGGCGCGATACTCGCCGAACACCGAACGCAAGGCCTCGGTCCATTCGCCGGTGGTGACGCCTGCCTGGGCGCAGGCGATCGAGGCCGGCATGACGTTGCGATCTTCCTTGGCGGCGGCGGCGAGCTCGGCGAGCGTGCGCTCCACGGCAGCGCCATCGCGCTGGCTGCGCCAGGCCTTGAGCCGCTCGACCTGCTCGCGCTCGACCGAGGCATCGACCGTCAGGATGGCACCGTCGCCCGCCGACAGCGGCGAGGGTTCGCCTTCGGTGAAGGCGTTGACGCCGACCACGGTCTGTTCGCCCGCCTCGATGGCGGCGAGCCGTCTGAGGTTGGACTCGACCAGGCGCTGCTTCATGTAGGCGCTTTCGACCGCGGCGACGGCGCCGCCCATCTCGGCAATGCGCCGCATTTCCGCCCGGGCCTCGGCCTTGAGCGCCTCGACCTTGGTGCTGATCTCGGCCGAGCCGTCGAAGATGTCGCCGTATTCCAGGAGATCGGTCTCGTGGGCCACGATCTGCTGCAGCCGGAGCGACCATTGCTGGTCCCACGGCCGGGGCAGGCCGAGCGCCTCGTTCCAGGCCGGCAGCTGCACCGAACGAGCGCGGGCGTTCTTGCTCATCACCACGGCAAGCATTTCGAGGAGGATGCGGTAGACGTTGTTCTCGGGCTGCTGCTCGGTCAGGCCGAGCGAGTTGACCTGCACCCCGTAGCGGAACCGCCGCTGCTTGTCTTCGGTTACGCCGTAGCGCTCGCGTCCCAGCTCGTCCCACAGTGCGGCCATGGCCCGGAGCTTGT
>JBPYDO010000059.1:0-6579 GCA_051985755.1 Reyranella sp. | reverse complement strand
TTCACCTTGGCCTTGGCCATGGCGTAGTAGGTGTTCTGGAAGGTCCAGAACCAGGTCGCCTGCTGGTTGATGGTGCGGCTGACCGCGCAGTAGAGCTCGATGCGCTTGGGCTGGTCGGCCGTCACGCGCGCCTCCTCCAGGAGCTTGTCGAGCTCGGGGTTGGAGTACTGGGCCAGGTTGACCGGGCTGCCGGTATGGAAGTTGGCGTACATCTGCACGTCGGGCTCCGGGAAGTCGACGATGCGCCAGCCGATGATGTCGAACTTGTGCTGGAATGCGCGCGGCGGGAAGGTCGCCTGATCGACCTGCTCGATCTCCATGTTGGCGCCGATCGCCTTCCAGAATTGCTGCAGCACCTGGCCGTTGGCGCGGCCGCGCGGCGTGGCGGTGAATAGCATCTTGAAGTTCACCGGCTTGCCGTACTCCTTGATGAGCTCCGCGGCCTTCTTGGGATCCTCCGGCAGCGCGCCGTCGTCCTTGCACTTGACCCACGACCCGTCGCCATAGGGATTGCTGGCAGGACGCGCGATCCCGTTGGTCAGCGCCTGTGACATCTTCTTGCGGTCGATCGCCATCACCAGCGCGCGCCGCACCCGCACGTCGTCGAGCGGCGGCACCTTGGTATTGATGGCGTTTACCGCCGCACCAGATCCGGCATAGGACAGCACCTGCAGGGTCGGATCGTTCTTGGCTTTCAGGATATTGTCGGCTTCGAACTCATCCGCCCACACGAGGTCGGTCTCGCCCGCCTTAAGGCTCGCGAAACGCGACTGCGAATCGGGCAACGGCCGCAGCACCACGCGATCGAGATAAGGCTTGCCCTTGTCCCAGTAGTTGGGATTGCGTTCGACCACCATGCGGTCGCCGGCAGTCCATGACTTCAGGACGAACGGCCCGGTTCCCACCGGGTGGCGATTGTAGTCGTCGCCCAATTTCTGGATCGCCGTCGGCGAGTGCATCGAGCTGTTCTGGCCCGGCCGCGTCAGCTGATCGGGCAGGGTCACCGCCGGATCCTTCAGATGGTAGACGACCGTGAGATCATCCGTCGCCTCCACACGCAGGATGTTGGCGACATAAAAGGCGCAACGGCAGTGGTTGTTGGGATCCTTCTGGCGGGCGTAGTTCCAGGCCACCGCCTGGGCGTTGAACGGCGTGCCGTCGTGGAACTTGACGCCGGGCCTGAGCTTGAAGGTCCAGGTCTTGTAGTCGTCCGAGTGCGACCACGACAGCGCCAGCCTGGGCTTGGCCTTGCCGTTCTCGTCGGGCGCGACCAGCGTCTCCAGAAGGAGGCTGGCGGCGATGTTGGCCGCCGTGTCGTAGACGCCGACCTTGAGCGGATCGAAACCTGGAATGTCGAGCTCGAGCCCGACTGTCAGCGTGCCGCCCCGCTTCTGGGCGAGCGCCGGGCTAGCGGCAAACAATGCGGCCGTGGCCGCCAACGCCAGCATCTTGAATGTCGACGTCATCACTTTTCCTCCCATCCCTGACGGCCTTTGACCGCTTCTCTTGGGACGCACTGTAGGCAAGGTTGCCGGCCCGCGTCCACGGTCACGGGATCAGCCGCCGCCTGAGCTCGGCCGCGATCAGCTGGTTGGACAAGGCGTTGGGATGGCCGTCGTGCGGGAAGAGCAGCCGCGAGGCGTCGTAGCCCTTGGTCTGGCTGTCGACCGACAGCAAGGGAATGCCGCGCTGGCGCAAGGCGGCGAGGATCGAAACCAGCATCGGTTGGGCCACTTCGGAATTGTCGTGGTGCGGCGCCGAGGTCTCGTCGGGCCAGGAATAGATCACCATCAAGGAGGCGCCCAGGCGCTCGCGCGCCAGCTCCTGCAGGCGCACCATCAAGGCGGTGAAGAGCTCGCCTTCCGCCTGCTGGCGTTGGCGCATGCCGATGGCACGGATGAAGGGAAACTGATCGCTCGCGAAGTGCCGCAGACCGGCCAGGGGATTAGTCAGCCGATGATGGTTGAACGAGCCGGTCCAGACGGGCTTGCCGTCTTCCAGCACATAGCGCGGCGTGGGACCGAGCCAGGGCTGGTCGCCATCCACGCGCTCGAGATGGGCGGGAATGATCCAGGTCACGACCGCCTTCACGTTCTGTGATTTCAGCCGGTCGAACCTGCCGAGCTCGAGGGCGCGCACCCACTGGTTGGGCGCATAGCCGGGAGCGGCGAACAGCACGGTGCGTGCATGGAAGTCGGCGTCGCGGGCGAACTGGGCGGCGAGTGTCTGGTCGTCGTTCAGGCCCTGCCCGAACATGAAGGAATCGCCCATGAAGAGGTAGGTGTCGGCGCCGGCCGGCGCCGGCGGCGTGGCGCGTGTTGAATCGGCATTGATGGTGTAGCGGACGCGGTAGATCGTTTGGTCGCCGAAGCTTGCCGTGACATCGATGCGGGCGCCGGCATGCGGCAGATAGCCGAAATCGGCATCGGGCATGTTCCAGGTGCCCGGCTCGGGGCTGATGACCAAGCCCACGCCGTGCGGTGTCGCAGTGAAAAGACCCGCGAACAGGTCGAGCAGTGCGACCGCGACGGCCACCGCCATCACGACCAGCGCACCGGTGCGCCAGCGGTTGCCGCGCAGCACGACGACTCCTATGAGCGCCAGCAACGCGGCCAGTCCGGTCACCAGGATCGGCGAGGACAGCAGGATGGCGCCGATCGCCAGCGGCGTCACCAACGCCGCTGTGACCAGGAGGTTTCGCGGCAGGGCGCGCGGGTTCTCAGTCATTGCAGTTGCAAGTCCTGCACCCGCTTGAGCAAGGCCTTGGCAAGCAGGTGATCCATGCGCGCGTTGGGATGGCCGTCGTGAGGAAAGAAAAACGCGTCCCAGCCTTCCTTGAAGTCGACTTGATCGCGCAGCGACAGCATCGGTGCGCCCAGCGCGTGAGCGTCCTGCCAGATCCAGAGACGATAGGCATCGATCTGACCCGGTATGGTGCCGTCGTCCCAGTCGTAGATGATGATCAGGGGTGCGTTCCACTTCTGCTTCACCAGCTCCTGCAGTCGCTTCAGCAAGGCGATGAACAGCGGCGCCTGCACCTCGTGCTCGCGTCGTTCGTCGACGATGCGCCGCACCCAGTCGAAGCGGCTGCGCGCGAAATAGGAAATGCCGTCGAGCGGATGGCGCAGTCGATGCCCGAGGAAGCTGCCGGTGTAGACGGGCGGTCCCCCGGGCCGGAGCTCGTAGCGCGGCGACATGGTGAGCCAGCCGCCGTCGCCGGTCACCCGCAGTATCTGCTGCGCGTTGATCCAGGTGACGACGGCCGCCACCTTGCCGACCACGTATTGGTCGTACAGCCCGGTCTCGAGGGCGCGCACCAAGTGATTGGCGCCGTAACCCGGCACGCCGAGATTGACGACATGCGCCGGCGGTTTCAGCAGCTGAGCGAACTGTGACGGCAGCGCTTCGGAATCGGCGAGGCCTTCGCTGAAGATCGTCGAGTCGCCGATGAACAGCCAGGTCGGCCCATCGGGGCCCGATCCCGGCGTGACGCGCGCCCCCATGGAGTCGATATGGTAGGTCGTGTCATAGATGAGTTGAGAACCGTAGCTCGCCCGCACATGGACCGTCGTGTTGGGCTTGGGCCGATAGCCCAGCACCGGATCGTCGGGCGCCCAGCGGTCCGGCGTGCTCACGTGGGTGACACCATAGTTGGGACCGCCGGGATCGATCAGTCCAAACGCCACCTGGAAGCCCGCGAGGCCGAGCAGCACCGAGGTCAGCACCAGCGCGCTATTGCGCCACGCCGGACTGCGGAAGAGCGCGACGCTCGCCGCCATGAACAGAGCGCCCAGCCCCAGCGCCGCACCCAGCGGCAGCCAGACACACGCAGCGACGAAGAGCATGAAAAGAAGAAGGGCGATCAAAGGACCGCGCCGCCGGTTCATGGCCGCTGCATAGCACACCCGTCCTCGCCCTGAGGAGCGGCCCCAGGGCCACACACGATCACGCTCACGTTAAAAAAACGGGGATTTAACGTGGCCGAGAAAAACAAGCGGGCAGACAAATTGCCAAAACCGACAAAACTTCCCGGCCACCGTTTTCGCGGTTTTTATACGGTGCGCACGACGGCCACGCCCAGATCCCCGACACGCAAGGAATGACGCCATCGGCAAAACCGATGGAACCGCACATGACCACCGTTTTAACCCCGGCGGGCGGCGCGCGACGAATATGGTCGTTAGCTCGAAAGTCCGCGCGGGAACAATTCGTTAGGGCGCGCTGGCCCCCTCGCATATCGCACAGCGCGCGGCGGCCCGGGCCGCCCCCTTGCCGCTCCTGGTATGCGGTCCGACAATCGGCCCAAACATCAGGAGGACGCCATGAAGGTCGGAATGGCGATGAACATGCTGTACGAGCACGGCCGGCCCGACGTCGCGGTGGTGCACGAGCATTTCCAGCTGGGCGATCTCGTCGAGCCGCTGGGCTTCGACTCCCTGTGGGCGCTGGAGCACCACTTCACGGGCTACGCCATGTCGCCCGCGCCGACGCAGCTCCTGGCCTATTACGCCGGCCGCACCAAGCGTATCCAGCTTGGCACGGCGGTGATCGTGCTGCCCTGGCACGATCCGGTGCGCGTCGCCGAGCAGATTGCGCTTTTGGACATCATGTGCGGCGGCCGCTGCCTGTTCGGCTTCGGGCGCGGCGCCGCCTCGACCGAATACGAAGGCTTCCGCATCCCTATGGGCGAGGCCCGGCCGCGCTTCGTCGAGGCTGCCCAGATCGTGGTCAAGGCGCTCAGCAACGAGGTGTTCGAGCACCAGGGCGAGTTCTTCCAGGTCCCGCGCATGTCGATCCGGCCGCGGCCGATCTCCAATCCCGAGCGGCGCTTCTATGCAAGCTCGGTGTCGCCGGAGTCGGCCGAGGTGATCGCCAGGCTGGGCTTCGGCATGCTGATGATCATGCAGAACGAATGGAGCAAGTGCCGCGAGGACATCGACAAGTTCCAGGCGATGAGCCGGGTGGCAGGCTTCGAGCCGAAGGCGCCGATCATCCTGACCAACGTCTCCTGCGCCGAAAGCCGGCAGGAGGCCGAGGAGAAGGCCTTTCAGTATCTCGGCCGCAAGTGGCAGTCGATCGACGACCACTATCACTTTTCCGACGGCCACCTCGCCAACGTCAAAGGCTACGAGGCCTACGGCAAGACGGCCAAGACCTACGCCAAGCTCAAGGACCCGGCCAACCTCAAGAAGGCGACAGACTTCTATGTCTCGATCCAGATCGTCGGTACCCCCGACGACTGCCTGCAGCAGATCGGCCGGCTGCAGCAGGTGACCGGCATGGACCACATGGTCACCGAATTCGGCTTCGGCAACATGCCGCATCATGAATCGGAAAAGGCCTTCCGCCTGTTCGCCGACCGCGCGCTGCCGACCCTGCAGCGCGACCCTGCCTATGCCGCGCCGAAGACGACCACGGCGAGCGACGCGCCGCAACGGACGACCCACGGCAACATCTTCGCGCCGGCGTGAGGCCGAAGCGGTTGCTCATGGTGGCCGCGCTCCTTTGGGCGCCGTCCGCGTTCGCCCAGCGCTACACCGACGAGGAGATCCGGCGGATCCTGATGGAGGATTCGATCCGCACGGCCGGCGAGTGCCCCTGCCCCTATAGCTACGCCTGGAACGGCCGGCAGTGCGGCGAGAAGAGCCAGTACAACGAGGCGTCGTCGCGCCCCGACCGGCCGCTCTGCTATCCGCAGGACGTCACGCACTACATGATCCGCGAATATCGCGAGCGGGTCCTGCGGTATTAGGGCGTGTACTCATAAAAGGGCGTGTACTCATAAACAAGCCCTACCAATTACAAGGCAAGGTCCGCTTTGCCCCTGAAATCGGACATCGGCGTAGGGCGAAGACATGTCTGCTATGGCCAACAAGCGACATCACTCGCGCTTATCAAGCTCGTACTCCTGCTCCCTCTACAGGCCTTGCCGAACGATCCGGCAAAATCGCAAGCTCGCGAGGTTCACAACGTGAGGACCTCCGTCATGTCAAACATGCCAGAAGAACGCCTCGATCGCCGCGACTTCATGATCGCATCAATTGCAACGGTCGGTGCATCGGCTGCCCTCGCCGTTGCCGCTGGGACTGCAAATGCCCAGGGTGCAGCGACATCCCCTACCAGTCCGCCATCAGGAACGGTCTATACCGGCGATATTATCAAAGGCAAAAAGGTCGTTAGCGCGCTCAACGTCAACGACCTGGAGCCCGGCAAGAAGCACCTTTTGTATTTTCAGGGCGTCGAGATGCCAACCGGACAGAACTGGTATGTGTCTGTGACAGTCGCCAAGGGAGCAAAGCCGGGCAAGCGCGGCGTCCTGACCAGTGGCGTGCATGGCGACGAGTTGAGTTCCGTGCATACGGTCCAGACCGTGATGAACCAACTCGATCCGCGGGAGATGTCGGGCACGGTAATGACAGTCACGGACGTGTCCCGCCCAGCCTTGGAAAGCATGCAGCGCAGGTGGCCCAATCAAGGCAGGGGCATCGATCTGATCGATATGAATCGGGAGTGGCCCGGAAACGAGAACGGCGCCACCGCCCCCAGCCGACACGCCGCGCTGTTGTTCAACCGGCTGCT
>JBPYDO010000058.1:0-16339 GCA_051985755.1 Reyranella sp. | reverse complement strand
GCTGCGTCTGGTCTCCTGGTCGGCGGTGCTCGTGCTGCTGGCGGCGCCGGACGCCTTGACGGGCGCTTCCTTCCAGATGTCGTTCGCGGCGGTCATCGCCCTGATCGCCGCCTGGGAGGCGGCGGGCGGCTTGCGGCGTCGCCTGCATCAGCGTGCTGAACTCACGGCGCACCCCTGGTTGTGGCGGATGGTGCTGGGCTTCGTGGCAAGCCTCGCCACCACCTTGATCGCCTCGGTGGCGACCGGTGCATTCGCCGCCTATCACTTCAACCGACTGTCGTTTCTCGGCGTCCTGGCCAACCTCGTCGGCGTCCCCCTGACTGGCTTCTGGATCATGCCGTGGGGTCTGCTGGCCATGCTGCTCATGCCCCTCGGCCTCGAGAAGCTCGCCTTGGTGCCCATGGGCTGGGGCGTCCAGGGCCTCAATGCCATCGCCTTCTATTTCGCGAGCTGGCCTCAGGCTGCCGCGCTCGTTCCATCGCTGCCAGGCGCCAGCCTCTGGCTGATGACCGTGGGCGGACTATGGCTCTGCCTGTGGCGGCGTCGCTGGCGCCTGCTCGGCTTGCCGATGGCCGTGGTGGGGCTGCTGCTCGGACCGGCACCGGAACCCGATCTCCTGATGAGCGAGGATGGGCACGTCCTTGGCCTGCGTGATCAGCTGGGCGTCGTGCACATCGCCTCGGCACGCATCGACCGCTTTGTCGCGGACGCCTGGGCGCGGCGCAGCGGCCAGACGGCTGCGAAGAAGTGGGTCGCCAGCGCCCAAGAGTCGGCCGTCGGACTGGGCTGCACAATCGGCGTTTGCCGCTGGCGCAAGGGTCCCTGGCGGGTTGCCCTGGTGAGCGACGAACGTCGCCTGCGGGAGGCGTGCGCGAACGTCGATATCGTGTTGTCGACCGTCGACGCTCAAAGCCGGTGCCGCGGTCCACGGCTGGTCCTGGACCGCAGGAACGCCTGGCGGGAGGGGGCGCAGGCGCTGTGGCTTGATGAGGCGGGGATGCGTCGCGTCACCGGCAACGGCGCACGCGGCGACCGGCCTTGGGTGCCCAACAGTTCGGCCCGGAAGGCGCTGGCGAGCAGAGCGCCGGGCGCGTGAGTGCGCCGGCCCTAGGCTCTCCCTAGGCTCTAGAGGATGCTCAGTTGTAACGCCGGTAGAGGCCGGCCAGCCGACCCTGGATCTTGACCCGGTCGGGTCCGAAGATGCGCGTTTCGTAGGCCGCGTTGGCGGGTTCGAGCGCGATCGAAGCGCCCTTCTTGCGCAGGCGCTTGAGGGTGGCTTCGGTGTCGTCGATCAGCGCTACGACGATTTCGCCGGTCTCGGCGGTATCGGCGCTCCTGATGATGGCGATGTCGCCGTCATGGATGCCGGCCTCGATCATCGAATCTCCCTGTACTTCGAGGCAGTAGTGAGCCCCCGAGCCGAGCAGGGAGACCGGCACGTCGACTGTCGTAGAATTGTCGCGCAGCGCCTCGATGGGCGTGCCGGCCGCGATCCGGCCGTAGAGCGGCAGGCTGAGCGCCTGAGCCTCGTTGGCGGCCTGGATGGCGCCAGCCAGGGGAACGCGATCACCGCGCACCACCTGGGGCACGAAGCCTTCGCGGCCCTCGGCCATGCCCCGGCGAGCCTCGGCGAGCAGGGGGGTAACGTTGGGGGCCGGCATGGCCGCTGCCTCGGGCAGCTTCAGGACCTGCAGGGCGCGTGCGCGATGTGGCAGGCGGCGCAGGAAACCGCGCTCCTCCAAGCCTGTGATCAGGCGGTGGATGCCCGACTTGGACTTGAGCCTTAGCGCTTCCTTCATTTCGTCGAATGAAGGCGACACGCCGCCATCGTTGAGGCGCTTGTTGATGAACATCAGCAGTTCGTTCTGCTTGCGTGTCAGCACCGGTTTCTCCCCAAGGGGTCTGTCAGATTTCAGAACAAATCCTGAAACCGGGAAGTCGTTCTAGTTTAGTTCGCGTCTGCCGTCAAGTTATCCCGAGGATAACGTGGATCAATAACCCCCTGGCAAGGCAGAGAGATCGATGATCTGGACGGTATCTCCGGCCTTGCGCGCCGGGTCATGGGCCGGTCGCACCAGCAGAGCGTCGCACCAGGCGAGCACCGAAAGCATGGAGCTGTCCTGGATCCTGTGCGGCTGAACGAGGAGGTCGCCCTTGGGGCCACGTTCGACCTTGGAACGGACGTAGTCCTCGCGCTGGTCGTTGGCCGATACGTCAACTGCAAGTTTGGCCGCGGTCAGAGGGGGATAGTCGCCTGCCTCGCCCAGCATGCGATCCAGTGCGGGCTTCACGAAGATCAGCGAGCACACCATCGTCGACACGGGATTGCCCGGCAGTCCCAGCACGCGCGCGTGATCCTTGGCCGCGAACATCAGGGGTTTCCCCGGCCGCATCGCGATACGCCAGAAGTCAATGGCGAAGCCCTGCGCCTTGAGCGCCGCCTGCACGAGGTCGTGGTCACCGACCGAGGCGCCACCCAGCGTGATCAGAAGATCGTGCTGCGTTCCGGCGGCGATGCGATCCTCGATCAGCGTCGGGTCATCGCGCGCAATATCGAACAGCGTCGGGTCCGCGCCCCAGGCGCGCATCAGTGCCGCCACCGCGATGCCGGACGACGACACGATCTGGTTGCGGCCGACCGGCTCCCCCGGCATCACGAGTTCGTCGCCCGTGGACAGAATAGCGACGCGCGGCTTTCGCCTCACCGAGAGCCACGGCAGGTTCATCGCCGCAGCAAGCGCCACGTCGCGTGTCGTGAGCTTGCGGCCCGGTTGGAACGGCGTGTCGCCGGCGCTGAAATCGAGCCCGGCTTTGCGCACATGGCGGCCAGCGCGTGGCGCCTCGAGAACGGTGATGGTCGTGCCGTCGGCCTTCGTGTCTTCCTGGATGACGATCGAGTCGGCGCCCTTGGGCAGTGGCCCGCCGGTGAAGATGCGCACGGCCTCGCCCGCCTTCAGGGCCTGGTCGTACGAGCCGCCAGCCGGCGCCATGCCGACCAGCTTGAGAGTCGCGGGCGCCGCCGGCACGTCCGCGGCGCGCACCGCATAGCCGTCCATCGCCGACAGATCGGACGGCGGCTGCGTCAGCCGCGCCCTCGGCGCCACAGCCAGCACACGGCCCGCCGCCTCGGCAACGGAAACGGTCTCGGCGGGCAGGGCAGAGAACGCCGCGATGATCCGCGCGTGGGCATCGCGAACGGAAAGCATGTTATCGGGCATTGAATGTCCCCGATTTACCACCTGATTTATGAACGAGTCTGACCTCGGAAATCGTCATGCCGCGATCGACCGATTTGCACATGTCGTAGACGGTGAGGGCAGCAACCGAGGCTGCGGTCAGTGCCTCCATCTCGACCCCGGTCCGACCCTTCAGCCTGCAGGTCGCTTCGATGTCGACGGCGTGGCGCTTGGCATCGAGGGTGAGCTTGACGTCGACCGAGCTGAGCGAAAGCGGATGGCAAAGCGGGATCAGCTCCGGCGTTTTCTTGGCTGCCATGATGCCGGCGAGCTGCGCCACGGCCAGCACGTCGCCCTTGGCCGCCTTTTTCGACCGGATGAGCTTCAGGGTCGCCGGCTGCATGGTGACTCGGGCCTGCGCGATGGCCACTCGTTCTGTGACGGCCTTGGCGCCGACGTCGACCATGTGGGCGTTGCCGGCCGCGTCGAAGTGGCTGAGCGTCTTGCCTCTCATGCGGCTTTCCTGGCGAGTAACGAGCGTACCGCGACCTCGACATCCGGCTTGCGCATCAGGCTCTCGCCAATCAGGAAGACCGAGGCACCAACCTTGGCCATGCGCGCAAGATCGGCCGGCGATTCGAGTCCGCTTTCGGCGACCAGCACGCGATCCTTGGGCACCTTCGGCGCGAGTTGTTCGGTAACGGCGAGATCGACGGCCAGGGTCTTCAGGTTGCGATTGTTGACCCCGATCAGGTCGCTCTCGACCTTGAGCGCGCGCTCGAGCTCGGGCCCATCATGCACCTCGACCAGCACGTCCATCTCCCAGCGGTGGGCCAGGCGCGCCAGCTCGGCTGCGAGTCGATCATCGAGGCAGGCCATGATCAGCAGGATGCAGTCGGCGCCCAGCGCTCGCGCCTCGGCCACCTGGTACGGGTCGATCATGAAATCCTTGCGCAGCACCGGCAGCGCCGTCGCGGCGCGCGCCTGCGCCAGGTACTCGTCCTTGCCCTGGAAGTAGGGCTCGTCGGTCAGCACGGAAAGGCAAGCGGCGCCGCCACGCTCGTAGGCGCGAGCCAGGGCCGGCGGATCGAAGTCCGATCGGATGAGTCCCTTGCTGGGTGAGGCTTTCTTGATCTCGGCGATCAAGCCATAGCGGCCGGAGGCGGTCGCGGCCTTGAGCGCCGCGGCGAAGCCGCGAGGCCGGCCGGCCGCCTTTGCAGCCCGCTCGACTTCGGCCATCGGCCGGCGCGCCTTGGATGCCGCCACGTGCTTGGCGGTGTCGGCGGTGATCTTCGCCAGCGTATCGCTCATGCGCAGATCCTTTGAAGTGCAGCAAGAGCTGATGCAGCACTTCCCGAGTCGATGGAACGCGCTGCCAGCGCGGCGCCTTCCTTCAAATTTGCGGCTTTGCCCGCGACCATGATGGCCGCCGCGCTGTTGAGGATCACGATATCGCGAAAGGCGCCGGGTTCGCCCGCCAGCACTTTCTTGATGGCTTCGGCATTGTGCATGGCGTCGCTGCCCTTGAGGTCCTGCAGCCGGGCGCGCGCGACGCCGGCCTCCTCGGGCGCGATCTCGATCTCGCTGACCTTGCCGTCCTGCAGCGACGCGGCCCAGCTCTTGGTCGTCGTCGTGAGCTCGTCCATGCCGTCCTGCCCATGGACCACCAGGGCGCGCTCGAGTCCCAGCCGGCCGAGTGCCTCGGCGACGGGCCGCAACCAGCGGCGATCGAACACGCCGACGAGCTGGCGCTTCACCAGAGCCGGGTTGGACATCGGTCCCAGCAGGTTGAAGATCGTGCGCGAAGGAGCGAGTTCCACGCGCGGGCCTGCGACGTTGCGCATGGCGCTGTGATGGCGCGGCGCCATCAGGAAGCAGACCTTGGCTTCGGTCAGGGCCTTTTCCAAGGTTTCGATCGGCAATTCCAGTCCAATGCCAAGCGCCGCCAGCACGTCAGCGGCGCCCGACTTGGAGGTGAAGGCGCGGTTGCCGTGCTTGGCCACGGGAATGCCGGCGCCCGCAACGACCAGGGCCGAGCAGGAAGAAACATTGTAGGTACCGTGATGGTCGCCGCCGGTGCCGACGATATCGATCGCATCCGGCGGCGCTTTCACACGCAGGACCTTGTTGCGCAGCGCCCGGGCGCCGCCTGCCAGTTCGTCAGCGGTCTCGCCGCGCACCTTGAGGCCCATCAGGAAGGCGCCCATCTGCGCCGGCGTGGCGTCGCCCGAGGTCATGATGGCGAAGGCGCGCTCGGCCTCGTCGAGGCTGAGCGACTGGCCGTTACCCACCTTCGCCAAAAGACCGCGAAAATCCTCGATATCGCCGTTCACCGGAATTCCTGTCGTTTGCCTCTTGCCGCGCCGGCCGGCGCGCGCGTAGCTATATCACATGGCTCAAGAACTCATCCTGAAGGTCACCGGCATGGATTGCGACGGCTGCGTCAAGGCCGTCACCCGCGCCGCCACCGGCGCAGGTGCGGCGCCGATTTCCGTCGATCTCGTGAGCGGCGAAATGCGCTTGCCGGCCGGCGCCGACATCCCAGCCGTTACCCGTGCCATTCAACGGGCCGGCTACGGGGTGGCGCCGTAGTCTTCGCCCGCCGGCCAAATTCCTGATCAGGCTGCTTTTTTCGTCTGCTGGCCGGGGTGCTCGCCGGCGATCTTGAGGAAGTTTTCCAGGATCTTGTGGCCGTGCTGCGAGGCGATGCTCTCGGGGTGGAACTGAACGCCGTGGATAGGCAGGGACCTGTGGCGTAGTCCCATCACGATGTCGCCGGTCTCGGCGGTGACTTCGAGCTCGGCGGGCAGGCCCTTCCGCTCCACGATCAGCGAATGGTACCGGGTCGCCTCGAAGGGGGAGGGGACATCCTCGAACACGCCTTGGCCGCCATGCTGGATGGCCGACAGCTTGCCGTGCATGGGCTTCGTCCGCACCACCTTGCCGCCGAAGACCTGGCCGACCGCCTGATGACCGAGGCAAACGCCAAGCAGCGGCGTCTCGGCCTTGGCGGCGGCCTTGATCAAGTCCATGCAAATTCCGGCTTCGTTGGGGGTACAGGGGCCCGGCGACAGCACAATCGCGCTGGCACCCAGGGCCATGGCATCGACAACCGAAATCTGGTCGTTGCGATGGACGACGCAGCGTGCCCCAAGATCGCCTAGAAAGTGGACGAGGTTGTAAGTGAAACTGTCGTAGTTATCGATCAAAAGCAGCACAACACACCTGTCACAAAAGCTTGTATATCTTCGCGGAATCGGTCGCCGAAGGAAAGGGGCCGGAGCTGCCGGCGCGCCGAGGCCCGTAACGATCATGACTTTGAGATTTCCCAGTATCGCCCACCCCAATATCAGAAACGGGGCGGTCGGGCGGTTCACCGAACGTTTCAACGACTTCGCCTGGCATCAGGCGCGTCGCTTCTTTCGCATGCAAAGCAGGCTGCGGTCGAACGAACCGACCCAGGTCTTCGTCTGCGCCGCCACCGGTGCGGTGATCGGCGCGATGGTGGCCGGCCTGCACCGCCTGGTCGATGTGCTGCACCGGTTGTGCTTCAACATATCCGGCGACCACATGCTCAGTACCGGCATTGGCGTCGATCCCGAGCGTGTGCTGATCGTCCCGACCGTCGGCGGCCTGCTGATCGGCATCTCGGCCCTGGTGATGCGGCGTATTCGCTCCAACGACATAGTCGACCCGATCGAGGCCAATGCCCTGCACGGCGGCCGCATGTCGGTCAGGGACAGCGTTCGGCTCCTGATCGCCACTCTGACGTCGAACGCCTCGGGCGCCGCCGTCGGCATGGAGGCGGGCTACAGCCAGCTCGGCGCTGGCGTGCTGGCGCGGGTGGGGCAGTACTTCCGCCTGCGGCGCAACGACCAGCGCATCTTTGTCGGCGCCGGCGCGGCGGCGGCAATTGCCGCGGCGTTCAACGCACCGCTCGCTGGCGCGTTCTATGGCTACGAGCTGATCCTTGGCGCATATGCCGTGCGCGCGCTGGCGCCGGTCGCGGCGGCGTCGCTTGCCGCCGTGCTGACACTACGCGCCCTGATCAATCCCGAGCCTCTGTTTTTCGTCGACCAGTTCGTGCATTTCAGCCAATGGGTCTACCTGCTGTTCGCCTTGCTCGGCATCGTCGCCGCAGCGTTCAGCATACTCGCGATGGCGGCGGTGACCTGGGTCGAGCGCGGAATGCGGCGGTTGCCGTTGCCACCGTGGCTGCGCCCGGCAATCGGCGGCGTCCTGCTGACCGGGCTGGCGCTTTACGTGCCGCAAGTGCTGGGCAGCGGGCACGGCGCGATCCAGATGGTTTTCGACCAGCACCTGGCGCTTGGAACGCTGCTGATCCTTTTGTTCGGCAAGCTCCTGGGGTCAGCGATCTCGATCGGTTCGGGTTTCCGCGGCGGCATGTTCAGCTCCTCGCTGCTGCTGGGCTGCCTCTTGGGGGCCGCTTTCGCCGACGCCGTGATCATCGTCATGCCCCATTTGGAGCCGCAGCATGCCGCCATGATGATGGTCGGCATGGGTTCGGTCGCCGCCGCCGTCATCGGCTCACCGCTCACCATGGTCTTCCTGGTGCTCGAAGGGACGGGCAACTTTCCGGTGACGGTCGGAGTGCTGGTCGGCGTGGTCTTCGCCTCGACCATCGTGCGGCTGACCTTCGGCTATTCATTCTCGACCTGGCGCTTCCACCAGCGCGGCCTCGGCATTCGCAGCCCGCACGACATCGGCTGGCTCGCCGACTTGATCGTCGGCAGGCTGATGCGCGCCGACCCCAAGGTCGTGCCGGAATCCATGCCGCTCAAGGAACTGCGCGAGAAGTATCCGCCCGGTTCCACCAAGCGGGTGTTCGTCGCCTCGGACTCCGGCGCCTTCCTGGGCCAGCTCGACCTTGGTGCGGTTCACGACGCCAAGCAGAACGCCCCGCTGGAAGCCAAGTGCGCGCGCGATTTCGCGCACGATCCCGATCTTTTCCTGCTGCCCTACGAGAACGTCCGTACGGCGCTCAGCCGCTTCGAAGAAAAGGAGGTCGAGGCGCTCGCCGTGCTCGATTCGCCGGTCGACCGCACGGTCGTGGGCTACCTCTCGGAGCAGTATGCCCTCAGGCGCTACAACCAGGAGCTCGAGCGCCGGCGCAGCGCAGAGCTTGGCGAGCGCGACCTGTTTTCGGTCTCGGACCCGCCGAACTAAGCTTTCACGAATTGGCCACGTAAGTGTGTTCGACCGGCGTACTTGCCGGCGCTATGGTGCATCATGTCGATCCGGATCCCTCGCCTGATCGCTGCCGTCGGTGGACTGGCAACGCTGCTGATTGCGGCGAGTGCGGCCGCGCAAGTCGACTGCAACGAAGGCCTGGCGCCGCTTGACACCAAGGCCGGCTCGCGCATGGGTGCCATGGACTTCATCCGCCATGTCGCGACGAACGAAGTGGCTTTTGCCAAGGCCTTCCTCAACTACACCTACACGCTCGAGATCAACGTGCAGACCGTCCAGGGAGACACGGTCGACGGCGAATTCCATGAGGTCGCCAACATCGACTACGATACCGCCGGCAACCGCCGCGCAACCATGATCAGCGGGCCAACCAACACGCTGACGCGCGCCCAGATCGGCGATCGCGACGTCGAAGCGCTGCGCGATGCGTTCACCTTGACGCCGGCGCTGCTGTCTGACCGCGATATCGTCTATTCCGGCCGCCAGCAGATCGGCAACATCGATGCCGCGGTCTTCGATATCCTGCCGCGCAACGGCCAGGCCACGCCGACCAGGTTCGCTGGCCGAACCTGGGTCCGAATAAGCGAGAACGCCATCATTCGCATTTGTGGCCGCGTCGGCGGCGGCCCGTTCGGCTCGCTGCGCTATCGGGTGATCCGCGCGCACATCGGCGATCAGTTCTGGTTCCCGGCGAACATCCGCGCCGATGAGGACGCGCCGATCGGCGGCACCAAGGTCCATGTGCGCGTCGCCGTGGACTACACGAACTACAAGCCGCGCTGAGGCTTCTAAAGCGGCGGTGTCGGGAAGAACTTGGCGGCGTCGCCATGCAGCTGCGTGCGCGAGGCGGGGCGCATGTACATCATGTGGCCGCCGGCATGGAGATTTAGGGTCACGCGGTCGCTGAGCGTCGTCGGCAGGTGATCGATCAGGAAGCGGCTCATAAGGTAGGGCGTCACAAGGTCAGTCATGCCCTGCGCGATCACGACCTTGAAAGCACGATTGGTAGCGAGCGTCTCGCGCAGCTGGTCGTCGGACCCGACATAGCCCTCATGGCCCGGAAGACCGGTCGACCAATCCCACTGCTGGGAAGCCCGGCTGTTGGTGACGCGATAGGGGAGCTCGGTACGGACGCCGAGGGTCTGGGTCAGATAGTCGGCCATGTTGTTGGTGAGAACTGTCCGCAGGCCGTCATAGACGACATCGCCGCGGGTTGAAGAGAATTCCGGATAAGGGTCGGGCGCAGTCGCCGAACCGTCGTAGTGGCTGATCACGAGCTTGTCGCGTCGCAAGGATTCCTTGGCGAAGATATCGGACGGCACCCGACCCAGGTACTCAGCGACCAGCGGCTCGGGCAGGCCGATGTAGCCTGCGACCTTGGCGTAGATGCCCTGGTTTGCCGCGGCGTCGCGCGGATTGGCAATCGCCGAGAGATAGGGCCCCAGCGCAAAATGCTCGACCTCGGCCAGCGCCTCGGGCGTGAGCTTGTGCTCGCGCTCCAGCACCACCGCGGCATAGCTCGGCAGCATCATGACGTCGGGCAGCAGCAACAGGCTGTCGCGCCCCCTCAACACGAACTCAAGGGCCGGCGAGATCAGGAAGGCGCCGCTGACGCCGATACCATGCCGGGAGGACAGGAGCTCGGGCAGCCGCGCCGCGCGCAGCCCGCCATAGCTCTCGCCGACGAGGTAGAGCGGCGAGGTCTCGCGGTTGTTGCGCGTAAGGTAGAGCTCGATCACGTCGGCAATGGCCTCGAGATCCTGGCGCACGCCCCAGTAGCTGCGGTAGGCCTTGTCGTCGACAGCGAGGCTGTAGCCCGTGCCAACGGGATCGAGGAAGACCAGGTCGCTGAGGTCGAGCCAGTTGTCGGGATTGTCGATCAGATGACCGGGCGGCGACGGCACCCGGCCATCCGGGCCATAGTCGATGACGCGCGGTCCCAGGGCGCCGAGATGCAGAAAGGCCGAGCTGGAGCCCGGGCCGCCGTTGAAAACGAAGCTGATCGGGCGGCTGCCGTGCGGCGCGCCGTCACGGATATAGGCGACGTAGAAGATCCCGGCTTTGCGCTGGCCATTGGCCTTGAGCGGCAGGGTGCCAGCCGTCACGGTAAAAGCCATTTCGCGGCCACCCGCCTTGAACTTGTGATGGGTGATCGAGTCTGCCGGGGCGCCCTCGAGCGGCTTCTCGGTGACCGTCCGCGACGGGGTCGAGGCCGTGGTCTGGGCAAAAGCGGGCGCCACAGAAACCGCGGCTGCGAGCGTCAGGACGGCCCACATTGTACGCAGAAAGCGGCGCAGCGCCGTGTCGCGCTTGTTTGCTGCAAGGATCGCTGTCATGGCTTGGCGGCCATTGTCGGCGATGGGACGAAGCCATGTCCATCCGCAATCTCGACAAGCTGATGGCCCCTCAATCCGTGGTCGCGATCGGCGCCAGCAACCGCGCCGGTTCGGTCGGGGCGGCCGTGACGCGCAATCTCCTGGGCGAGGGCTTCCGGGGGCAGCTCCATCTTGTCAACGTCAAGGGCGGTGAAATAGCGGGCCGCAAGGTCTTCCGCAGCTTATCTGATCTGCCGGCACCGGCCGATCTTGCCATTGTCATGACACCGCCCGCGAGCGTTCCAGGGCTGCTGGACGAGCTTGGCCGATGCGGCACCAAGGTCGCCGTCGTCATCACGTCGGGACCGGGAGCCGGCGCCGGGGGAGGCGAGGTCAACGCGCGCTGGCGGCAACAGATCCTGAAAGCCGCCGAACCTCATCTGCTGCGGGTCGTCGGCCCGAATTGCATCGGTTATGCCGTCCCCGCCATCGGCCTCAATGCCAGCTTCGGTCCTTCCGGTCTCCGGCCCGGCAAGCTGGCGGCGATCGCACAGTCGGGCGCGATCCTGGCCGGGCTAGCCGACTGGGGCGCCGCGCAGGGCCTTGGCTTCTCCCATCTCTTTTCCATGGGCGACATGAGCGACGTCGATGTCGGCGACGTGCTCGACATGCTGGCCCGCGACTTCGACGCCCGGGCCGTGCTGATCTACGTCGAAGGCATCACCCAAGCCCGAAAGTTCATGTCGGCGGCCCGCAGCGCTGCGCGGCTCAAGCCGGTGATCGTGCTCAAGGGCGGCCGCCACGCTGCGGCCGCGCAAGCGGCGGCCTCCCACACCGGCGCCATGGCCGGATCGATTGCAGTGTATGAAGCCGCCTTCGCCCGCGCCGGGCTGGTCTCGGTGCAAGGGCTGGGCGAGCTGTTCGACGCTGCCGAAACGCTTGGCCATGGCCTGCTGCCACGCAACGAGAAGCTCGCCATCCTGACCAACGGCGGCGGCGCGGGCGTCACTGCGGTCGACCTGTTGCTCGACGGTGGCGGCGAAATGGCCGAGCTCGGATCAGAAACCATCGCCGAGCTCGACAAGCACATGCCGCGCACCTGGTCGCACGGCAATCCGGTCGACATCCTGGGCGATGCCGATGGCGCGCGCTACCGGACGGCTCTCGACATCCTGGCTCGGGATCGCGGCGTCGGCTGCGTGCTGGCGATGAATGTACCCACCCAGATCACCACGCCCGAGGCGGCGGCGCGCGCTATCGCCGATGCCGAAGGCCACCGGACCGCGCCGGTGATCGGCTGCTGGATCGGGGGGCCGGCGGCCGAAGCCGGCCGCCAGGTGCTGCGCGGGGCCAACATCCCGGCCTACGACACGCCGCTGCGCGCCATCCGTGGCTTCATGCACATCATCGACTACCGTCGCGGCCAACGCGCGCTGCAGAGGACACCGCCTTCAATCCCGGAACTAGGGGCCGACGTGGCGCTCGTGCGCTCGATCGTGCAGGGTGCGCTGGCCGCGAAGCGCCAGGTGCTGAGCGAGCCGGAGGCCAAGCGGGTGCTGGCCGCCTACAACATTCCGGCCACCGAGACGGCAGTGGCAAACGATGCCGAGCAGGCCGTGGCTGCAGCGCGCCGCATCGGCTTTCCGGTCGCGGTCAAGATCCTGTCGCGGGAGATCGCGCACAAGAGCGACGTGGGCGGCGTGGCCCTCGACCTCGGATCGGAGGAGGCGGTGCGCGAGGCGGTGCACGGCATCCACGACAAGGCGTGCAATGCGGCGCCTGGTCTGCAGATCGACGGCTTTGTCGTGCAACCGATGATCAAGCGACCGCATGCCGTCGAACTGATCGTCGGGGCCGCCGAGGATCCGGTGTTCGGGCCGCTTCTGATGGTCGGCCACGGCGGCGTCGCTGCCGAAGTGATCGACGACAAGGCATTGGCGCTGCCGCCGCTCGATCCGGTGCTGGCAGAGGCGGCGCTCAGCCGCACGCGCGTCGATCGCCTGCTGCGCGGCTATCGCGACCGGCCGCCGGCCGCGCGCGACAAGGTGTGTGAGGCCATGGTCCACTTGTCCCAATTGATCGCCGATATCGACGAAATCGCCGAGCTCGACGTCAATCCCCTGCTGGTCGATGCCGAGGGCGTGATCGCGCTCGATGCCCGCATCGTGGTGCGCGCGCCGGCCGGGCAGGAGAGAGCCGCCCGCTTTGCCATCAAGCCCTATCCGGTGGAGCTTGCGACCGAGATCGATCATCGCGGTCAGCATCTGCACCTGCGGCCGATCCGGCCCGAGGACGAGGGCTCGCTCCTGAAGTTCACCCGTCGCATGAGCGCGGAAGACACCCGCTTGCGCTTTTTCGGCCCCTTGCGCGAAATGAGCCATGAAATGGCCGCGCGGCTCACCCAGATCGACTACGACCGGGAAATGGCGTTCCTGTTGCTCTCCTCCGACGCAGGCGAAATCCTTGGGGTGGGTCGCCTGGCGGCGGATCCAGGCTTCGAACAGGCCGAGTTCGCCCTGACTGTCGCCTCCGACCTCCAAGGCAAGGGATATGGCCGACTGCTCCTGCAGCGCGTCCTCGATTATGCGCAGAGCCGCGGCATCAAGCGCGTGGTCGGCTATGTGCTGCGTGAAAACCTGAAGATGCTGGCCTTGGCCGAGCGCCTGGGTTTTCTGCGCCAGGCGGGCCGCGCCGGAGGAGCCGACCTGACCGTGGTGAAATCGCTCGGTCGCATGTAATCTATGTTTTGTCGCAAGGTCTGAACCAAGGCGAAATTGTGACGCCGAAACATAGGGTTGCTCCGACTAACTAAGATGGCGTCGAAGAAGAACAGAAGCAGGAAGACGAACAGAAAGAGTCCAAGAACGGGCGCGTCCGGCAGTGCGCGAACCGTCGTCATGCTGCGCACCCGACTGGGCTCACTTGGGCTGGGCGGACTGGGGCGATGGATCGAGGGGCACCGTTGGCAGAGCTTTGCGGCAGGCGTCCTGCTCCTGTTCGTGGTTGGCGCGCTTGGCGGCTACTGGGCGGCGGGCCGGCTCGACTCCAAGGACCGCGACAAGCTGGCGAGGGACACGATCGCCGAGATGAACGCCGCGGCGGGCGGGCAGGGCACGGCGGCTGCCGCCAAGTACGCCAGCATCGACGACGTTCCTGGTCTGCCGCGATACGAGGAATCCGACCCAGCCCACCCCCCTCGCACCGTAGTGGACAAGCCTCGCGCCAAGCCCACCCAGCAGCTGGCGGCGCTGGAGTCGGGCGAGCTGCCGTCCTGGCGGCGAAATGCGGTGCCGTTTCGCGAGCTCGGAGCGAAGCCCCTGATTGCCATCGTCATCGATGATGTGGGCCTCGATCGGCCCCGCTCGAAGCGCGCCTGGGAACTGCCCGGTCCACTCACGCTTTCCTTCCTGCCCTACGCCAAGGATTTGCGCGAACAGGCACGGCAAGCCCACGCGCATGGCAACGAACTGTTGCTTCACATGCCGATGGAGCCCAATGGCCGCGCCGATCCCGGGCCCAATGCGCTCCTGGTGTCGCTGTCCGATCGCGAACTGCGCCAGCGTCTCACCCAGGCCCTCGACAGCTTCGACGGCTATGTCGGCGTCAACAATCACATGGGCAGCCGCTTCACCGCCTTTCGGCCGGGCATGGAGACCGTGCTGCACCTCCTCAAGGCGCGCGGCCTGCTGTTCCTCGATTCACGCACCACGACCGAGACCGTCGGTGACAAGGTGGCGCAGGAGCTGGGCGTGCCTTCGGTATCGCGCAACGTCTTCCTCGATGACGACGAGGCGCTCGCCGCGGTGCGGCGCAAACTCGCCCAGACCGAGGAAGTGGCGCGCCACCAGGGCTATGCGGTGGCGATCGGCCATCCGCACGAAGCCACCCTGCAGGCGCTGGCCGAATGGCTGCCCAGCCTCGCCGCCAAAGGCTTCGCTGAGGCGCCCCTGTCGGCCGCGTTGCGCAAGCGCAACGGCTGGGATTGAGTCCAGGTCGGGAGCAAATCCATGCGTTACCGCAAGCAGGCGATGATCGTGGCGCCGCAGCCTGAGCCAACCGAAGCCGGAGCCGACGTGCTGCGCGAAGGCGGCAACGCGGTCGATGCCGGCATCGCCTGCGCGCTGGTGCAGGGCGTGGTCGATCCCCTGATGTGCGGCATCGCTGGCTTCGGCAGCTGCGGCATCTACATGCCGGGCAAGAAGTTTCACGGCTACATCGACGCCCACGCGCCGGCGCCGCTGGCCGCCCGGCCCGACATGTGGGCCAACCTGATCGAGAGCGAGGCGCGCGACGGCTACGGCTTCATCCTGAAAGGCCGGGTGAACGACATCGGCTACAAGTCGATCTGCGCCCCGGCCAATCTCAAGATGTACTACGAGGCACACAAGGAGCACGGCAAGCTGCCGTGGTCTCGCCTCGTCGAGCCCGCCATCCATTGGGCGGAGAGCGGCTGGACGGTGCGGCCGCACGTCCACTACTGGTGGTCGGACGACGGTGCCTTCGGTCGCGCGCCCAACCACGAGCGCACCGGCTTCACGTCGGCGGCGCGCGCGCTCTACTGCCGGCCGGACGGCAGCCCCAAGCGAGTCGGCGACAGCGTCGTCAATCGCGACTACGGCCAGACGCTGCGCGCCATCGCCAAACAGGGCGCCGATGCTTTCTACTCGGGCGAGATCGCCCGCGCGATCGCCGACGACATGAAGCAGAACGAGGCGTTGCTCTCGATCGAGGATCTCAAGGCCTGGAAGACCACGCGCAACGCGCCGCTGTGGGGCGACTACCGCGACTACCAGGTCTCGACCAACCAGCCGCCGGGCGGCGGCGTCATGCTGCTCGAGATGCTGAACATCCTCGAGCACTTCGAGATCGGCCGGCTCGAGCACGGCTCGACCGAGCACCTGCGCGTCGTCAGCGAGGCCATGAAGCGCGCGACCATCGACAAGGATGCTCGGGTCGGCGACCCCAGGTTCGTGAATGTGCCCGTCGAGGAACTGATCTCTAAGGCCTATGCAAGGCCGATGGCCGACGAGATCAAGCAGGGCGTGAAGGCTCCGGTGCCGCGCTTCAACTCAGGCGCCGTTTCAAAGGACACGACCCACATCTCGGTGATCGACAAGGACGGCAACTGCTTCGCCATGACCCATTCGCTCGGCATGCCGTCCGGCGTGGTCACGCCGGGTTTGGGCTTCATGTACAACGGGTGCATGGGCGTGTTCGACCCGCGGCCCGGCCGCGCCGGCTCGATCGCCCCCGGCAAGGCGCGCTTTTCCTCGGTCGTGCCTTCGATCCTGTTCAAGAACGGCAAGCCGCACCTGATCATCGGTGCGCCCGGCGCCACGCAGATCGCCATGGGCGTGCTGCACGTCATCCTGAACACGCTCGATTTCGGCATGACCATGGTCGAGGCGGTGAGCGCGCCGCGCTTCTCCGCCACCTCCGACACGATCGACGTCTCAAACCGCATCCAGGGCCGCGTCGAGCGCGAACTGATGCAGCTCGGCTATCCAGTAGCGCGCAGCCCCTATGGCTTCGGCTTCGCGGCCGTGCACGCCATCCGCATCCACGACGACGGCCTCGACGGTGGCGCCGATCCCGGCCACGACGGCGTGGTGATCGCCGTCTAGGCCACGCCACACT
>JBPYDO010000057.1:0-4677 GCA_051985755.1 Reyranella sp. | reverse complement strand
TGCCGGCGGCATACCTGGCCGAGAGATAGCGCACGCAGGAATTGCTCTCCCAGACGATGCGCCCGCCGTCATCGATGGTCGGAACGACGCCGTTGGGGTTCATGTCGAGGTACCATTTCTGGTCGTTGCCGCCGAACTGCATGCCGACATTCTCGCGTTCGTACTTGAGCCCACACTCGTCGGCGCACCACAGCACCTTCATGACGTTGATCGAGTTGGCACGACCCCAGATTTTCATCTTTGCCTCCTCTCAGTACTTGCACACCCATTCCGCGGCGCCGCCGGAGAGCCGCAGGACCACGTTCTTCGGCTCGGACGCGCCCGCCGGCAGCACAGCATCGCTGAATGCCGCGCTGCTGTCGCCGGTCCAATGGGGCAGGGAGGCCGCCGTCAGCAGCGCGGGACAGGTTGCTGATTTCCGGAACGGCACTGGTGCCGGCGGATCGACGGTCATGTCCAGCACTTCCGTGTTGCCCGGCCCGCGCATGATCAGAAGGTCAGTGGCGATGGCATGCCGTTCGTCCGGCGAAAGCACCGGCGGCGCCAAGGTGCGCACTATCAATCCGTCCCGCGCACGCACGAGATAGGCCATCTGGTCGGTATAGCCGCTGACGCCCACGACATAGTAGCCGCTGGCCGGCCACCAGCCGACCAGCCGATGCACGCGCACATACTCGACATCGCAGGAGTCGGCATCCTCGCAGTCGATGAACCGGAGCGTCCGTCCGCCATCGAGGCGGAGCCGCAAGGTGCGCCCCTGCCGGCTGGCGCGCCCGGCGAGAGCCGCCAGCGCCGGCGCCTCCTGCTCGCTCGCGCGTCCCGTCGGCTCGCAGCAGGGCCTGTTCTCGATCGCGACGTTCGAGCCCCAGAGCCCGCCGCCCGTCGGCACGACAGCCCGCTCGCGCCAGGTATCGGCCTGGGCAAACGCCGCGCTTGCAACGAGCAAGCCCGCCGCAACACACGGCCAAAGCTTAGCGAAAGGTGTCATCCCGAGCGAAGCGAGGGATCCTTCATGCAGCCCCAAAGATCCCTCGCTGCGCTCGGGATGACACGGTCTTCGACCGTGTCAATGCGCCGCCGCCCAGTTGTCGCCGACGCCGGTGTCGACGACCAGCGGCACCGAAAGCTTGGCGGCGCTTTCCATGACCTTGCGCGCGACGTCCTTGGTCTTGTCGATCTCGGCCTCGGGCACTTCGAACAGGAGCTCGTCATGCACCTGCAGCAGCATGCGGCCCTTGAGATGGGCGGCCTTGAGCGCGGGCGGCAGCCGGATCATCGCCCGCTTGATGATGTCGGCGGCGCCGCCCTGCAATGGCGCGTTGATCGAGGCGCGCTCGGAGAAGGCGCGCAGGCCCTGGTTCTTCTCGTTGATGTATTTCAGGTGGATCTTGCGGCCGAACGGCGTCGTCACGTAGCCGTGCTTGTGGGCGTAGGCCTTGGTCGCCTCCATGTAGTCGCGGATGCCGGGATAGCGCTGGAAGTACTTGGCGATGTAGTCGCGCGCCTCGGGCTGGCCGATGCCGAGCTGGTTGGCGAGCCCAAACGGCGAGATGCCGTAGATGATGCCGAAGTTGATCGCCTTGGCGCGCCGTCGCACCAGCGGGTCCATGCCCTTGACCGGCACGCCGAACATCTCCGAGGCGGTGATGGCATGGATGTCGTCGCCGCGCGCAAAGGCGTCCTTGAGCGACTTGATGTCGGCGACATGCGCGAGCAGGCGCAGTTCGATCTGCGAATAGTCGGCGCTCACCAGCTTGGATCCCTTCTCGGCGATGAAGGCCTGGCGGATCTTGCGGCCTTCCTCGGTGCGCACCGGGATGTTCTGCAGGTTGGGATCGGTCGAGGCGAGCCGCCCGGTGGCGGCGCCGGTCATCTGGTACGAGGTGTGGATGCGGCCGGTCCTGGCGTCGAGCTCGCGCACCAGGGCGTCGGTGTAGGTGCCCTTGAGCTTGGCGATCTGGCGATGCTCGAGGATCTTGACCGGCAGCGGATGGCCCTGTGCGGCGAGCTCCTCCAGGATCTGCGCGTCGGTCGACCAGGCGCCGGTCTTGCTGCGCCGCCCGCCCGGCAGCTTCTGCTCGTCGAACAGGATCTCGCCCAGCTGCTTGGGCGAGCCCACGTTGAACTCGCGGCCGGCGATCTTGTGGATGTCGCGTTCGAGCTCGCCCAGCCGCTTCTCGAAGTCGGTCGACAGCCTGTTGAGCTGGGGCGCGTCGACCTTGATGCCGGCGGTTTCCATGTCGAGCAGCACCGGAATGAGCGGCCGCTCAATGGTCTCGTACATCCCGACCATGTGCTCGGCGGCGAGCCGCGCCTTGAAGCGCGTCCAGAGCTGCAGGATGGCGTCGGCCTCCTCGGCGGCATAGTCGCGCGCCCTCTCGATCGGCACGCGGTCGAAGCCCACTTGCTTTGCCCCCGAGCCGGCCACGTCCGAGAATTTCATGGTCTCGCGCTCGAGGTAGCGCTCGGCAAGGTCAGCAACGTCATGGCTGTGCTTGCCGCCATCGAGCACGAAGGAGAGCACCATGGTGTCGTCGACCGGCCCGATCTCGATGCCGTGGCGGCGCAGGAGGCCGACTTCGTCCTTGATGTCCTGGCCGACCTTCAGCACCCCCGGATCTTCCAGCAGGGGCTTGAGCTTCTCGACCGCCTTCTTGAGCGCGATCTGGTCCGGCAGGAGCTTGCCCTCACCGCCTGACGCCTCGCCGCCCAGATCGAGCGCGCCCTGTGCGGCGCCGCCTTGCGTGCGATGGCCAAGCGGCAGGTAGGCCGCGCGCCGTCGGCTGGAATTGACGTTGCCCCACGGGCCCCCGAGCAGCGCCAACGACAGGCCGACTAGGCCGCCGCTCCTGGACCCCGGCGCCACGGTCGCGCAGTTGAAGGCCACGACACCCGCCTTGGTGGACTCGGCGATCCACTCGTCGAGCGCCGTCTCGTCGCGAATGAGCTCGTAGTCGGCGGCGGTGAAGGGGCGGTTGTCCTTGGGCCGCATCGGCGCGATCGGGAGCTGCGGCGCGGGGGCCACCGACCTGATCTCCTGCTCGCCGTCCGCTGCGGCGCCGGACGCCACGGGATCGGTCGCCGCGCCGAGCTCGCCTTTGTACTTGGTGATCAGGGTCCTAAAACCCTGCTTCTCCAGCCAGGGCAGCAGCACGTTGGGATCGGGATTTTTCTTGGCGAAAGTCGCGGGATCGACGAGGTCCGGCACCTTGTCGTCGAGCGTCACCAGCTTCTTGGAGATGCGGATCAGCTCGGCGTTCTGCTCGAGCGACTCGCGCCGTTTGGGCTGCTTGATCTCGGCCGTGCGTTCCAGGAGCGTCTCGAGGTTGCCGTATTCGTTGATCAGCTGCGCCGCCGTCTTGACGCCAATGCCGGGCGCGCCCGGCACGTTGTCGGTCGAATCGCCGGCCAGCGCCTGCACGTCGATCACCTTGTCGGGCATCACGCCAAACTTCTCCATCACCGCCTGGGGCCCGAGCTTGGTCTTCTTGATCGGGTCCATCATCTCGACGCCGGGCCGGATCAGCTGCATTAGGTCCTTGTCGGACGACACGATGGTGCAGGTGCCGCCTTGCTCCAGCGCGACCCGCGCGTACGTCGCGATCAGGTCGTCGGCCTCATAGCCCTCGAGTTCACAGACCGGCAGGCCGAACGCCCTGGCGGCTTCGCGGATCAGCGGGAATTGCGGGATCAGGTCCTCCGGCAGGTCGGGTCGGTTGGCCTTGTACTTGTCGTAGATCTCGTTGCGGAAGGTCGTTGCGCTGGCATCGAGGATCACCGCGACGTGGTCGACCTCGGGCTTGTCGAGAAGGTCGGCCGCCAGCATGCGGCAGAAGCCGTAGACGGCATTGATCGGCGTGCCGTCCGGCCGGTTCATCGGCGGCAGGGCATGGAAGGCGCGGAACAGATAGCCCGAGCCGTCGACCAGGTAGAGATGCCTGATCGCGCCCGCGCTGGCCGCGGGCTTGCCCGCCGCCGGTTTGGCTGCCGCCGTTTTCGCCGGCGCGCTCTTGGCGGTCGGCGCCTTGGCCTTGGTCGCTGTGGTGCTTTTCGCCATGGCATAAATCTCTAGCACGCCGGGTAGGGCAGCAGGGAGGCGGCTTGCCGTCCCTTACCCACCGGGCTAAATCCTCGCCGCTTCTGGGGACGCTCGGTCCCGGCTTGAGTTGTCCTCATGCAAGCATTCCTGGTGTCGATGGGCATCGTCGCGGTCGGCGAGATCGGCGACAAGACGCAACTGCTGGCGATCCTGCTGGCAGCGCGCTACCGCAAACCCGTCCCGATCATCCTCGGCATCCTGGTGGCGACGCTCGCCAACCATGCGCTGGCCGCCTGGGTCGGCGCCGCGGTGGCGACCTGGCTCGGCCCGACGGTGATGCGCTGGATCCTGGCCGCTACTTTCTTCGCCATGGCGGCGTGGTGCCTGGTACCCGACAAGGCCGACGATCAACCGAGGGCGATGAACAATGCCGGCGCCTTCGTCGCCACCGCCGTCGCGTTTTTCCTGGTGGAGATCGGCGACAAGACGCAGATCGCCACCATCGCGCTCGCGGCGCGTTTCCAGAATAGTCTCCTGGCGGTCATCGCCGGCACGACCACTGGCATGCTGCTGGCCGACGTGCCGGCCGTGCTGTTCGGCGAGCTGGTCTCCAAGCGGGCGCCCCTGAGACTGATGCG
>JBPYDO010000056.1:0-17142 GCA_051985755.1 Reyranella sp. | reverse complement strand
GGCTGGTATCGGAGGTTAGGCGCTCGGCCACGACCTCGCCCTGGCGCATGACATGGACGCGATCGGTCACTGCCATGATCTCGCGCAGCTTGTGGGTGATCAGCACCACCGTCACGCCGCGCTCCTTGAGCGTGCGCAGGATGCGAAACAGCTGGTCGGTCTCCTGCGGCGTCAGCACCGCGCTCGGCTCGTCGAGGATCAGGGTGCGCGCGCCGCGGAACAGCACCTTCAGGATCTCGACCCGCTGATGCTCGCCGACCGAAAGCTCGGAGATGCGCGCATCCGGATCGACGCTCAGCCCATATTCGCGGCCGAGCCGCGCGAGCTCGGCGCGCGCCGCCGCCATGCCAGCGCCCAGCAGGACACCGCCTTCCGCCCCCAGCACCAGGTTTTCCAGCACGGTGAAGGTATCGACCAGCATGAAGTGCTGGTGGACCATACCGATGCCCAGTGCGATGGCGTCGTGCGGGCTCTCGATGCGCACGGTCTGCCCATCGACCCTGATCTCACCCGCATCGGCGTGATAGAGCCCGTAGAGGATGCTCATCAGGGTCGATTTGCCAGCGCCGTTCTCGCCTATGATGCCTGTGATCGCGCCTTTTTCGACGGCAAGCGAGACATCGCGTACGGCGTGCACGCTGCCGAACCTCTTGTCGATGCCGAGCAGCTCAATCGCCGGAGCGGCCATCATCGCTCCGGAGGTCACGGGCAGGAATTGTCACTCATGTAGTCGTGGACGGCGATCTTGCCGGCGATGATATCGGCCTTCGCGGCCTCGACCTTGGCTTTCATTTCCGGCGTCACCAGCTTCTCGTTGTACTTGTCGAGTGCCCAGTCGACGCCGCCCTCTTTCAGGCCCAGCACCTGTGTGCCGGCCTTCCAGGTTCCGGCCTGCGCCGTCTTGAAGCTCTGGTAGGCCGCGCGGTCGACGCGCTTGATCATCGAGGTGAGGACGGTGCCGGGATGGATGTAGTTCTGGTTGGAATCGACGCCGATCGCGTACTTGCCCCGGTCCTTGGCGGCCTGCAGCACGCCCGTGCCGGTGTTGCCGGCGGCCGCATAGACGATGTCGACGCCGCGGTCGAACTGGCCCTTGGCAAGCTCGGCGCCGCGCCCCGGATCGTTCCACGCCGCCGGAGTCGTTCCCGTCATGTTGGCGATCAGCTCGGCCTTGGGATTGATGTAGCGGATGCCCTGCCGGTAGCCGCACTCGAAGCGCCGGATCAGCGGAATGTCCATGCCGCCCACGAAGCCGATCTTGCCGCTCTGCGTCTTCATCGCCGCCAGCACGCCCACCAGGAACGAACCCTCCTGCTCCTTGAACAGGACCGACTGCACGTTGGGCAGGGCGACGACGCTGTCGATGATGGTGAAGCGGGTCTTGGGATATTCCTTGGCGACCTTCTGCAGTGCTTCGGCCTGCGAGAAGCCGACGGCAATGATCGGATCCTGGCCGCGCTGGGCGAAGCGCCGCTCAGCCTGCTCGAACTGCGTCTCGTTGACCGGCTCGAAGTCGGCGACGGCGATCTTGGTCTCGGCTTTGAACTTCTCGACGCCGTTGCTCACGCCTTCGTTGAAGGATTTGTCGAACTTGCCGCCATTGGCATAGACGACGGCGGGCTTGATGGTCGATTGTGCGTAGGCGAACGTGCTGATCGTCGCGACGAGCAGAGTAGCAAAGACGCCAAGCCGGCAAGTCATCGTGGTCCCCTCTTGGTTGCAAAGAGTGTGGACCGGCCCCGGCCAGCGGTCTAGCTGGGCGCAAGCCGCGGCGGGCTATCCAAACCGCGTCACCAGGTACGGCTCGATCGGCAGGCTGGTCGAGCGGCCGGCCAGCAGTTCGGCGGTGAGCCGCGACAGCACGGGTGCCAGCGTATAGCCGTTGGAGCTCACGCAGTTGTAGAAGCCGGGCAGGCCCGGCACTTCGCCCAGGATCGGCGCGCGATCGATATTGACGTTCATGCCGGCCCAGATCCGCACGGCGTGCAGATGAGCGAGAGCCGGCACGACGCGACTGGCCACCCAGAGATTGCCTTCAACGCTCGGCCGAAGCGCCCGCGACAGCTTCTGGCTGCGATCGAGTCCCGCGGTCCACCCGCCGCCGATCAGAAAGGCGCCCGACGCGGCCTGCTTGAGCGTGAGATGTCGCGCGGCATGGGCGATCACGCGCGAGAGTGTGGGCTGGGCCGGTTCGGTCACGATCATCTGCAGCGGTGCGCCGCGCACCGGGATCTTCACGCCGGCGAGCGACGCCACCTCGGCCGCCCAGGGACCGGCCGCATTGACGATGCGCCGGCAGCGGATTTCGCCACGGCTGGTGAGGACCCGCCAGCCCGCGCCGGCCCGCTCTATCGCCTGCGCGTCGCAGCCGCGCCAAAAACGCGCCCCCAGCGCCTTGGCGCGGCTGACCACGGCATAGGTGCCGCGCAGGGGGTTCATCTTGCCTTCACCCGGGCACCATTCGGCGGCGATGGCGACTTCGCCGACCGCGGGCTCGAGCGTGCGCAGTTCGTTGGCGCCCAGCAGCTCGGCCTCGATGCCGTGGCTGCGTTCCAGCGCGATCTTGTCCTTGAGGAACGACACGTCGCGCTCGTTCTCCGCCAGCATCAGCCCGCCGCAAGCCTTGATCTCGAGATCCTCGCCGGTGTCGTGCGCGATTTCGTGCCACAGCGCGATCGACGCCGGGCCAAGCGGCAGGGCGGTGGCGGCACGGGTGCCGCCGGGCGGCGCGTTGTGGCCGAAATCGTACGACAGCAGCTGGACGTGCAGGCTGCCGGCGTTGGCGCCGGAGGCCTGCAGGTTCACGTCGTCACGCTCGATCACCAGGGTCTCGATGCCCTCGCGCGCCAGCCAGTAGGCGAGGCAGGAACCGGCAATGCCGCCGCCGATTACCATCGTATCGACGGTCTCCACGAGCTGCGGTGCCCCTTGTCTTGTACGCGCCATGTCGGGCGGCACGAAATCCCGATGGCCGGACCATTCCGGCTGCTCGACCGAGAGCGCATGAACCGGCACCGGCTTGGCCGGCGGCCGCGGCGCGAAGAGATCGAATTCGCCGACATTGCTTGAGCAAAGGCGCGCCACGGTGGCCGCGCAGTAGCGGCCCTGGCAGCGGCCCATGCCGACGCGGGTCAGCCGCTTCAGCGCCGCCGGCGTATCGTAGCCCGCCTTCACGAACTCGCGCAGGTCATCGGCCTTCACCTCCTCGCAACGGCACACGACCGTGCTGGCATCAATCAGCTGCGCCGGCATGGGTGCCGCCTCGAAGAGCCGCCATAGCGCGTCCTGGAAGCGGCTTGCGCGCTCCAGCGACCTCGCCTCGGCGCGCGTGTCGGCCGCCGGAAAGCCGAGATCGCGGGCGATCGCTGCCGCCGCGAGCGCGCCTTGCGCCAGGGCGATTTGCGCGCCACCAAAGCGGGCGCCGTCGCCGATGGCGAAGACCTGCGGGATGCTGGTGCGGCCAACCCCATCGGTCACCGTCTCCATCGAGCCGATGCCGCGGGCGACGAAGCGATGGGCGCAACCCAGCGCGCGCGCCAGCTCGGACGACGCGGCAAAGCCGTAGCCCAGTGCCAGGATGTCGGCCTCGATATGGAAATCGGCGGCTTCGACAGCGCGCACGCGATCTTCGCCCAGCACCCGCGTCACGCGCCGCCGCCAGTGCAGGACGTCGTGCAGACGGGCGGCAAGGGCCGAGCCCTGCAGCATCAGCCATGGATCGGCCAAGGTCGCGGCGGCGAGAGCGCGCAACCGGCCTGGACCGGGGCGCGCCGCCGACTCCAGCACCGCCACCACGTTGGCGCCGCCTTCGCGCAACTCGAGCGCCGTCTGCAGGCTGAGCGGCCCGTTGCCGGCAATGACGATCCGCTGGCCCGGCGCCACGCGGTAGGAACGCGCCAGCGTCTGCAGGCCACCGACGGTCATGACGCCCGGCAGGGTCCAGCCCGGTACCGGAAGCGGCTGCTCGTAGGCGCCGGTCGCCAGCACCAGGCGCCTGGGCTGAAACACCACCGAGCGGCTATGCCCGGACTGGTCGGTGACAACCGCAGCGACTTCGTGCGGCGAGAAGGCCGCCCACACCGTGGCCCCGCTGAGGAGCGTCGCGCCGGCCCGTTCGACTGCCGCCCTGAGCTCCGCGCCGGCCCGGAACTGGCTGTCGAGATGGACCGGATCGACGGCATGCGAGTCGGCAAGGGGCTTGAAATATTGCCCGCCGGGATGCGGCCGCTCGTCGGCAACGATGACGCGCGCGCCGGCGCGGGCCAGTCCGAGCGCCGCCGCGAGACCTGCCGGTCCGGCTCCGACCACCAGCGCATCGCAGGCGATTTCCTCGGTCGGCGCCGCCGGTGCGGGTGGCGCCGGGGTCGCCGACGGCGCCGAGCGTATTTCCATGCCAGGCGCAACGGCGGTGAGACAGGCGCGCTGGTTGGGCCGGCCATCGACGGTAACAAGGCAGTCGAAGCAGACGCCCATGCCGCAGAACGGCCCACGCGGCGCGCCGGCGCGGGTCTTGCGCACGGCCACGATGTCGGCGGCGGCCAGCGCCGCGGCGATGGTCTCGCCCGGGATCGCCTCGATTTCGATGCCGTCGAAGCGAATGCGGATCGGTGCACTCGCCGGCCGCATATCGGGGTGCATGAGCCGCATGGGAGGGGTTTACACCAGCTTCTCCTCCCATGTCTTGCGGGGGAGGTGGCCTTAGCCCGGCGCCACCCAGCCGTAGCGCAAATTCGAGGGATCGCGGCCGGTGCGCTCGTAGTCGCGCTTGACCGCGGCGAAGCGGTCATCGCGCCAAGCGGCCTTCTTGACCTCGTACTTGTACATGCGCGCCGAATTGCCGCCGAGAACCGCCTGCTTGACCGGGCCGTCGGCCGGGCCGAGTTCGGCAAAGCCATATTTCTTGCGCATGTCCTGCGGGATCTCGAGCCGGCGCAAGGCTTCGATCTGCCACTGAGGCGAGCCGGTCCACAGCGCGTCGGTGCCCCAGACGACGTGGTCGGCGCCCAGACCCTTGATCAGGATGCCCATCAGCGCCGCGCAAAGCCGCGGCTCGACGACGGCAGTCATGGCGAAGAGCTGGCCGAGATCGCCATAGACATTGCTGACGCCGTACTTCGCCGGAATGTCGGCGAGGTCGCTGGTCCATTCCAGCCGACCGGTCTTCTCGAACTGCGCCCAGGCGTCCTCGGGCTTGCCACCGACCCAGCGATAGGCCGAGTGGTAGACCACGAAGCGGATGTTGGGCCAGTCCTTGGCGGCTTTGCCGACGTCGTCGACTGCTGCGTAGGACGTGAGGTTGGGAAACTGCTTCGCGACCGACGGTGCGAAGAGGCCCTTGTGCACGCAGACGACGTCGTGGCCCGCCTTCACGATCTTCTCGTAGAAGGGATAGACGAGCTTCTCGTCGTCCATGCGCCAGGGATGCTTGCTGAGTTCCTTGTGGGTGTTGTCGCCCACCGGGTAGCCCTTCCATGAATCGGGCTTGTCTTCGGCAAGGGCGCGGTAGACGTCGTCCATCCAGCCCGGATAGCCCGGCGCGAAGATGGCGTGACTGAGGAGCCGGCGCGAGCCTGCCCACTGGTTGAGCTTGGTCCGCGCGTCGCGCATCATGTCGTTGGTCAGGAACCAGTCCTGCGGAATCTCGGAGGGCGCGCCCGAGATCAGCGCCACCTTGGTGTCGCTGTCGAGATAGATCTCCTTGAACCAGTTCGGGTACTTGAGGTCCTCGACGGTCTGCGGCTTGCCGACCAGCTCCGGATTCCAGCCGGCCTTGCCGACCGCCTCGCGCATGCGGGCAAATCCCACCAGCCGCGTGTCGTCGCGCAGGAAGTGCGTATGCACGTCCATGATGAACTGGTCCTTCAGGCCATCGGCGCGCGCCTGGGCGAGGTCGACGCTCTTGGCTTCCGCCGGCGAGACGCCGAACAGCGAACCGTAGACCTCGTTCATGGCGGCAAAGGCCGCCGTCATGCCGGCCGCGGTCTGGAAGAAGCGCCGGCGCGACAGGCCGTTGCGCCGGCCGTATTCGTCACCCAACGCGTTCAGCCGCGCCTCGACCTCTTTCTGCCGCTCGGTCTGCGGGATCGGCAGGTATTCGTCGCTCGATACGAGCTGGGTTGGAATCGGCGTCGGCGCGCTCGCCTGCCAGGCGGGAACGAGCTGCTCGAGTTCCTGATCGCTCAACATGCCCATGATGACCCTCCGAAGCCTAACGGAAGCGCGGCATCACCTTGGTCCAGAATGTCTCGATCGACTTCATCAGTACCGGGTGCGGGACCAGGCTGTTGTAAGTGTAGCAAAAGACCCAGTCGACCGGCTGGCGCTTTTGCTGGGTTTCCATGGCGCGCAGCACCGTATCGACCGTGCCGACATAGGCGTAGCCCATGGCGATCACCTCTTCCGAGGTCGGGAATCCGCCGGTCTTGGGATCCTGCATGCCGCGGCGGAAGCCGAACGGCTCGAACCAGGCGCGGCCAGAGAACTGGCCGGAATCGCGCCACAGCGCGCGAGCCTCCTCGTCACTGTCGCAGATGATGACGTCGCGCAGCACGCCGACGCCCTGCCCCTTGGGCTTGCCCGACACCTCGGAATACACGCTGTAGAGCTTCTCCTCGTAGACCGGGAGCATGGGCGGCAGGATCGGCGTCACGCCCTCCCTGGCGCAGAAGCGCACGGTGTTCTCCGAGCTGGCAAAGGGCTGGAAGAGCGGCGGGTGCGGCTTCTGCAAGGGCTTGGGCACCACGCCGACCGAGGTGAGGATGCCGTCCTTGACGCCCTTGCCCCACTTCGCCGTGGTGTCGAGCGTCCACGGCGTCGGGCCGGCCGGCACCTTCCAGAACTTGCCGTCGAAGGTCAGCATCTCCTCGGTCCAGCATTTCTTGACGATGCGGAAATTCTCCTCGAAGGCCTGCCGGTTGGCCTCGTCGATCTCGTCATGCTGATTGGGAAGCGCGCCGTGGATGCCGTGCGTCTGCTGCGCCATGACGTCGACCCAGCGCCGCTGGTAGCCGCGGGCGAAACCCGCATTGGCCCGCCCGCCGGTCATGTGGTCGAGCATGGCGATGTCCTCGGCGACGCGGATCGGATTGGCCGCCGGCAGCACGATGCCGAGCTGTCCGACACGGATGTGCTTGGTCTGCATCGCGAAGTAGAGGTCGAGCAGCACCGGGTTGTTGGAAAGCTCGAAGCCCTCGATGTGGAAGTGATGCTCGGTGAAGCTCACCGAATCGTAGCCGAGCTGGTCACCGAGTTTGATCTGCTCGGTGAGCTCGCCCAGCATGCGTTGATAGAGGCCCGGCTTCATGCCGGCCATGCCAGCCTCGATCTCGGCGCGGCTGCCGATGGTCGGCAAGTAGAACAGCGAGGCCTTCATGTTTCCTCCACACCTACGACGCAGAGGGTGGCACGGTTCCCGGCTTGGGGTCGATGGGCAGGAGCTTCGCGAGACCGGTCAGACTTTCGTAGAGCGACGCGGCCTGCAGCAGCGCCGCCTCGCCGCGCGGCTTGCCGACCAGCTGCAGGCCCACCGGCCGGCCGTACTGGTCGAAGCCGCAGGGCACCGCGATCGCCGGGCTGCCGGTGACGGTGATCGCCGAATTGAGCGTCGAGCCCGCCATGTAGTTCTCCAGCGGCTTGCCGGCGATCGTCGCGGGCGCGCGCAGCATGACGTCGAACGCTGCCGTAGGAGCGCCCGGAGTCACCAGGAGATCGTATTTCTCGAAGAACTCGACCATGCGCCGGAACAGTGCCGCGCGCTCCCGCTCGGCCCGGGCAAGCTCGCTGGTCGTCTGCTTCAGGCCAAGCTCGGTGTTCCAGATGATGTCGGGCTTGATCTTGTCGCGGTGCTCCTTGAGCTGCAGCTCGCGGTCGACCACGAACTGCTGGCTGCGCAACGCCATGAACACCTCGTCGACCGGCCCGAAATCGGGCGACGCTTCCTCGACGACTGAGCCAAGCTCCTCGAAGCGTCGTGCCGCCTTGCTGCAGATCGCGCGCACTTCGCTGTCGAGCCGGAAGGCGCCGTTGAAATCCAGGCTGACCGCGACGCGCCTCGGTGCCACGGGCTCGGCCACCGCCGTGCTGAAGGATTGTGCCGGCGCGTCGAAGGTCATCGGATCGTGGGGGCAGAAGCCCGTCATGCTGTCGAGGAACAGCGCCAGATCGGCCACAGTGCGCGCCATCGGGCCCTGCACCGACTGCGGCGACCAGAGATTGTTCGAGGTGCCGCGTGTCACGCGACCCGGCGATGGCCGGAGGCCGACGACCGAGCAATAAGTGCCGGGCCGCCGCAGCGAGCCGCCATGATCCGAGCCATGCGCCAGCCAGACCTCGCCGGTCGCCAGCGACACCGCGCCGCCGCCGGTCGAGCCGCCGCAGGTGAGCGAGGTGTTCCAGGGATTGCGCGTGCGGCCAAACACTTCGTTGAAGGTGCTGCCGCCGGCGCCGAATTCCGGCGTGTTCGACTTGCCCATGACGATGCCGCCCTTGCGCTCGATGCGCTCGACGAGCGGATGCGACTTCGCCGGCACGTGATTGGCGAAGATCGGCGAGCCATAAGTTGTGCGCACGCCGGCAACATCGGTCAGGTCCTTGATCGACACCGGGAGGCCGGCCAGCCAGCCGGCTTCGCCGGAGGCTTCGCAGGCGATACCCGACATGATCCGCTTGGCGTGCTCGCGCGCGCGGTCGAGGCAGAGGGTAGGCATGGCATTGACCGCGGGCTCGACGGCTGCCATGCGCCTGGCCGAGGCTTCGACGAGATCGAGCGGCGTGATCTCCTTGTTCTTGAGGCGCGCCACCGCCTCGACCGCCGTCAGCTTGCAAAGATCGTCAGACATCACGCCCTCCGTCCCAGACGGTCCGCCGCTGTCATTCGCTGGCGACCGCCGCTTCCGCCGCCGTCTTCTCGTCGAGCGCCTGGTCGTCGTCCATCAGCACGGTGACCTTGCGCAGCTTGCTGGTGAAGGCGAACGGCGCTTCGTAGTGCGACACCGGACTCGAACGGTCGCGGCCGATATCGAGGCCCGACCAAGAGACGAAGCTCACGAAACCGATGCTGGTTTCGAAGCCGCCCGCCGGTTGACCGTCGATCAGCAGGGTCACGGCGTTGCTGCCCTCCTTGCGCCGCATGCGCACTGCCAATCGCCTGACGCCCGCCGGCACCGGCCGGTCGGAGACGGCGATGTGGTGCACGCCACCCACGTTCATGTCGTAGGTCAGGCGATTGTCCTTGATGTAGAGCGAGTAGCCGCAGGTCATGTCGCCGTGCGCGATCAGCACGCCCTCGGTGGTTGCGCCGTCGATCCGTGCCTCGGCTTCGATGGTGTAGCTGCGGTTCCTGACGTCAGGCGCCACGTTGGTCGGCACGTGTCCCATGCCGGCATGGAAAACGAACTTCTTGCGCGGGCCATGGAATCGCTTGGCGTTGTCGCCAAAGCGATGCTGAAAGCGGTCGTCGAGCGGCAGCACCTTGTGCGCCCTCGCCTCTTTCCACCATTCGTCGACCATCGCCTTGAGCCGCGCCGGTTCCTTTTGGGCGAGATCGTCGGTCTCGCTGAAGTCGCGATCGAGGTGGAACAGTTCCCACTGGTCCTGTTCGAAGGGACTGCCCGGCGGATGGAAGGCGACCGCCTTCCAGCCGTCGCGCCACAGGCCACGGTGGCCGAACATCTCGAAATATTGCGGCGCCTTCTTCGCCGGCACATTGGCGTCCCTGAGGCTCGGCGCGAAGCTCATGCCCTCGATCGGCATTTGCGACACGCCGTCGATGGCTTTCGGCGGTTCGATGCCGACGACATCGAACAGGGTCGGCACGAGATCGCAGGCGTGGCAGAACTGGTGTCTGAGTTCGCCGCGCGCCGGCAGGCCCTTCGGCCAGGAGATCACCAGCGGATCGCGAATGCCGCCGCCATGGGTGTTCTGCTTGTAGCGCCGGAGCGGCGTGTTGGCCGCCATCGCCCAGCCGAGCGGGAAGTTCGAGTGCGTGTCGGGCCCGCCGATATCGTCGATGCGCGCGATCTTCTCGTCGATCGGCTCGCGGCGCAGATTGTAGGGGCCCATGGCATTGACCATGCCGAACGGGCCGCCCTCCTGGCTGGCGCCATTGTCCGACATGACGATGATCATGATGTCGTCGAGTTGGCCGGCGTCTTCCAGGAACTTCACCAGCCGGGCGAGATGCTGGTCGGCGTGTTCCAGCATGGCGGCGTAGGCCGCCTGCAGGCGCGTGAACAGGCGCCGCTCGCCGTCCGGCACCTCGGCCCATGCGCGCACGTGATCGTTGCGCGGCGGCAGGCGCGTGTCCGCAGGGACAATGCCCGCCGCCTTCTGGCGGGCCAGCCGCCGATCGCGCTCGACGTCCCAGCCCTCGGCGAACAGCGCATCGTACTTGCGGATCAGGTCGAACGGCGCCTGGTGCGGCGCATGGCAGGCGCCCAGCGCGAGCCAGGCGAGCCAAGGCAGTTCGGCATTGTCGGCGACGTGGTCGGCGAGGTAGCGGATCGCCTGGTCCACGAGATCGGCCGTGAGGTGATAGCCGGTGGCGAAATTGCCAGGCGGATCGACCGGTGTGTTGTCGCGCACCAGTTCGGGCGCGTACTGATCGGTCTCGGCGTCGAGGAAGCCGTAGAAGCGGTCGAAGCCGCGGCCGAGCGGCCACCCGTCGAACGGCCCGGTGGCGCCGGACTCGGTGAGCGGCGTCACGTGCCACTTGCCCAGCATGTAGTTGCGATAGCCATGCGGGCGCAGCATCTCGGCCAAGGTGCCGGCCTCGCGCGTGATCTTGCCGCGATAGCCCGGATAGCCTGAATCGAAGTTGGCGAGACAACCGACGCCCACCGAATGGTGGTTGCGGCCGGTCAACAACGCCGCCCGCGTGGTCGAGCACATCGCCGTGGTGTGGAAGCCGGTGTAGCGCAAGCCACGGCCGGCGATCGCGTCGATCGTGGGCGTGGCGATCGGCGAGCCGTAGCAGCCGAAATCCGAGAAGCCGACATCGTCGAACAGCACGACCAGAATGTTGGGCGCGCCTTTCAGCCTTTTGGGCGTCTCGGGCCAGAATGGCTGGGACTCGGCAATCGTGGTGCCGATCTTGGCCGCCATTTCATTTCCTCCGCACTAACGATTCTTCTAGCATGCGGCATGGCCCAGTTCACATCCGACGGCTTGCAACTCGCCTATGACGAATTCGGTCCGAGCGACGCGCGCAAGGCGATCGTGCTGGTGCACGGCTTCTCGTCGAACCGCTACGAGAACTGGAAGCGCATGGGTTGGTACGACGCCGTCGCCGGCAAAGGACTGCGCGGGCTGGCGCTCGACTGTCGCGGCCATGGCGAGAGCGCCAAGCCGCACGACCCCGCCCAGTACGACCGCGCAAAGATGGTGGGCGACGTATTTGCACTGATGGATCACGCCGGCATCGAGCGCGCGCATCTCCTCGGATTCTCCATGGGTGCGCACATCGCGCTCATGGCGGCGATGGAGGACGGCGGCCGCATCGACCATCTGGTCGTGGCCGGCGTCGGCGGCCGCATCTTTGAACCGTCGCGCGATCCCGAGGGCATGGCCAAGGCGATGGAGGCGGCATCGCCCGACGGCATCGTCGATCCCATGCTGAAAAGCTTCCGCCACTTCGCCGACGAGCAGAACGAGGATCGCCTGGCACTGGCGGCCTGCTCGCGGGGCCCGCGCGAGGCGATCACGCGCGAGGCGCTCGGCGCGATCCGCCGGCCGACCCTGGTGATCGCCGGCGCGCGCGACGAGATGGCCGGCCCGCCGCAGGGGCTGGCGAGCGAGATCGCCGGCGCCAAGGCGGCGACGATCCCGGGCTGCGACCATTTCTCGATGATCGCGCACGGCCTCTTCAAGGCGAACGCGTTCGACTTCTTCGACGGCTGGCTGGAGTAGCGCCAATGGTGAAGATCGCGGCGAAGGTGCCGTTCAAACGCATTCGCGAGCGGGCCGCCCGGCGCAAGGGCGGCGACAAGGTGCTGGCCAGCCTGCTGCCCAAGAAGCCCAACAACAAGGCGCTGGCCAAGCTCGCCGACGACCGCGTGCTGTCGGAAATGGCGGCACGGGTCTTTTCGGCCGGCTTCGTATGGGACGTGATCGACAAGAAATGGCCGGGCTTCGAGGAGGCGTTTCTCGAATTCAATCCCAAGCGGCTCCTGTTCCAGCCGGCCGAGTTCTGGGAGAAGCTCGCCTCCGACAAGCGCATCGTGCGCAACCCGCAGAAGATCAAGTCGGTGCGCGACAATGCCAGGTTCGTGAGCGAGGTCGCCCAGGAGCATGGCAGCTTCGGCAAGTTCCTGGCCAACTGGCCGGCCGACGATCAGGTGGGACTGATGGAGCTGCTCGGCAAGCGCGGCTCGCGCCTGGGCGGCTTCAGCGGCCAATACCTGCTGCGCTTCATCGGCTGGGATGCCTTCGTGCTGTCGGGCGACGTGCTGCTTTGCCTCAAGGACTCCGGCGTGCCGATCGGCAGCGGCACCTCCAAGAAGGACCTGCGTGCGGCCCAGGCGCAGTTCAATGCCTGGAAGAAGGAAAGCGGTCTCCCCGTCACCCACATCTCGCGCATCTGCGCCTTGTCGATCGGCGAGAACTATCCCGTGGAGCGGCTGAAGAAGGTCATGCAGATCACATGACCGCGCTCCTGCTACGTCGCCTCTGGCGGCGAAGCGGAACTTTTGACATGGTCGCTCCCCATGCGGTTGGTCAGTTTTCGCCAGGCGGATACCGCCGGGTTCGGTGCGTTGGCCGAGGGCGGCATCGTCGATCTGTCGAAGCGGTTCGCCGGCCGCTGGTCCGGCTTGCGCGAGGCGATCGCCGCCAAGGCGCTGCCTGAACTCGCCGCCGCCGCGAAGGGCAAGAGCGCCGACGTCAAGTTGAAGGACGTCGAACTGCTGCCGGTGATTCCCGATCCGACCAAGATCCTGTGCGTCGGCCTCAACTACGCAAGCCATGCCGGCGAGGTCGGCCGCGAGCTGCCCAAGGTGCCGAGCGTGTTCTCGCGGCTCAACAACACGCTGGTGGCGCACGGCGGCGACATCGTGCGACCGAGCGCCTCGACCAATTTCGACTTCGAGGGCGAGCTCGCGGTGGTGATCGGCGAACGCTGCCGGCACGTGCCGCGCGCCCGCGCGCTCTCGGTCGTCGCCGGCTACACCTGCTTCGTCGATGCAAGCGTGCGCGATTTCCAGAGACACTCGGTCACCGCCGGCAAGAACTTCCCGGCCACCGGGCCGCTCGGTCCGTGGATGGTGACCACCGACGTCATTCCCGACCCGCAGGCGCTCGAGCTGATGACGCGGCTGAACGGCAAGGTGGTGCAGCACGACACCACCGACCACATGATCTTCGACGTCGCCACCATCATCGAATATCTGTCGACCGTGACCTGGCTGGAGCCGGGCGACGTCATCGCCACCGGCACGCCGGACGGCGTCGGACTCGGCCGCAAGCCGCCACTCTGGATGAAGGCGGGCGACAAGCTGGAAGTCGAGATCTCTGGCATCGGAACGCTGCAGGTCGATGTCGTCGACGAGTGAACCGATCGGCCTGCCAGCCAGCCCGGGCGTCGGACGCGACGCCAAGGTAATCACCCTGATCTCGGCGGCGCACTTCACCAGCCACATGCACTTCATGCTGCTGCCGCCGATCTTCGCCCTGGTGAAGGAGGCCTTCGGCGTCGACTACACCTCCATCGCGCTCGCGATCACGGTCTACAACGTCGCCTCGGCGCTGCTGCAGACGCCGGCCGGCTTCCTGGTCGACCGCGTCGGACCCAGGATCATGTTGACGGCGGGCCTGCTGATGAGCGGCACGGCCATCGTGCTCGCGGCGCTGTTGCCGGGCTACTGGTTCTTCATCCTGGGCTACGTCCTGCTCGGCATCGCCAACACGGTCTATCACCCCTGCGACTACGCGATCCTGGCCGCCACGGTTAACGCCAGGCGCATGGGCAAGGCGTTCTCGATCCACACCTTCGCCGGCTACGCGGGCAGCGGTGTGACACCCGCCGTGGTCATCGCCAGCGCCGGCCTGTGGGGCTGGCATGGCGCTTTCCTCGCCGTCGCCGGGATCACCTATGCCGCGGCCCTGCTGATGATCGTGGCGGGCAGCGTGTTGCCCCGAGCCTCGCGCCGCGCTTACTCCGCGCCGCACGATGCCAAGGTCGGATTGGACCTGCTGCTGAGCGCCCCCATCCTGCGCAACCTCCTGTTCTTCTTCTGCCTCGCCATGGCCAACGGCGGCATCCAGACCTATGCCGTCGTGTCGCTGGGCGCGATCCACGGCACGCCGGCCTCGGTGGCCAATATCGGCCTGTCGGGATTCCTGCTGATGAGCGCGCTCGGAGTGTTGGTGGGCGGCTTCATCGCCGACCGCACGCCGCACCACGAGCGAGTCGCCGCGGTGGGCTTTGCCTTCACCTCGACCATGGCAATCCTGATGGGTTGGGTCGACATGCCGGGCGCCGCCCTGATCACCCTGATGTCGGCGGGCGGCCTCTTGAACGGCATGATCCAGCCGTCGCGCGACATGATGGTGCGGGCGGTCACGCCACCAGGATCCTTCGGCAAAGTGTTCGGCTTCGTTACCACCGGCTTCAACCTGGGCGGCATGGTGGCGCCGCTCACCTATGCCTGGCTGATGGATCACGGCCAGCCGCGCATGATCTACGCCATCGTCGTCGTGTTCATCCTGCTGGCGCTGGTCACCGCCATCACCCGCCGCAAACCGCAAGGGTTCCCCGCATGGACTCGCTAGCGCCCAAGCTCTTGGACAAGGAGCCCTCGCTCGCCCGCCGCTATGGCGCCGCGGTGCCGCCGGTCGGACCGTGGAACGAGACGATCGCGCTGCTGCTCGATCATCGTTCGGTGCGCGGCTACAAGCCCGATCCCGTGCCGCCGGGCACGCTCGAGACGCTGATCGCTGCAGCCCAGTCGGCGGCCACCAGCTCCAACATGCAATGGTGGTCGGCGATCGCGATCAGCGATCCGGCAAAGAGGAAGGTCCTGGCCGAGATCGCCGGCAACCAGAAGCATATCGAGCAGTGCCCTCTCTACATCTGTTGGGTGGCCGACATGGCCCGCCATCGGCGCATCGCGCAAGCCGAGAACGCCGAGTTCGAGGCGATGCCGTGGCTCGAGACCTTCGTGGTCGCCTGCATCGATGTGGCGCTGGCGGCGCAGAACGCCGTGGTCGCCGCCGAATCGCTCGGCCTGCAGACCGTCTATATCGGTGCCATGCGCAACGACCCGGTGCGCGTCGCGAGCCTGCTCGGCCTGCCGCCGCAGGCCTTCGTGGTGTTCGGGCTGTGCGTCGGCTATGCGACCGAAAAGGCCGCGGGCGAGGTCAAGCCGCGCCTGCCGCAGGCCGCCGTCATCCACCACGACCGCTACGATGCCGCCGGCGAGATCGAGAAGCGCGCCGCCTACGACGTCGAGCTCGACAAATTCTCGCGCCGCCACGAGATGCAGGCAACGACCTGGACGCAGCGGGTGCTGAACCGGCTCGGCCCCATCAAGTCCATGAACGGCCGGGAAAGAATGCGCGCGGCCCTCGCCAGCCTGGGCTTCGAGATCCGCTGAACGCCGCTCCTGGAGCGGGATGCCTTTAGGGGCTTTTGATGCAGGACGAACCGCGCTGGGAGCGCGCGACTCCAGTCGCGCTCATGGGGTGTTGAAGCGCCAAGAGGAGCGCCACTGGAGTGGCGCGCTCCCAGCGCATCACCTCTTGCATCAAGACCCGAACTTACGTCATCCCGCCCTAGTGCCCGACCTTGGGGTCCTCGGGCGGATGCGGGGCGTCCAAGAGCTTCGTCTTGTCCACACCGAACGAGTCGCCCTTTGGATCGGCGATCGGCATCGACTTCGGGCTGCCCAGCTGGGAATTGCCATCGAGGCTGACCAACGGCAGTGCCGCCCTGGCGGGCGAGGCCGGCTGCTCGGCCCAGACGTCCCCGGAGGCGAACGCAACGGCAATCCCGGCGCCCGACAGCGCCCAACGCAACCAATCCGACATGAAATCTCCCCGCTTTGGCCGGGGAGTGATCGTCCGGCAGGTGGGTAAAGTCCAATGACGTTTACGCTATCGGCCGTGCAACCGGCCTTGCCGACGCGCGTTTGCATGAACGGTCCCGCCGCTGGCCTTGCGGCCGGGGCTACGTCGCCCTCTGAAAGGAACACCCATGACAGCTGCGAGATTGCTCCCCCGTACCCTGTTCGCCGCGACAATGATTGGCGCGGCGATGCTGGCCGGAACGGCCGGCCCGGCTTCGGCGCAGAGCTCCAAGCCGCCGTCAGCTGCCCACGACGCTGCCAGCAGCAAGCCTGAGACCGTCGAGCAGCGCATCACGTCACTGAAGGCTGCGCTCAAGATCACGCCCCAGCAGGAGACCCAGTGGAATGCTGTCGCCAAGGCGATGCGCGACAACGCCGCAGCGATGGACAAGCTGGTGCAGGCCAAACGCGTCAAGATGGCCGACATGACTGCGGTCCAGGACCTCGAGACCTATCGCGACTTCAGCCAGGCCCATCTCGACGGGCTCAAGAACCTGATCCCGGCCTTCGACGCCCTCTACAAGTCGATGCCGGCCGAGCAGCAGAAGAACGCCGATCAGGTGTTCCAGAATTTCGGCCCCAAGAAGTCCGACAAGAAGGGATAGAGAGAGGCTCATCATGACCAAGCGCATAGCAACTGTACTGGGGCTGGCGCTGGCGGCCGCCACGACCCTCGCCCAGCCCGCGAGCGCGCGCTGGTGGGGCGACGGGCGCTGGCACGACGACGACCGCTGGCACCATGACGATCGACGCAACCGCACCTATGGCTATCACTACGAGCCGCCTCCGGTGGTCTATAGCGCGCCGTACAACTACGGTTACGCGGCGCCGCCGGTGGTCTACGGCGCCGAACCCGGCATCAACCTGAACGTCCACATTCCATAAACGGCTGCGTACTGGGAGACTGAGGGACGGCGGGCTGCAAGGCCCGCCGTTCCTGCGCGCGGCGGGCTACGACTTGGCCCGCTCCAGCCATTCGTGCTCGAACATGCGCAGGCGGGCAGTGACCGAAAACAGGAACGCCGTCGACCAGCCAAACAGCAGCAGGCCGTTCGCACCCTCGACGGCGCTGAACAGCCGCCAA
>JBPYDO010000055.1:0-3888 GCA_051985755.1 Reyranella sp. | reverse complement strand
ATGCCGTCCCACTTCCATTCGGCGCGAAACGCGCCCGGATCGAGCCCGTCCAGCTCGGCGCGCTCGATCGGGTTGGCGAGCATGGGCGGCAGGAAGGCGCCGCCCGAGTTGCTGCTGGGCTTGGGTGCATCGAACAGCAGCCAGTCGAACAGCGGACGATAGGGCGGGCTCATCCCGTGCCAGATCTCCTCGACGGCATCGACCGGCTGGTTGCCGATATTGGCGACCGCCTGTTTGGCGAGTCGCGCCGAGACGCCGACGCGCAGCGCGCCGGTTACGAGCTTCAGCAACGCCCAACGGCCCGTCGAATCGAGGGCATCGAGCCAGCGTTTGAGGATCGCCGGCGTCTGCATCTTGGTGGCGCGCTGCAGGGTCTCGACGATTTCGCCGAGCGTCGGCGGCGGGCCGGTGGCGGCCTCGCTTTGCCAGACCAGCGCCAAGGTCTCGGCGAGGTCGCCGACATAGTCGTAGGACAGAAGGAACAGCTCGGGCCCGATCTTGTCCTCGCCAAAGGAGCGCAGCAGGGCGGGCTTGGCCGACGGGAAGTCGAGCCCGCCGGTCAGCGCCGCCAAGGCCCAGCCGCGGTCGGGATCGGGCGTCTCTCTGAGATAGGTCTCGATCAGGCGCAGCTTGGCGTTGCGCGCCGGCTGGAAGGAGAGCGAGTCCAGGAGCTCGGCGAAGGCCTGCACCGGGCTACTCCTCGTCCTCTTCGCGTCCGGTGAGGTGCAGCGCCTCGGCGGACAGCCCCATCGCGCGTGCCTGATGCACCAGCGCCTCCTCGCGACCGTGCGTCACCCACACCTTGGCGGCGCCGACGTCCTTCAGGGTGCGCGTGAGCTCCGGCCAGTCGGCGTGGTCGGAGATGACGAGCGGCAGCTCGGCGCCGCGCTGGCGCGCCCGCGCCCGCACGCCCATCCAGCCCGACGCCATGGCCGGCAGGGGATCGTTGAAGCGCCGCGTCCAGCGATCGCCGAATGCCGAGGGCGGACAGAGCACGATCGCCCCCCTGAACGTCTCCAACACGGCGTCGGACACCGGCGCGATGTCGCCCAATTCGACGCCATGCTCGCGGTAGAGTTTGCAGAGTGGCACCAAGGAGCCGTGCAGCCAGATGCGCTGGTCGTAGCCCGCTTCGCGCAACAGCGCGATCACCCGCTGGCATTTGCCGAGCGCATAGACGCCCACGAGATGCGTGCGCTCCGGAAAGGTCTTCAGCGAGCGCAACAGCTTGCCGATCTCGCCGCTGTCGGGTGGATGGTGGAACACCGGCAGCGCGAAGGTCGCCTCGGTGATGAAGACGTCGCACGGCATCGGCTCGAAGGGCGGGCAGGTGGGGTCGCGCCGGCGCTTGAAGTCGCCGGAGACGACGATGCGCTGGCCCTCGTATTCGAGGACGGCCTGCGCCGAGCCCAGGATATGGCCGGCCGGCACCAGGCCCACCTCGACCGGGCCAATGCGCTGCCGCTCGCCGTATTTCAACGGCTGCTGCGCGGTATCCGGCATATCCTGAAAGCGCGCCCGCATGATGGCGAGGGTCTCGGGCGTGGCGAGGGCCGCGCGGTGGCCCGGCCGGGCATGGTCGCCATGTCCGTGGGTGATCACGGCACGGCTGACGGCGACCGCCGGATCGACGTAGAAATCTCCCGGTTCGCAGTAGAGTCCGCGCGGCGTGGGATAGAGCCAGGAGCGAGGGTTCAAGGTGTCCGTGGTCATCGCCAAAGACGCATCTTACCCGGCAGATATGGGTCTTCCCGACCTGTTTGCACGCTGGTTCGAAAGCCGCGGCTGGACGCCCCGGCGCCACCAGCTAGCGCTGATCGCGCTGGCGGGCAGGGGCCGCAATGCGCTGCTGATCGCGCCGACCGGCGGCGGCAAGACCCTGGCTGGCTTCCTGCCGTCGCTGATCGAGCTCACCGAGCGGCGGCGTGCCGGCAAGGATCTGGCGCACAAGAAGGGCAAGGGTGAGCTGCACACGCTGTACATCTCGCCCTTGAAGGCGCTGGCCACCGACATCAGGCGCAACCTCGAGACGCCGATCGCCGAGATGGCCCTGCCGGTACGCGCCGAGAGCCGCACCGGCGACACGCCGCAAAGTCGCCGGCTGCGCCAGCGCGAGCGGCCGCCGGACCTTCTGATGACGACGCCAGAGTCGCTGGCGCTGCTGCTGTCCTATCCCGACGCCGAGCAGTTCTTCGCAAGCCTGCGCTCGGTGATCGTCGACGAGCTGCATTCGCTCGCCACCACCAAGCGCGGCCATCATCTTGCCCTTTGCCTGGCGCGCGTCGCGACCCTGGCGCCGCAGGCGCGCTTTGTCGGTCTCTCGGCGACCGTCGCCGATCCGCCGGAGCTCGCGGGCTACCTCGACCTGCGCGGCGATGGCGTGGAGATCGTCGAGGGCGATCCCGGCGCGGCGCCCAAGGTCACGCTGATCGACGCCCAGGAGCGCACGCCGTGGGGCGGCCACATGGGCCGGCACGCGCTGCCCGAGATCTACAACATCATCCGCCACCACAAGACCTCGATCGTGTTCGTCAACACGCGCGCCCAGGCCGAGCTTGCCTTCGACGGCCTGTGGCGGCTGAACGAGGACAATCTCACGATCGGCTTGCATCACGGCTCGCTGGCGGTCGACCAGCGCAGCAAGGTCGAGGCGGCGATGGCGGCGGGCAGGTTGCGCGCCGTGGTGGCGACCTCGTCGCTCGATCTCGGCATCGACTGGGGCGACGTCGATCTCGTGATCCAGCTCGGCGCCCCCAAGGGCGTGAGCCGGCTGATGCAGCGGATCGGCCGCGCCAACCATCGGCTGGACGAGCCGAGCCGTGCCATGATAGCGCCCGCCAATCGCTTCGAGGTGCTGGAGTCGCTCGCCGCCATGGAGGCGGTCGACGCACAGGAGCTCGATGGCGATCCACCACGGCCGGCCTGCCTCGACGTGCTGGCGCAGCACATCGTCGGGACGGCGTGCGCCCAGCCGATCGATCGCGAGACGTTCTTCCACGAGGTGCGGCGCGCCCGGCCCTACCGCGACCTGCCGCGCAAGGACTTCGACGACACTTTCGATTTCGTGGCGACGGGCGGCTATGCGCTGGCGGCCTACGAGCGCTGGCACCGCCTGAAGCAGTTGCCCGACGGCCGCTGGATGCTCGCCTCGCCGATGATCGCGCGGCAGTTCCGCATGAATGTCGGCACCATCGTCGAACTGCCGCTCCTCAAGGTGAAAGTGAAGCGCGGGCCGATCCTGGGCGAGGTCGAGGAAGCCTTCATCCAGGGCCTGGTGCCGGGCGACACCTTCGTCTTCGCCGGCCGGCTGCTGCGCTTCGAAGGCGTGCGCGAGCTGATCGCGCAGTGCTCGCCGGCGAGCGGCGGCGATCCCAAGATCCCGGCCTATGGCGGCGGCCGCATGCCGCTCTCGACCTTCCTTGCCGAACGGGTGCGCGGCATCCTGCAGGACCCGGCGCGCCATCCCAAGCTGCCGGCCGAGGTCCGCCAATGGCTGAACATCCAGCGCTGGCGCTCGACCCTGCCGCGCCGCGACCGGCTGCTGATCGAAGGTTTTCCGCGCGGCAGCAAGCAGTTCATCGTCGCCTACTGCTTCGAGGGCCGTAACGCGCATCAGACCCTGGGCATGCTGCTGACGCGGCGCATGGAGCGCATGGGGCTCCGGCCTCTCGGCTTCGTCGCGACGGACTACGTGCTCGGCCTCTGGGGGCTGAGGCCGCCCACCAAGTCACAGCTCGACCAGCTGTTCGACGAGGACATGCTGGGCGACGACCTCGAGGCCTGGATGGACGAATCGACCATGCTGCGGCGCTCGTTCCGCAACGTCGCGGTGATCGCCGGCCTGATCGAGCGGCGCTTCCCGGGCGAGGAGAAGTCGCGCCGCCAGGT
>JBPYDO010000054.1:0-4938 GCA_051985755.1 Reyranella sp. | reverse complement strand
GGTCACCATGGCCGTGACCGACCCGCGGCTTGGGCCTCTGGGGCTCAATCTCCTGGAGCTCGGCTATTCGGCCTCGCGGGCGCTTGCCGAAATCGCCGCCAGCGATCCCCATATTGAATACCGCCAGGTCTCGGTGATCGATCGCGACGGCAACAGCGCGGCGCGCACCGGAGCTGAGAACAAGGATTGGTCAGGCGCCTTCTGCGAGCGCGACATGATCGCCATGGGCAATGGCCTGGTGTCGGAGCGCACGGCGTCCTTCATGGCCGAGGTGTTCGCCCGGACGAAGGGCGACGATCTCGAATCGCGACTGATGTTGGCCCTGGAGGCGGGGCGCGATGCCGGCGGCCAGCATGGCGGCCAGCACTCGGCGGCGCTTCTGGTCTACAGCCAGTATCCCTATCCGCTGGTCGACCTGCGCGTCGACGAGCACGCCGAGCCGATCGGCGAACTGCGCCGCGTGTTCAATCTCTACCGTCCGCAGATCGATTACTATGCGACGCGGCCGTGGCAGCCCGGCGAGCAGGGTACGGTCGAGGCTTGGATCGCAGCGCGCGCTCCGCGCGCGAAGCTGCGGGCGTGAGCTAGCGCATGCGCGCTCGCGGCAGGAGCAGCCGCGAGAAGCTGAGGCAACCCATTAGGAAATAGCGGACGGCGCTGCCATGCACGCACGCCGCCCATTTCATTTCAGAAGCAATAGTGGACTGCCGGGCGCCACGGGCGTCCATGACCAGCCTCATGTTGATGGATCGGCCGCAAATCGCTGCGGCCTTGTCCTTTATTACGGGATGTCGCGCACGTTCATCCCTCGCCCGCTCGGCTATTCGAGTTTCACGTCCATGCTGTATTTCGCATTGCCACGCGTCGAGCCGATCACGATCAGGTAGACGCCGGGCCGGTTCAGCTGGCCTCTCCAGCGCGTGGTGTCCGCGCCTTCCTGCAACGCCTTGCCGTGGAACTCGAGCAGCCCGTCCTTGTCCTGGCCGATCGTCGTGCCGGGCTCGTAGATCTGGAAAACCGCATTGTCGTCGGGCGCCGTCAGGGTGATGGTGAGGGTCGCGCCGCCGGGCGGAATCTTCACCGAGTAGAGCGCGCGCTCGCCGCGCAGCACATGCCCGCCCACAGTGCCGCTCGAAGAGCCGGTCGCAAAATAGATCGGCTTGGGCGACGGAATCGGCTCGGCCGCCGACACCGACGTGAAGGACGGGAGGAGAGCCAGGGCAGACAGGACGGACAGGAGGACTTTCATGGCCTGCTCACGCACACTACCCATTCGAGCGGTTTTGCCGCCGCTCGTCCAGAGGGTGTAACGCCAGAAGTCGATACGCTTTGTCTTGGGTTCGTCACTCAAATACCGTGCCAGGTCGAGAGCGAGGAGGCGCACATGGCAGGCGAGACTGTGCTGGTCACCGGCGGGTCGGGCTACATCGGCAGCTGGTGCGTGGTCGAACTGCTGCGCAGGGGCTACGTGGTGCGCGCCACGGTGCGCAACCTCAAGCGTGAGGCCGAGGTTCGCGCGGCGATCGGCAAGGTGGTCGATCCCGGAAATCGGCTGTCATTCCACGCCGTCAATCTCTTGCGCGACGACGGCTGGGACGCCGCAGCCGCTGGCTGCGATTACCTTCTGCACGTCGCCTCGCCGCTCGGTGTGCCGGTGCCCAGGGATCCCGAGGATCTCATCAAGCCCGCTCGCGAGGGCGCCCAGCGTGCCGTTGCCGCGGCGATCAAGGCGGGTGTGAAGCGCGTGGTGCTAACCTCGTCGGTGGCGGCGACCAGCAAAGGCGCGGGCGCGGACTGGACGGCCGACGAGACCGTCTGGACTGACCCCAACGATCGCCTCGTTGGCGCCTATCCGAAATCCAAGACACTCGCCGAGCGCGCCGCCTGGGAGGCGATCAAGGCCGCCAACGGGCGCACGACGCTGGCGACGGTGAACCCTTCGCTGGTGCTTGGGCCGATACTGAGCGCCGACTTCTCTGGATCGGTGCAGGTGATCTCCCGCATGCTCGCGGGGACGGTGCCAGGCCTGCCGCGGCTCGGCTTCTGCTTCGTCGATGTGCGCGACGTCGTCGAGCTGCATCTCCGCGCCATGACCGAGCCGCAGGCCGCCGGCCAGCGCTTCATCGCCTCCGGCGACTTCGCCTGGATAGCCGACATCGCGGCGCTCCTGCGCAGCCGTCTTGGCCGGCAGGCGGCGCGCGTGCCGACGCGCCGCGTGCCCGATCTCATGGTTCGCATCGTCGGCCTGTTCGACAAGGAACTGGGATCGGTCGTGCCCAGCCTCGGCCATCGGCGTGACTTCTCGTCGGCCAAGGCCCGTTCGATGCTCGGCTGGCAGCCGCGGCCGCTCGAGGAGTCGGTGCTGGATTGCGCCAAGAGCCTGATCGCGCATGGCGTGGTTTGACACGCTCGCTTTACTGCCCGCACAGTCCCGGCATGACGCTCAACCTTCTTCTCACCGGCGATTCCATCCTGCAGCGCCGGCTCAACAGCCGCGAAGACCCTGAGCTGCGGCCGCTGTTCGACCGCGTGCGCTCGGCCGACGTGGCGTTCACCAACTTCGAGGTGCTGGCCAACGACTATCGCGGCGATCCGGCGCTCGAGGGTGGCGGGTCGCATTTCGGCGCGCCTGCCTGGGTGCTGGACGAGCTGGTCGAGGCGGGCTTCGATCTCTTCGCTACGGCGACCAACCATTCGCTCGACTATTCGATTGCCGGCCTGCTCCACTCGATCGAGGCGATGGAGTCGAGGGGGCTCTCCTTCGCGGGTGTCGGCCGCAATCTCGAGGAGGCGCGCCGGCCCTGCTATCACACGCACCCCAAGGGCACGGTGGCCATGATCTCCTGCGCCTCGACCTTCGGCAAAGGCCAGGAGGCGGGCGCCCAGCGCTCCGACCTGCCGGGGCGTCCGGGCTTGAACCCGCTGCACTTCGAGACAATGCACGAGGTCACCGAGCCGCAGCTCGCCGCTCTGCGCGAAATCGCCGAGCAGCTCGGGCTGGAGGCCGAGCGGCAGCAGAAGGTGAAGATGGGGTTTGCCTTTCCGCCCTCCGATCCTTCGGTCTTTCCGTTCGCTGACCTCAAATTCCGCTCGGCCAACCGGGCGCAGGTGCGCACGACGGTCAACCGCAAGGACGTCGATGCCATGGTGCGCTGGGTCGCCGAGGCGCGCGGGCTCGCCGACCTCGTGCTGGTCAGCCTGCACGCCCACGAGCAGGCTGGATCCAAGGACGTGCCGGCCGACTTCATTCCCGCGTTCGCACGGGAAATGATCGACGCCGGCGCCGATCTGGTGGTCGGCCATGGCCCGCACCTCTTGCGCGGGATGGAGCTCTACAAGGGCAAGCCGATCTTCTACAGCCTGGGCAATTTCCTCGGCCAGAATGAGCTGGTCGCCAGGATCCCGGCCGACGGCTACGACCGCTTCCGCGCCGAGCCCGAACTCAAGCCCGGGCAGGTGTACCAGAAGCGCACGCGGAACGACGAGGCGGGCTTCCCCGCCGACCGGCGCTACTGGGAAGCCGTCGTGCCGGTGCTCGCCTATGACAACGGCAAGCTCAGCGCTATCGAGCTCACGCCCATCAGCCTCGGCTGGAAAGAGGCGCGCCATCGGCGCGGCCGGCCGCGGCTCGCCGAGGGCGAGGAGGCGCGCTCGATTCTCTCGCGATTCGCCGAGCTCAGCCGGCCCTTCGGCACCGTGCTTTGCGACGAGGGACGAACCGTCAGGCTGGCATAGCCGATCCGCGGGCTGGTTTAGGCCAGCCTGCCGACTGACGGGAGGAGGTTTTGCATCGCGGCCTGCGGGAGTAGGCTTGGGCCGTGATCGACAAGCTGCAATTCCTGCTGGCGCTGGCGCGCACGCGGCACTTCGGACAGGCCGCACAGGCCTGCGGCGTGACGCAGCCCACCTTGTCCTCCGGCATCAAGCAGTTCGAGGAGATGCTCGGCATCGTGCTGGTCAATCGCGGCTCGCGTTTCCACAGCTTCACGCCGGAGGGCGAGCGCATCCTCGAATGGGCGCGCCGCATCGTCGGCGACGCCAGCGCGCTCAAGCAGGAAGTGCAGGCTCTGAAGCAGGGGCTGAGCGGTCATCTCAGGATTGCCGCCGTGCCGCCGGCGCTCGCCATGGTGGCGCAGCTCACCGTGCCCTACCACGTGCGACACCCGGAAGTGTCGTTCACCGTGCTGACACGCACGTCGACCCAGATCGAATCGCTGTTCGAGAATCTCGAGATCGACGCGGCGCTCACCTACGACGCCAACGAGGCGAGCGGCCGGCTGCGCAGGCTGCCGCTCTATCGCGAGCAGTACTGCCTGCTCGCGGCCAAGGGCGGCCCGCTCGCCGACCGCAAAGAGGTGACGTGGAGCGACGTCGGCCAGGTGCCGCTCTGCCTGCTCACGCCGGACACCCAGAACCGCCGCATCATCGACAGCTCGCTCGAGGCGGCGGGCTGCGAGTCCAAGCCGCGGCTGGTTTCCGATTCGATGATCGTGCTGTTTGCGCATGTGCGCAGCGGCCGTTGGTCGACCGTGATGCCGGCGGGCCTTGCCGAGGCGCTGGGTCTTGGCGACCAGGTGAGTGTCGTGCCGATTGCCGGCCGCGAGCCGTCGCCTACCATCAGTCTGGTCGTGCCGCGCCGCGAACCCCTGGCGCCCCTGACCGCGGCCTTGGTTGTGGAGGCCCGGCGGCTGTCCGAGCAGCTCGATCGATAGCTGGCGCCAATCACCGGACGGTACTGGCGAATTGATCCAAATTCGCTAGGCGATCAGTCTTTTATACACTCGACGCCATCTCGGTCCTAGCGTGGCTCGCTGTAGGCAATCCCATCGCCTGGGGCGTCTGGATCACGCGGAAGAGCGCCTTCGTTCTCTTCAAGTAGGCTCCGAGGGCAAGTGCGGAGAGGGGCCCGCCGGTTCCTTCGGCGGGCCCATCTTTTTG
>JBPYDO010000053.1:0-15883 GCA_051985755.1 Reyranella sp. | reverse complement strand
CCGCTCGAGCTCGAGACGCGGCCGGATCCGGTGCCCGGCCCGGGCGAGATCCGCGTGCGGGTCGAAGCCTGCGCGGTGTGCCGGACGGACCTGCATGTGGTCGACGGCGAGCTGCCCGAACCGCGCCTGCCCATCGTGCCGGGCCACGAAATCGTAGGCATCGTCGAAGCGGTCGGTGCCGGTGTGCCATCGCTCGGCGTCGGCCGACGCGTCGGCATTCCCTGGCTCGGCCACACCTGTGGCCACTGCCCCTACTGCGCCGACGGGAAGGAAAATCTTTGCGATCGCCCGGTTTTCACCGGCTATACGCGCGACGGGGGCTTTGCGAGCCAAGTCGTGGCCGATGCGGCCTATTGCTTTGCCCTCGATGGCTTCGCCGACCCGGTGGCAGCCGCCCCGTTGATGTGCGCCGGCCTGATCGGCTGGCGCTCGCTCAAGATGGCTGGCGACGGCAAGCGCATCGGGCTCTACGGCTTCGGCGCCGCCGCCCACATCGTGGCGCAGGTCTGTCGCTGGCAGGGCCGCGAGATCTATGCCTTCACGCGCCGCGGCGACGCGCCTGCGCAGGCGCACGCGCTCAGTCTGGGAGCTTGCTGGGCGGGCGATTCGGACGAACGCCCGCCGGAGTCGCTCGATACGGCCATCATATTCGCGCCGGTCGGGCCGCTGGTGCCGCTGGCGCTTGCCGCCCTGCGCAAGGGCGGCCGCGTCGTCTGCGGCGGCATCCATATGAGCGACCTGCCGGCAATGCCCTATCGGCTGTTTTGGGAGGAACGGCAGGTCGTCTCCGTCGCCAACCTGACCCGCAACGACGCGGTCGAATTCCTGGCCCTGGCGCCGCGCGCCGGCGTGGTCACCTCGACCACCGTCTATGCGCTTGAGCGGGCGAATGAAGCGCTGGCGGACCTGCGGTCCGGTCGGCTGCAGGGCGCCGCTGTGCTGGTCCCGTGATATCAAGCCCAGTTCCATTCAATTGGGCGCTGCACTAGGGTCGGCCGTCATATCGGGAGATTTCATGCCGCTTCCCTTGCAAGGCAGAGTGGCGCTCGTGACGGGCGCCGGCAAAAACATCGGCCGCGCCATCGCCCGGACGCTGGCGGGTGACGGCGCCACCGTGCTCGTGAACGGCCGTGCCGACGCCGGGGCCGTCGGCTCCGTCGTGCAGGAGATAAACGCGGCGGGCGGCAAGGCCGAGGCGGCCATGGGCGATATCTCGGACCCGGCTGTGGCGCCACGGCTTGCCAAGCAGGCGGAGAAGCTGGGCGGTGTCGACATCCTGGTGAGCAACGCCGGGCTGCGCCGCCAGACCTCGTTCCTGGACATGAGCTTCGAGGAATGGCGCGAGATCATGTCGGTGGCGCTGGACGGCGCCTTCCTGCTCGGCAAGGCGTTCATTCCGCAGATGGTGGCCAAGGGCCAGGGCGGCGCTTTCGTGGCAATGTCGGGCGTCTCGACTCATGCCGGTACCCCCAATCGCTGCCACGTCTCGGCGTCGAAGTCGGGCCTCGAAGGCTTAATGCGCGCACTCGCCGTCGAGCTCGCGCCGCATCGGATCACCTGCAATGCGATCGCGCCCGGAGCCATCGAGACGGCGCGTGCCGCTTCGTCGGGACCGCGCCCGGTGACGGGCCGGCCGATTCCTCTCAAACGCTTCGGCAAGGTGGAGGAGATCGCCGCCATGGTGCGGCTGCTGGTGGGTCCCGAGGGTACCTTTATCACCGGCCAGACGATTCACGTGAACGGCGGCGAGTTCCTGACCTGAGCGAGGGTCAGGGGAAAAGCGGGGGGAGCGGAGATGTTGGGTTACGTCGTCGTGTTCGTGGGAGCCGGTATCGGCGGCGCCATCCGGCATGCCATGAACATCTGGGTGGCGCGGCTGATGGGCACGCACTTTCCGTGGCACACCTTCCTGATCAACATTTCCGGCTCGCTGGTCATGGGCCTGGTCGCCGGCTACTTCGCCTTGCGCGGCCATGCAGCCGGGCATCTGCGTCTTTTCCTCGCCACCGGCATCCTGGGCGGCTTCACCACGTTCTCTGCCTATTCACTCGATGCCGTGTTGCTCTGGCAGCGCCACGAGCAGCTTCTGTCGGCCCTCTATGTCGGCGGCTCGGTGGTCGGCGCGATGGGCGGCCTTGTCCTCGGACTGTGGATCATGCGCACCGTGTTGGGATAGGCGTTGGCCATGCGTTCGCTCTGCACAGTCCTGGTTGCCTTGCTGCTGTCGACGGCCGCCTTCGCCCAGCAGGGCGCGCGGCCGCGCGCACCCTCCGACTATCGTGAGACCGAGGCTGTCCTGGCGCATTATCCGTCGGTACCCGGCGTGCGCCTCGACAGTCCCGCCTTTCGAGGTGCCGAGCCGACGCTCACCAGCCAGGAGGCGATGGCCGGTTTCCTGCGGGCGCTGGCCGAGCGCTCGCATCGCGTCCATCTCGGCAGCATCGGCCAATCGCAGCAGGGCCGCGATATTCCTGTTCTCTATCTCACCGCGGAAGGCCTGGCCGAGCCTGCCGCGATCCGCCAGCTCGGCCGCCCGGTCGTCTGGCTGATCGGGCAGCAACACGGCAACGAACCGGCGGGCGGCGAGGCGATGCTGGCGCTCGCATCGGCGCTGGCCGACGGCGAGCTGACGCCGATCCTCTCCAAGGTGACCGTGGTGATCGTGCCGCGCGCCAATGTCGACGGCGCCGCCGCAGATCGCCGCGTACTGGCCTCAGGCGCCGATCCCAACCGCGACCATCTGGTGCTGAGCCAACCGGAGATTCGCGGTTTGCACGCCGCGATGCGCGACCTGCCGCCCGACGTCGTGTTCGACCATCACGAATTCAGTGTCTCCTGGCGCTGGGTCGAGAAGTTTAACGGCCTGCAGGCCTCGGACGTCATGATCCTGGAGGCGACCAATCCTTCGATCCCCAAGGCGTTGACCGACATCGAACGCACCCTCTACCGGCCGGCGCTGGAGGCGGCCATCCGCGCGCACGGCCTGGTGCCGCACGACTACGTCACAACCAGCGTCCAGGCAGCCGACCGGCGCGTGTCGCTCGGCGGCACGGCGCCCGGAATCGCCCGGAACACCTTCGGCCTGCGCGGCAGCGTGTCATATCTGATCGAGACGCGCGGCGTCGGCATTGCGCTGCAAAGCTACCAGCGTCGCGTGGCCACCCACTATCTGCTGGCCAAGGCAGTGCTCGAGACCACGGCGCGCGATCCGCAGGGCCTGCTGAAGCGCCTCGCCGAGGCGCGCCAGGCGGCGGCGAGCGACCGATCCGATCTTGTCGTGTCGTACAAGGAGGGCGAACGCGAGATCGAGCTGCCGCTGATCGATCCGCAGAGTGGCGCGGCCAAGCCGACGACGGTGCGGCTGGTCGACAGCCGCGACATCAAGCCGGTCGATGTCCGCTCCCGTCCGTCGGGCTACCTGGTGCTGCGCGGCGACGAGGCCGTGGCGCAGCGCCTCGCCCTCAACGAGGCGGCGCAGTGCGATGTGTCCAAGCCGGCGCGCCTCGCCGTCGAGGCCTATGACGTGACGCGCACGGGCACCAAGACCAGCCGTGAGTCGATCAATCCCGACCAGTCGCTCAAGGTAAAGACCCGGTCCAAGACGATCGACGTGCCGGTCGGCGCCATGTTCGTGCCCATGGCGCAGCCCGCTGCCGGCATCGTTACGGCGGCTCTCGAGCCCGATTCGCCGGGCAGCTACTTGAGCGTCGGCCTGATCCCGATGGCGGCCGGCGAGAGCGAGGCGCCGGTCTACCGCGTCATGCCGGGCAGCTCGCTGTCGCTCGAGCCACGCGGCGCCTCGCCAGCGGCGCTCTGCAGCCTGCGCTAGGCCATCATCGTCTGCATGTAGTGCCGGGCGATCTCGCCCGGCGTGGCGTGCCAGATGTTGCCGAAGCGCTCGATCCGGCGCAGCGCCTCGTCGAGATACTTTATGCGGTGCGCCATGCCCATCAGCCAGGGATGGACGCCGAGGCTGAACATCTGGCCGCCCTCACGGTGCAAGAGTTCGAAGGCGTCGCCCACCAGGTCGGGATAGCGCCGGGTGTTGATGTGGCGCAGCCACAGCTGCTGCACGTCGTCCCATTCCGGCTGGCTGGGAATGGCGACGAATTTCCTGCCGACCTTCATCGGGTAGGGCTGGTCGTCGTTGGGCCAGTCGAGCACGTAGTCGAAGCCGGCGTCGGCTAGGAGCTGGGGCGTGCGCTGGCTTTCGCCGTAGTCCTGGCCCAGCCATCCCTTCGGCGTGACGCCCGCCGCCTTTTCGATGGCTGCGACCGATCGGGCGATCTCGGCCTTCTCGTCGGCCTCGCTCATGGCGGCGGTGATCATGCGATTGGCCGAGCTGCCGTGGGCGATGAACTCGTAGTTCCGCTTCTTGAACTGCTCGATCAGGTAGGGATAGCGCTCGGCGGCCTGCGCATTCACCGCGACGCCGGCCCGCACCTGGTAGCGGTCGAGCACATCGAGCACGCGAAAGATGCCGACACGGTTGCCGAACTCGCGCTGCGTCCAGGTGCGGTAGTCGGGGATAAAGCTGCCGAACTCGCCGACGAAGCGCGGGTCCTTGTAGCTGCCCTCCTCGGGCACCAGCTCCCAGTATTCGAGATGCAAAAGCACGCAAAAGGCGACCCGCGCATTGCGCGGCCAGGTGAGCAGCGGCCGCTTGGGGTAGGGCGAGAAGTCGTACCAGGGATTGTCCATCCCGGCCTTGAGCGGCCGCGGATTTTTGGCGACCGGCTTGGCGGAAGGGTTGGCCATGTCACGCCTCCTTGCCGAGATGCTGCTGGTAAGCCCTGAGCCCGTTGGCGGTGTACCAGTCGAGGATCTCCTCGGCGGTGCAGAACCAGGCGTCCTTGTGCTGGCGGATATAGCCAAGCGCGCGGTCGAGATGCTTCAGCCGATGCGGCGCCCCCATCATGTAGGGATGGAGTGCAATGCACATGACGCGGCCGTTCTCGCTGCCCTCGCGATAGACCGTGTCGAAGTGGTCGACGATCATCTGGGCGAATTCCTCGGCCTCGAACGGCTGGCGGTAGACCAGCGCGTCGTTGATATCCATGGTGTAGGGCACGTGGATCAATGTGCCGTGCTTGGTGGCGAGCGGCGTCGGCTGGTCGTCGTGATAGAAATCGCAGATGAATTCCAGACCTGCCTGCTTGACGAGGTCGGGCGTGTTGAGGGTGAAAGAGACGGCCGGCGAGAACCAGCCGCGCAGCTTGCGGCCGGTGAGGCGCAGGTGCGTCGCCTTGCTATGCTCGATGACCTCGCGTTCTTCCTCCGGCGAGTAGCCCCAGTGATAGCGCGTGTTGAGGTAGCCGTGGCTCATATACTCCCAGCGCCGCTCCTCCATTGCTTCCAGGATCTCGGGATACATCTCGATCACCGACATGGAGAGCGAGACCGTGCAGCGGATCTTGTGCTTGTCCATGACCTCGAACATGCGCCACAGGCCGACGCGATTGCCGTAGTCGCGCCCACCATAGCCCAGCACGTCGGGATGCGGCATGCGCGGCCAGGGATTGCGCGCGCGCACCTCGGCCGGCAAGTATTCGTAGTGTTCGATGTTGGGACAGGCCCAGACGGCAACCCGGGCGCCGTTGGGCCAGTTGAGCTTCGGCCGCTGGACGATGGGCGAATAGCCGAACCGGTACAGATCCATGCTGAACTCTCTTTTGTTTGGCGCCGCGAGTGCATCATGCGGTTGACGCGGACGCAACAGCTTGCATCTTAATCCCATGGCGGATCGTCTTCGTTTTGTCTTGAACGACCAGCCGGTCGAGATCGCCGACGTCTCGCCCATGGCGACGTTGCTCGACTGGCTGCGCGATCGGCGCGGGCTCAAGGGCACGAAGGAAGGTTGCGCCGAGGGCGATTGCGGCGCCTGCACCGTCGTCCTGGAACGCGCCGACGGAACAAGGGAGGCGATCAATTCCTGCATCGCGCTGTTGGGACAGATCGACGGCGAGGCGGTGCGCACGGTCGAGGGGCTGCGCGGCCGGGACGGCGAGCCGCATGCGGTGCAACGCGCGTTGGCCGAAAGCGACGCCACGCAATGCGGCTTCTGCACGCCCGGCTTCGTCATGTCGGCCTATGCCTTTGCCGCCGGCGGCGAGAAGCCGGATCTTGAGACGATCCACGACGCCTTGGCCGGCAATCTTTGCCGCTGCACCGGCTACCGGCCGATCGTCGAGGCGATGGCCAAGGTCGCGGACCTTGCCATCGAGGCTCCTGTTGCAGCGCCGCCGCGCACATCGTCGGCCGAATTCGATGGCCGATTCTGGGCGCCGCGCTCGCTCGCCGAGCTGGTCTCGCTCAGGGCCAAGCATCGCGAGGCGCTGCTGTTGGCAGGCGCCACCGACCTCGGGCTCCTGGCCAGCCGCTTACGCAAGCCGCCGCAAGCCGTAATCCATGTGACGCATGTGCCGGAGCTGAACGTGTTCGGCGAGGACCAGCAACGGCTGACCATAGGCGCAGCCGTGAGCTACGCGCGCGCCATGCCGCTGCTGGTCAAGAACTACCCCGCCCTCAAGTCCTATCTCGCGCGGCTGGGGTCGCGGCAGATCCGAACCATGGGCACGATCGGCGGCAATCTCGGCACCGCATCGCCAATCGGCGACATGCCGCCGGTACTGCTGGCGCTGGCGGCCAGACTGAAACTCACGTCAGCGCGCGGGTCGCGCGAGCTGTCTATCGACGATTTCTTCACGGACTACCGCAAGACGGCGCTTGCAGCGGATGAGGTGATCGAAAACATCTCGATACCGAAGCTCTGGTCGCACGAAGCCTTTTTCTGCGACAAGGTGAGCAAGCGGCGCGACCAGGATATTTCTACTGTGGCGGCGGCCTACCGCTTGCGCCTGGAGGACGGCAAGATCTTACAGGCTCGCATCGGCTTCGGCGGCATGGCGGCGACGCCCAGGCGCGCCGCACATGTCGAGGCGGCGTTGGTCCGCAACGATTTCGAAGGGGCGGCAGGGGCGGTGGCGCAGGATTTCCAGCCGATCGACGACTGGCGAGGCAGCGCAGCTTATCGTCTGACGGCCGCGGGCAATCTGCTGCGTCGTCTGCAGTTGCGCCTCTCCGCGCCGGGCCAGGCCGTGGAGGTCGAGGCCCTATGAGCGTCCACACCGCGCGACGTCACGATTCGGCGCTCAAGCACGCGAGCGGCGAGGCGCTGTACATCGACGATATCGGCGAGCCGCCCGGCACCCTGCATGCCGCACTAATCCTGAGCCCGGTGGCGGCGGGACGTTTGCGCAGTCTTGATCTTGACGCGGCGCGTGCGGCGGCGGGCGTCGTTGCCGTGCTGGGGCCGAAAGACATTCCCGGCCAGAACGACATCGGGCCTGTTCGCGAGGGCGAGCCGCTGTTTGCCGATGGCACGGTCGAGTATGCCGGCCAGCCGCTTGCCATGGTCGTCGCGGAATCGCTCGATCAAGCGCGCTGGGCGGCGGAGAAAGCGAAGATCGACATCGAGCCGACTTCGGCCATCCTCGACATCGATACGGCTCTCGCGAAGGAGGCCTACGTCCAGGCGCCGCAGACCTTGTTGCGCGGCGACCCTGACGCGGCCCTCAGGAGCGCGCCGCATAAGCTCACCGCCGAATTCCGAGTCGGCGGCCAGGAACACTTTTATTTGGAAGGCCAAATCGCCTTGGCCATTCCGGGCGAGGACGGTGACCTGGTCGTAAGCACCTCGACCCAGCACCCGACCGAGGTGCAGCACATCTGCGCGCGCCTGCTGGGCTGCGACTTCAATCGCGTGACCGCCGTCGTGCGCCGCTTGGGCGGCGGCTTCGGCGGCAAGGAGAGCAATGCCTCGTGGATCGCGGGGGCGGCGGCGCTGGCGGCGCATGCCACCGGCAAGCCGGTGAAACTTCGCTTGCCGCGCGAAGCGGACATGATCGCCACCGGCAAGCGTCACCCCTTCCAGTATCGCTATACCGTGGGATTCGACGACGAGGGCCGCGTGCTGGCGATCGACGCCGTGCTGGCTGCCGACGCAGGGTTCAGCCTCGATCTCACCCCCGGCGTGATCGCCCGTGCGCTTACCCACATCGACAATGCCTACTGGATTCCGCACTTCCGCGCTGTCGGCTACGCCTGCCGGACAAACAAGCAGTCCAACACCGCTTTCCGCGGCTTCGGCGGCCCGCAGGGCGTCGTGGTGATGGAAGATGCCCTCGACCGCATCGCCCGCCATCTCGACCGCGATCCCCTCGCCTTGCGCGCGCTCAATTTCTATTCGGATGGAAAGGACGAGACGCCGTACGGCCAGAAGCTCGAGGAGAACCATCTGTCTCGCTGCTGGGCGGAGGCGAAGCACTTGGGCGAGTATGAACGGCGCCGCGCCGAGGTCGACGCTTTCAATCGCGCCAATCCCGTCCTGAAGCGCGGCCTCGGCCTGTTCCCGCTGAAGTTCGGCATTTCCTTCAACAGTCCGCACATGAACCAGGCGGGCGCGCTGGTGCACGTCTACACCGACGGCTCGGTGCGGCTGAACCATGGCGGCACCGAGATGGGGCAGGGCCTGTTCATCAAGGTGGCGCAGGTCGTGGCCAAGGTGTTCGAGATCGACATCGAGCGCATTCGGCCCTCCGCCACGTCGACCGCCGAGGTGCCCAACACCTCGCCGACCGCGGCCTCGACCGGCTCCGATCTCAACGGCTGGGCGGCCTTCGAGGCAGCCAACATCATCAAGCAGCGCATGATCGCCTTCGCCGCCGGGCACTTCGGCGCGACGGAGGCGGACATCGAATTCGCCGACGGCAACGTGCGCATTGCCAAGCCGGGCAGCAATCAGGTTCTGAGCTTCGGCGAGCTGGCGCGGCTCTGCTGGCTCGGCCGCGTCTCGCTTTCCTCGACTGGCTTCTACAAGACGCCCAAGATCCACTGGGACGCCGCGACCATGAAAGGCCGGCCGTTCTTCTATTTCTCCTTCGGCGCCGCAATGGCCGAAGTAGCGATCGACACGCTGACAGGGGAAAGCCGCGTCCTGCGTGCCGATCTGGTGCAGGATTGCGGTGCTTCGCTCAATCCCGCCGTCGATCTCGGTCAGATCGAGGGCGCCTTCGTGCAGGGACAGGGCTGGTTCACCTGCGAGGAGCTGTGGTGGGACAAGGAGGGCGTGCTGCGCACGATCGGGCCGTCGACCTACAAGATTCCCGGCAGTCGCGACGTTCCTGCTGTCCTCAACGTCCGCATGCTCGACAACGCGCCCAGCCGCGAAGCGACCATCTTCCGCTCCAAGGCGGTCGGCGAGCCGCCGCTGATGCTGGCGACCGCCGTCTGGAACGCCCTCAAGGACGCAATCGGCGCTGCAGTCGATTACAAGACCGCAGTGCGGTTGGATGCGCCGGCAACGCCGGAGCGCGTGCTGATGGCACTGGCTACACTCGGGAAGTAACGGGAGGAAAACATGGACGTACGCATGGACGGCCGCGTGGCCATCATCACTGGGGCGAGTGCTGGCCTGGGCTTCGCCATGGCCAAGGAATTCGCCGCCTCTGGCGGCTCGGTGGCGCTGCTGGCGCGCAAGGCCGATGTGCTCGCCCAGGCCAAGGCCGAGGTGGTGAAGGCGGCCGGCAAGACCAACGGCAAGTTCGAGGCCTATTCCTGCGACGTCAGCAAGGCCGGGCCGGTCGCCGAGACCTTCAAGAAGGTGGTGGCCGACTTCGGCAAGGTCGACATCGTGGTCAACAACGCCGGCATCAGCCACGCCAAGCCGTTTCTGACCGTGACCGACGACGACTGGCAGGGCGATCTCGACCTGAAATTCTTTGCCGCCGTTCGCCTCTGCCGGCTGGCGATCCCCGGCATGCGCGAGCGCAAGTGGGGCCGCATCGTCAATGTCCTGAACATCGGCGCCAAGGCCCCCGGGGCGGATTCGACGCCGACCAGCGTCAGCCGTGCCGCCGGACTCGCCCTCACCAAGGCGCTCTCCAAGGAGAACGCGCCGCACGGCGTGCTGGTCACCGCCATGCTGGTCGGCCTGATCGAGAGCGACCAGTGGGTGCGCCGCCACAAGGCGACGGGCAAGGGCGAGACATTCCAGCAGTTCGTCGACAACATGGCCAAGGGCCGCGTCCCGATCGGCCGCATAGGCAAAGCTGAGGAATTCGCCCGCATGGCCTGCTTCCTCTGCTCCGACGCCGGCTCCTTCATCACCGGCGTCGCCATCAACGTCGACGGCGGCGCGAGCCCGGTAGTGTAGGCGCAGCCGCTAACGTAGAGGTTCGAGGATGCTCACGTAGTTGGCGACGGCGGCGCCGCCCATGTTGAACACGCCGCCGACCTTCGCCTTGGCCAGCTGCAGGCCCTCGGGCGCCGTGCCGGCGAGCTGCATGGCGGTCAACACGTGCATGCTGACACCGGTGGCGCCGACCGGATGGCCCTTAGCCTTGAGCCCGCCCGAGACGTTGACCGGGAGCTTGCCTTCGCGCTCGACCCAGCCCTCGTGGATGGCGCGCTCGCCTTCGCCGGGAGCGGTGAGGCCCATCGCCTCGTACTCGATCAGCTCGGCCGAGGTGAAGCAGTCGTGGCTTTCGACGAAGGAAAGATCGAGCAGGTCGAGCTTGGCCTGAGCGAGAGCCTTCTTCCAGGCGAGCGCCGGACCCTCGAACTTGATGATGTCGCGCCGGCTCATGGGCAGGAAGTCGTTGACCTGCTGGGTGGCGCGGAAGGCGATCGCGTGCTTCATGCCGAGCGCGGTCGAGACGTCGGCCAGCACCACGGCGGCGGCGCCGTCGGTCACCGGCGAGCAGTCGGTGCGCTTGAGCGGGCCGGCGACGAACGGGTTCTTGTCCGATGGGTTGCGGCAGAAGTCGTAGGCGAATTCCTTCTGGAAATGCGCGTAGGGGTTCTTGGTGCCATTCCTGTGCGCCTTGACCGCGATCTTGGCCAAGGCATCGGACTTGTCGCCGTAGCGCTGGAAGTAGGTCGAGGTGATCTTGCCGAAGATGCCGGCGAAGCCTGCTTCGATGTTGGCTTCCTCGGCGACGTAGGAGGCCTTGATCAGCACCTCGCCCGCCTGCGCCGAGTTGAGCTCGGTCATCTTCTCGACGCCCACCACCAGCACGAAGCGCGCCTTGCCTGCGGCCAGCGTGTTGAGACCCATGTGGATCGCGGCTGAGCCGGTGGCGCAGGCATTCTCGACGCGGGTCGCGGGCTTGAAGCGCAGATCGGGATGGGCCTGCAGCGCGAGTGACGAGTGGAACTCCTGGCGGACGAAGCCGCCGTTCATGTTGCCGACGTAGATTACGTCGATGTCGGCCGGCGAGACGCCGGCGTGGGCGATCGCCTCGCTGGCCGTCTTGACGATCAGAGATTCGCTGGTTTCGCCGTCGAGCTTGCCGAACTTGCCGTGGGACCAACCGACGATGCAGGCCGTCATGGAAAACTCCTGTCCAGTGCATCTACACTTATATAGCGGTCGCGGTGAGACAAGCGCCTTTGCAGGAGAATAGCTCATGGCGCTCGCCCTAATTCCGCCCTCCAGCCATCGTTTGATATAACCTCGAGGTAGGATGTCTGACCCCGTTCAACAGCCGGACCGTCCCCGACCCCGCTGGCCCTGGATCCTGGGCGGCCTGGTGGGCGGCTTCCTGCTGATCGGCGCCGGCCTGGGACTCGGCTGGTATCTCTTCTACCGGCCGATCGTGAATGTGGCCGTGCAGCTGCCGGCCCCACCGCCTCCGCCGGCCGCGCCGGGCCCCGATCCGCAGCAGGTGAAGGCCCTCGAGGACCAGATCGACAAGCAGAAGGCCGCCAACAAGCAGATCGAGGACCAGATCGCCCTTCTCAAGGAGCGTCTGAAGACCGACGTGTGCACGGCCAAGGATCCGCTGGGCAAGAACGGCCCGGCGCAGACGCCGATGCCGCCGCAATCGCACGACCAGAAGATCTAGTCAAAAGATCCAGGGCCGACCGTTTAGGGCCCGACGCAGTCCCTGCGGGCTTCCGGCGGGATTGGATCGGCCGGCAGCTCGAAGCGGCAGTGATAGTCGAACGCGGCGCGGAACGGCTCGGGAATGCGCGGCCTGGCCTGGATCGGCAACACGAAGCGACCGTTGCGCTCGTAGTACTGGCCGCCATAACCGATGTCCGTGCCGTCGGGAAAATAGAGATCGAGGAAGGGCAGGCCGTGGGCCGGCACGAACTCGATGGCGAGCACGCTTTCCGCCACGCACTCGAAGCGCGGCCCTTTCTTCACGACGGCGTTTTCCGTGCTCTTGTCCGCGCCGCGCGCGATCGTCCAATGGCTGGTTTGACCGGTGCGCCAGGTTTCGGCCGTGTAGGCGCCGCAGCGGTACGTGCCGGTGGGCTGGGCCCAGGCGGGCAGGGCGACCACGGCCAAGACCAACCCGAGCGCGAGTCTCATTTCGGCAGTGCGTCCAGCGCCTTCTTGGCCTCGGCGTCGTTCTGCGCCGCCGCCTGCTGCAACCAGTTCCTGGCCTTTGCCGGATCGGGGGCGAGGCCGGCGCCGCCCTTGGCGAGCAGCTGGCCGTACTTGCGCTGCGCCTCGGCACTGCCAGCAAGGGCGGCGCGCTCGTACCAGTCGGCGGCGCGCGCGCCGTCAGGCGTGAAGCCGCTGTTGGGTTGCGGCGACAGCGGATCGTAGAACTGCGCCAGCGCCAACTCGGCCGGAACACTGCCGGCCTCGGCCGCGCTGCGCCAAACCAGGAACGCCGCGCTCATCTCGCCCTTGTCGGCATATTCCTTGGCCTTGGCCAAGAGAGCGTCCGGTGTCGGATGGGTGGCGAGGTACTCCGCGACGGTTTCGCGGACGGATTTCGGGGGCGGCTGGGGCGCGGGGGCTGCCGCGGGCGCCGGCAGCGGCGCAGCCGTCGTGTCAGGGGTCGGGCTCGCCGCGGCGACCTCGGCGGGCTTTTTCTGGAAATAGTTGGCGTAGGCCCAGTAGCCCGCTCCGGCCGCGACCACGAGCACCAGTGCGGCGATCAACCAGCCGGTGAGGCCGCGCTCCTCGGGCTCGGGCGGGAGTTCGCGCGCCGCGCGCAGCGCGGGTATCGGAGGCGGCGGCGCGGCAGCCGGCTCGGGCTCCGGCTTGGAAGGCGGCGCCGGGGCGGGCGGCGCGGGCGGCGGCTGCCGCTGGCGGCGCAACCGCACGGTATCGTCCGATGCCCGGCTCGAGGGATCGACCGCGCCCGAGGTCAGCATCGAAGGCCAGGCGAGCACGGTCGAGCCGACGACGCCGATGTCCGGTTCCTTGACGCGCAGCCGCACCGTCGCGATGCCGGCCAGCCGGTCGCAGACCTCCGGCCCGAGATGGAAGTCGAAGCCCTGGCGCGTGCGCTGCACGCGCTCCGCTAAGAGCCAGGTCTCGGTGCGTCGCCAGCCGTCGTCGGCCAGGTGCGAATCGGGGCCCTGCTGGCGCTGAATGGACAGCGCCAGACCGTCGGGCGAGGCGTCGAGCTCGGTGACCCGAAGAATCGCGAAGCCCGGTTCGGGCTGCGGCAGGACGGAGGCGCGCACCGTCGCCGCCGTCGCTTAAGCGGGAACGGCGCGCAGGATCACGCCCAACTGCTCGTTCTGCTCGGCGGTGATCTCGCGCCCGCCCTCGTAGCCGACATTGTCCATGGCGAGCTGCAGGAAAGCGCGCATCCAGTCGCGACAATAGTTGGCGTAGATCGGCGCCGGATCCTCGGCCAGCACCGGCGCGCCGACCGGCGCGGCGGGCGGTTCGAAGACGCGCCGAGTAGGGGAATTGGGCGGCAGCCCGGGGCGCTGCTCGACGGGCACGCTATCGAAGCCCAGCGCGCTGACATAGCCGTTGAGCGCCGATGCGGCGGTGCGGACCTGGCGTTCGGCGATGTCCTCCCACTTGGCGTTGGCCGCGTTCTCGAGCGCGCGCACGTCAAGCGACAGCTGATCGATCAGCTTCAGCCGGTGCGCGCCGACCACCAGCTCGTCGATCAACCAGCCGAGATGCTGGCGGTCGACGCCGAAATGCGACAGCGCCTTCTCATCGGCGCCGACGCGGCGCATGTTCTCCAGCCAGTATTCGGCGGCCTCGCGCGCGAAGCGCTCGGCGCGATCCTCCAGCACGCCGGACGGCGGGGCGCTGCGGCCGGCCTCGTCGCCGAACACGTCGGCGAAGATGGCGCCAAGATCGACGGCGGCCCCGGTCGACTGCGGCGCCTGGGGCGGCGGCTTGCCGTTGCCGCCGTCGGCTTGTTCGGCCGAGCGGGCGGTCGCGATCCGGAAATAGATCTCGCGCAGGGCGGTGTCGGCCACCTGCAGCGCCGCCACCAGCTCGCCGAACAGCTGCTGCTGGATGCAGTCGGCCAGCCCGCGCAGCACGGTGTGCACCAGGTCGCGCTTCTTGGCCCGTGCGTCGCCGTCGGCGGCGCTGTGGAAGCCGGCGAGGCGATCGACCAGGCGGCGCACTTGCACCTCGAGCTGGCCGCGCACCTGGGCGCGCTTGATCGCCGGATCGCAGACCGGGATCAGGTTCTTTACCAGGTAGGATACGCCGCCGTCGTTGGCGCGGAACGCTTCGTCCCAGGCACGGGCCGGATCGGCGAAATGGCGCTTGACGTCGAAATTGTCGATGAAGTGCCCGCGCAGATCGACGGCGCGCTGGGCGAAGGCTTCGGCCACTCCCGCCTCGCGGCCCGCGGTGTAGTCCATCAGCCGTTCGTCGATCACCGTCGGATTGCGCAGCCAATAGGTGTTGTCGAAGGGCCGGCCGTTCCAGTTGGTCGGCCATTCGCCGCGGAAGTTGTTGACCAGCGAATTGTTGATGCGGGCCGACCAGCGCAGCCGGCGCGATTCCTCCGTCTCGCCCGCCTTCTGCTCGAATTCGCGGTCCATCTTGGTGAGCACCAGATACAGCGCATTCTTCTGCTTGACGCGCTCGGCCGGCGTGGCGCCGATCGTCTGGTCGATCCAGGCCGACATCATGTCGGACAGATCGCGGACCTCCTGGTTGCCGTCGGGGATGCAGAGCAGCATGGCCGAGAGCTCGCGCTCCGACGAATAGCGCTGGAAGAGGTAAGCGACCTTGCCGCGCAGCAGAAGCTCGCGCAGCGGATTGGCGCCCTCGGCCACGCCTTTGGCCTTGGCGACGTCGGCGAGGCTGGCGAGCTTCAGCCGTGAGCGGGCGCCAGGGAAATCCAGGAGGTCGGTGTGGTCGAAGAAGTCCCACGGCTTTTCGTCGATGGCGACACTCAGCTCCGCGGTCAGCGCGCAGACCAGAGAGCGCGGCAGGCGTGCGTCTTCCGTCGAGCGTAGGTCGGTGCGCTTGGGCCGCACCAGCAGAGTGTCGCCCGAATCCGCGCCCAGGCGGTCGAGCGTCAACACGTCGATGATACTGCGCTCGCGCGGGGTCAGCGCCTCCATGCCAAGCAGGGCCTCGGGCGCGAAGCCGAGCTTCTCGAGCCCCTCATAGAGGGTGAGATAGAGGTCGGTGAAAGGCTGGAAGTCGTACCACAGCACCGACCACAGCCGCGCGCGGTCGCGGCCGGTCAGCCGGGGTGCAAGCTCGATTGCCTCGCGCCAGTAGTCGGTCCTCAGTTCCGACGTGACACCGGCAAAGAACGTGTCGAAATACTCGATCAGATCCAGCACGTCGTCGGCGTCGATATCGCCAGCCGGCGTGAGCATCGCCCTTTCGCGCAACTCTGAGAGCCGGCGGCGGATGGCGGCGCCGTCGGGCCGCTCGAACGCCGCCTTCTGGTGGTCGAAGTCGAGCAGGAAGGAGTTGCCCAGGATCTTCACGATGTCGGTCTGGGTGAGTAGCCGCACCCGCACCGGGAAGTCGGGCGCCACGTCGCTCAGCCCCAGGCCGAAGCGCGTCACCAGGCCGGTCGATTCGCGATTGCCCGGCGGATTGATCTCGCGCAGGAAGTCATAGGTCCTGTCG
>JBPYDO010000052.1:0-9408 GCA_051985755.1 Reyranella sp. | reverse complement strand
GAGGGCGGTGAGAAGCTGATCGACCTCGAGGTCAAGTGCACCAACCAGAACGGCCAGGACACGCTGCAGGGCCACGCCACGGTCGCGGCCGCGTAAGCGCATTCAGGGAGAGCGAGAATGGGTCAGTTGGACGGCAGGGTGGCGATCGTTACCGGATCGGGGCGCGGCATCGGCCAGCAGATCGCGCTGCGCCTGGTGCGCGACGGCGCCAAGGTGGTGATCAATGACATCGACGAGGCGCCCGCCAAGGAGACGATCGCGATGATCGAGAAGCTGGGCGGCAAGGCGGTCGCCTGCAACGGCGACGTCGCCAAGGCGGACTTCGGCGACCGCATCGTCAAGACCGCGGTCGACGCCTTTGGCGACTGCCACATCGTGGTGAACAACGCCGGCTACACCTGGGACTCGGTGATCCAGAAGATGAGCGACGAGCAGTGGTACGCCATCCTCGACGTCCATCTCACGGCGCCGTTCCGCGTCCTGCGCGCCTTCCAGCAGCATTTCCGCCAGGCCGTCGAGAAGGAGCGCTCGGCTGGCACGCGCATTGTGCGCAAGGTCGTGAACATCTCCTCGACCTCGGGAGTCAACGGCAACGCCGGCCAGTCGAACTACTCGGCCGGCAAAGCGGGCATCGTCGGCCTCACCAAGACACTGGCCAAGGAATTCGGCCGCTACGACTGTACGGTGAACGCGGTGGCCTTCGGCTACATTCAGACGCGTCTCACTATGCCCTTGAGCGAGGGCGTGGCGGGCGAGATCGAGGTGCAGGGCCGCAAGGTCAAGGTCGGCGTACAGGGTGGCCGCATCGTCGCCATGAACCAGATGATCCCGCTCGGCCGCGGCGGCTATCCTGAGGAGGCAGCCGGCTCCGTCTACCTCTTCTGCAGCCCCGACAGCGACTATGTCAGCGGCCAATGCCTGGTGGTGAACGGCGGTCTTTAGTTTCGACCAGCGCCGCCCAGCGTCCGGGCGTGAGCCCGAAGCGCGCGGAAAAGTGCCGCGTGAGGTGGCTCTGATCCGCGAAGCCAGCGGCCGCGGCGACCTGCGATAAAGCGACGCCGTCGGCGATCAGCCGCTGCGCCTCGGCCAGCCGTCGGCCGACCTGGAAGCGGTGCGGCGAGGTGCCGAAGGCCGCCCGGAAGTGGCGGGCCAGCGCGAAGCGGTCGAGGCCGCTTACCTTCTCCAGTTCCTCGGATCTCACCGTGCGAAGCGCTTCGGCGGCGAGAAAGTCTCGCGCGCGCATCACCTCGCGTCGCGCTGCGGGCTCCCGCTTCGACCGCGCCTCGTCATCGCTGCGTGCCGCCAGGAGCTCGGCCATGCGGCTGACCAGGGCGTCCAGCGCGAGCGGCTCGAGCGGCTGCGGGAAATCGGCGAATGCGTCGCGTACCAGCTCGGCGAGGGCGGCATCGTCGGCCACAGCGTCGGGCACGAAGGGCGGGCTGCGGCCGTCAAGCGCCGCCGAGACCAGCGCCGGGTCGACGTAGAGCATGCGATAGGCGAAGCCGTCCTCGGCCGTGGCGTGCCCGTCATGCTCCTCGTCGGGATGCAGCACCATGACTTGGCCGGCGCGGCTGGTGCGGAGCGCGCCGCGATAGTGAAAGGACTGGGCGCCGCTCACGGTCAGGCCGACGGCATAGGTCTCGTGGCGGTGCGGGTCGTAGGCGTGACCGCCGAATCGGGCGGTCAAACGCTGCAGGCCCGCCTGCGGCTGGTCGAAGCGGATAAGATCGCCGTTCATCTAAATAAACGCCCTCTCCAAAAGCGCCATCTGCACAAACGTTCAAGACCCTGAGCGTAGCATGCCCGATATGGGGTGCATGCTCTACGAGACCAAGACCGCGCTCGTCCTGCGCCGGGACTTGAGCGGCTGGCAGCTCGCCAATGTCGCGGCTTTCCTGACCGGTGGCCTTGCCGGCACCACCCCGGAGCTGCTGGGTGAGCCCTACTGCGATGGCGCCGGTCGCTATTACAGCGCGCTGGTGCGCGAGCCGGTGTTCGTCTACGGCGCCACCCTCGAGGAGCTCCGGCGCACCCACCTGCGCGCGCTCTCCCGCTCGCTCAGGCCCGCGATCTACACCGAGGCCATGTTCAAGACCACCAATGACATCGACAACCGCGCTGCTGTTGCCGCGGCCCCGCCCGATGCCCTCGACTTCGTTGGCATTGGCGTCCACGGCCCGCGCAAGGTGATCGACAAGGTGACCAACAGCCTGCGCTTCCTGGCGTGACCTCTCACGCCAGGAAGATGCGCGCGCCGATCGGCAGGGTACGGGCCTGGTCGATGGCTTCCATGGTGGCGCGGTAGCCGATCTCGATCACGGAATCGAAGCACGTCCAGTCGAGCAGGTCGTAGTGCTCCAGCGGCGGCACGATCAAGAGATCGGCGGCGGCGCGATCCTGCATGCTGCGCGCGGTGCTGGCGACCAGCGCCGACCGAATCAGGATGCGCACGATCGACGGGATGGGCAGCGTCTCGCGGCGCCGCCAGATCAGGCGGCGGAAGAACTCCCAGGCTGACCAGGAGTCGGCCGCGCCGGCGCCCGCCGCCAGTGCGCCGCCGGTGTCGATGTCGACCCCGATCGTGGCGCCGCGGCCCAGCCGGCGCATGGCTCGGACCGGAAAGTTGTCGATGACGCCGCCGTCGACATGCACCTGGCCGGCCTCGTTGAACGGCGGCAGCACGCCGGGCAGCGACACCGAGGCGCGCAGCCAGCGGCGCAGCGAGCCGGTCGTGTGCATGTCGGCGCTCGACGTGGTGAGGTTCGCGGTCATGCAGTAGAAAGGCAGGACCAGGTCCTCGATGTCGCGGTCGCCGAAGGCGAGCTTCAGCAGGCGCGACACGTGCTTGCCGCCGAACAGCGACACCAGGGGTACCGTATAGTCGCTGAGCGGATTGACCTCGACGAACGACCGTCTGAAGCGCTCCGTCAGCTCCTTGTCGCTCCAGCGCGCGGCAACGGCGGCAGCGACGATGGCGCCCATGCTGGTGCCGCCGGTCAGGTCGACCGGCACGCCCGAATTGCGCAGCGCCTTGACCACGCCCATGTGCGCGAACGAGCGTGCGCCGCCTCCGGCCATGACTATGCCGACGGCATGGCCGGTGATCAGACGCGCCAGCCGGTCGAAATCCGAATGCAGGTCGAGCCGCACGTGATGGTGCTGACCGTACAGGCCGCCCGCCAGCATCGGCGCTGTCGAGCCGGCCTTCGGGTCGTGGCCTTCGTGCAGCAGCACCAGTTCGCGGCGGCGATGGAAGGGGGCGCCGGCATAGGCCGCCTCGATCTCGAAAGGCAGGCTGGTCGGCAGCGTGCTGTCGGCGTTACGCACCACGACCAGGCAGTCGGCCTGGCGCAGGCACAGCTCGGTCCACGGCGTCAGGCTGGCGTCGGCGCGGTACAGCACGAACGATGACTGCGTCTCGGCCTGCGCGAACCATTCCGGCTCCTCGTTCAGCGAGTCCGGTCCAAGCATCTGCACCTGGTCGCCGATGCGGCCCAGCGCCGCTGCCAGCAGCACCGCGAAGCGCGCCGACGGCACGTCCGGCCCGGCGGGCAGCAGCGCGAAGGTGCGCGGCTGGCGACGGCGCTTGCTCGGTCCCATGGCGTTGCGCTGCGCGATGTTGCGCATCAGCGCCGGCAGCACCTCGGGATGATGGTCGGTGAGCGAATCGAAGCTCGAGCGCGCCAACCGCCACACCTCGCTGTCGCGCAGGGCGGCGACGCTGCGGGTGCGTGGGCTGTGCGACAGCAGCGACATCTCGCCCACGATGTTGCCTGGCGTGATCTCGGCGATCAGCAGCGGCTCCTCCGCGGGATCGTCGTCGCTGTGACGGAACACGCCAAGGCAGCCGCTCGCCACGACATAGATGGCGTCGGCCGGCTCGCCCTGGCGGAACAGCGGCTTGCCGCCCGGCAGATCGAGCCGCGTCAACTCGCGCTCGACGGCGGTCAGGCTGGTGGAGTCGAGGTCGGCGAACAGCGGCGCGCGATGCAGCGCCTGGCGCAGCCGCAGCGCCGCAGCGTCTTCTCGGGCGGTGACGTCGCTCACGTCCTCGGCGGCCGCCGGCGCTTCATGGCCCGGTCAAGCCCTTCAACGCCCAGCCGATCGTCTGGTCGGCGCGCTGCCACACCATGTCGCGCCACTTGTCACCCGACGGGAAGAAGCGCTCCTTCATATCGGCCTTCAGCTCGCGGCCCAGCGGCGACTTGAGGTCGCCGCGCAGGTGCAGCCAGTTGTCGGCGCGTACCGCGCCCAGCACTTCGCTCACCGGATAGGTGCCGTACTCGATGGCGATCGACGTCACTTCGGCGTCGGGCAGTTCCTGCGGGAAGGCGTCGGTCATGACGCCGACTACGACCGCCGAGGTCGAGGTGCCCGATTCGGGTGAGGTCATCTCGGGATACCACGCCTTGGCGCGGGCGAACGACTTGGCGCTCGGTGCGACGGCGCAGATCAGCTCGCCATGGCCGAACGGCCCGAGGCCGGTGTGGAAGTCGATCACCGCCACCCGGCGGGCGCGGCCGAGCTCCTCGCGGGCGATGGCGCGGATGGTGCGGTTGCTCCACACCGGCTTGTTGCCGCCGAAGAACACGCCGTCGGGATGCGTGTACTGCCCGCCGCTGATGGCGCCCTGCAGACCGTAGGCGCCGTGTTTCTGGGTGTAGGCGTCGAAGGCGCGCTGCGTGGCGGCCTTGCTCGCCCCGTCCCATTCCTGCGGCAGGATGGCGTCGGCAAGCACGCGGTAGCCCTCGTTCGCCGGATAGGCCTTGTCGTGATCGACGAAGTTGCGGTTGATGTCGACGTTGTCCTCGTTGACGCGGCGCGTCCAGGCGAAGCCGTAGGGATTGATGGCGTGGACGATTACGACGCCGCAGTCCTTGGGCAGCTTGCCCGGCCCGCCGGTGCGCAGCCAGGCGATTTGCGCCCCCGAACCGCAATGGCCCTCGACGCCGTGCGTGCTCGAGATGAGCACCAGCACGTTCGCGGCATCGGCCGGCCCGAAGCGCGCCGTGTCGAGATGCAGGAGCCCGCCGTCAGGGCTGCGGGCGTGCGGGTTCAGCCATGAGCGAATGGCGCCGCCCTGGCTCGCCGCCGCGTTGCAGAACTTGGCGCGGGCCTCGGCGTAGCTCGGCGAGAAACACTCGGGAATCGATACCATCCGCTTGCATCCTCCGATCGCATGCTAGCACGACAGCCGCCGCTTGCGGGCGCCGCGGCGCTCGGCAATATGAAAGGCGCATGGCGCATTCCCTGTGGCCGTTTCTTGCCGTCTCGCTGCTGGTCATCGTCACACCGGGCCCAGACACGGCGCTCACCGTGCGCAATACCCTGCTGGGCGGGCGCCGCGGCGGCTGCTTCACGGCAGCCGGCGTTGCGGCTGGCCAGGCGGTCTGGGCGCTCGCCAGCTCGGCCGGTCTGGTGGCGCTGCTGGTCGCCTCGGCACCGGTGTTCGACGCCGTCAAATGGCTCGGCGCCGCCTATCTCGTCTGGCTGGGCGCGCAGGCGCTGTGGAGCGCCTGGCGCGGCGCGGCGGCGCCGCATGCGAAGCTGTCGGGGCAGGCATCGCGGCTCGCAGGCAAGGCCGCCTTCCGCCAGGGCGTGCTGAGCGATCTCGGCAACCCGAAGATGGCGGTGTTCTTCTCGAGCCTCCTGCCGCAATTCGCCGACCCGAGCTTCAATGCCCTGGCGACGCACGGCCTGGTGTTCTGCGCCATGACCTTCGCCTGGTTGGTGGGCTACGCAGTTGTGCTGTCGGTGGCGCGCGATTATGTCCGCCGGCGCTCGGTATGGCGCACCATCGAGGCCGTGACGGGTGCGGCCCTCGTGGCGCTTGGGCTGCGGTTGGCGAGCGAGCGTTAGCGCGGCCAGATCGGCTCGCCGTCCGGGCCGAAGCGCACGTGGGTGACGCCCTCGGGCACGACGACGCTGAACTCGAAGCTGGGCGACAGGCGCGGCTGCGCCGGCCCGATCTCGACAAAGACATAGAGCGAATCGCCCCGGACCTCGGTCGAGATGTTTTCGACCGAGGACGAACCGTTCGCGGCCGTGCCGGTAATCACCAGGGTGGGCGGGTTGCGTGCCGCCTCCAGCACCTGCAGGGAGCGCACGTCCTTGGCGTGCAGGATCGTCTCCCCCGCCGCCGGCAGGGACGCCATCATCGCCGCACCCGAAAAGAAAGCAGCGAAGACGGCGCGCACGCTAGCTGTCGTATTGCAGCAGCGCCTCGACCGGGACCTTCAGGCGCTTGCGGCCTTCCAGGAAGGTGAGCTCGATGATGCAGGCGGCCGCCGGCACCACCGCGCCGACCTGCTCGAGCAGGGTCACCGCCGCCGCCATGGTGCCGCCGGTGGCCAGCAGGTCGTCGACCAGCACCACGCGCGTGCCCTTGGCGACAGCGTCGCTCTGGACCTCGATCGTGTCAGTGCCGTATTCCAGGGCGTAGGTGTGGCGCACGGTGATGCCGGGCAGCTTGCCCTTCTTGCGCAGCATCACGAAGCCGGTGCCCAGCGCCAGCGCGAGCGGTGCGGCCAAGAGAAAGCCGCGCGATTCGATGCCCGCCACGATGTCGGGCTTGTGCGCCCTCACCGCCTCGGCCATCCGCTCGATCGTCTCGTGCCAGGCCTTGGGATGCGCCAGCAGGGTCGAGATGTCGTAGAACAGGATGCCGGGCTTGGGAAAATCCGGGATCGAGCGGATGTGGTCTTTCAGGTTCATCGGCGGGTCCTGCAGCTCAAACGAAAGCCGGCGGCGGCTGGAAGCTGCGATAGTCCTGCTCGAGCAGCTTGGCGAACTGGATGCAGCTGTAGTCGCCATATTGCGGGCCGACGATCTGCACTCCGATCGGTAGGCCGTCGCTGGTCTGGCCGATCGGCGCCGTCGTCGCCGGCAGGTAGGTGACGCACGTGTAGCCCGCCCAGAAGAGCTGATCGAACGCCGGCACCTTCTTGTTGTTGACCACGATGGTGCGCGTCTCCCGGTCGGTCGAATGGTCGTGCGGGAAAGCGGCGCTCGCCGTGACGGGGCAGAGCAGCAGGTCGTAGTCCTTGAAGAAGGCATCCCAGGCGAGCCGCAGGCGGTTGCGTCGCTCGTTCAGGGCGAGCCACTCCATGTGCGTCGTGACTACGCCGCGCAGCATCTGGGCGTTTGAGCTCTTGTCGTCAGGCGGGAGCGTGGCGACCCGCTCCTGGATGCGCTGGTATTGGTCGGCGGGCGTGCGGGCCGACGTCGCGGCGCGCAGCAGCCGCATGTAGACCTCGTGGATCTCGGCGGTGTCGAAGGCGGGGCGGGCCTTGTCGCTCACCTTGAGCTTCTTCTTGCCGAGGAAGTCGGCGAGCTTCTGCAGCTCGGCCTGCACCGAGTGATCGACCTCGGCGTGAGGGTCGTCGAGCACGACGGCGACCTTGAAGTCGCGCAGCTTCTTTTTCTTGGACCTCGGCAGGGTGAGCGTCCAGCCGCGGCCGTCGATCTCGTCCGGTCCGGCCACCACGTCCAGGGCAATCTCGAGATCCTCGGCGCCACGCGCCATCGGGCCGACCACGGCGATGTCGGATCCCGAGACGGAACCGAAGATCGAATGGCCCTTGTGGCTGACCACATCCCAAGTCGGCTTGTGGCCGTAGACGCCGCAATAGTGCGCGGGGTTGCGGATCGACGAGCCGATGTCGCTGCCCGCTTCGATACCGGTGAGGCCCGCCGCCAGCGCGGCGGCCGAGCCGCCGGACGAGCCGCCCGGCGTGCGGCTCAGGTCCCACGGATTGTTGGTCGTGCCGTAGATGTCGTTGAAGGCCTGGTAGTCGGCTAGCAGGAGCGGCACGTTGGTCTTGCCGAACAGGTTCACGCCGGCATCGATCATGCGCTGCGCGAGCAGAGAGTTGGCCTCGGCGCGGTGGTCCTTGAGCGCCGGCAGGCCCCAGGTCGTGGGATAGCCCGCGACGTCGAACGACTCCTTGATGGTCATCGGCACGCCGTGCAGCGGCCCGAGCTTGCCGCCCTTCTTCACCGCCTTGTCGGCGACCTTGGCCCGCTTGCGCGCGCCTTCCACGTTCTTGGCGATGATGGCGTTCAGCTTGGGATTATGGGCTTCGACGCGGTCGAGATAGTGGTCCAGCAGCTCGAGGCAGCCGATCTTTTTCTTGCGCACAGCCGAGGCGAGTTGCTTGGCGGTCTGGAAGTGAAGGGCAGGAGGCATGGGGCAATCCGTGCAATGGACGTCAAACTAGGCCGTACCATAGTGTGGGCGTTGCCGTGAAGAAGCTTCCCGTGGTGGGAAAGGCGACCGCCCATGAACTACATGGTGCCGCGGGTGCGGCGCTGGCTCGACCACCTGGTCGAGGGCGAAGGCTAGCGGTGCGCAAGCTGCGCCGCGGCAATCTCTTTGCAGTGCCAAAGGGACACGCCGAGGCCGAGCGGCTCGATCTGCTGGCGCAGTCGGCTGACGTGCGCATCGAGCGCATCGTCTCGACCGGCCAGTCGAGCCCGCCCGGCTTCTGGTACGACCAGGCCGGAGACGAATTCGTCCTGCTGGTGGCCGGCGCCGCGGAGCTCCGCTTCGAGGAGGGCGATCAGCGGGTGCGGCTCAGGCCCGGCGACTGGGTCGACATCCCGGCGCATGTGCGCCATCGCGTGGAATTCACCCAAGTCGATCCGCCAACCGTCTGGCTCGCGCTTCACCGACGACCCGGGTCGGGTGACCGGCGAGGATCTTCCGCACGAGATCACTGACGGCCTGCGCCGCCACTTGCTTTTACCTTGGCGAATTATCGCCTGGGACCGAAATCGAGCGGCTCAGCCGCTCAGGTGCGGGAGTGCGAGCTTGAGCCCATAGATGGTGCTGGCGGCGAGCAAGATATACGTGGCCATCGCGCCGCCCACGCGCAGGGCCATCGGCCCTCCCATGCCGATCGCATGAGAGATACGGGCCACCACCAGCACCGCCGCGCCGGCCATGAGTGCCGTCCGATTGGCGCCGCCGAGCTCGAGCAGCCCAAGGAGCACCAGCATCAGCGGCACGTATTCGGCGAAGTTGGCGTGGGTGCGTATGCGGACGATCATGTCCGGGTTGCCGCCATCCCCCATGATAACCTGATGCTTGTTGCGCCCCATGCTGACGCGCAAGGCCAGTATCAGGCCGATCAAACCCAGAGCGCCCGCGGTCGCAAGCGTGATTGGTAAGAGCAGTGGTGACATCAGATCCTCACCCAGCCTTTCCGGCGAACATGGCGGCGAATGGCCGAGCATCGAAGACGGTGCGAATCTCCGCAATCTTCTCGCCCTTAATCTTGTACCATTCGCAAACAAATGCGGTCCCGGCAGGTGTCTTGGTCACCATGTCGTACAGGACGCATACATCGTTGCCATCGGCGAAAATCTTTTTCATATCGATTCGCTGAATGATGGGATGCAGTTTTT
>JBPYDO010000051.1:0-5525 GCA_051985755.1 Reyranella sp. | reverse complement strand
GTTCCCGGCACGTTGGGGTCGGGAGTCGTGGCCAAGGCCCCCGTCCAAACAAGCAACAGCACGGCGCAGGTCAAAATGAATATTCCGAGCGTTGGGAGCTGAAGTATTCGCGGCATCGTCATGGCTCTCCCCCGATTGGATGCGGCAGCCTCGATTCCCCGTCGAGTGTGCACAGGGAGACCGGCCTGGTCGGTGGCATTTGCCACACCGAGATGGCGGGCCGTCCGCGAGATGCGCTAACCTCTACGCGGGGCAGGGAAGTCCGGCCAGGCAGAGCGAGCCTGGCCATGTCGTTTGCGATCGATCCGCGCTGGCGTTGGCACTTCGAGCCCGACGCCGAGGCGGCGCTGGCCTACCTGATCCGGCCGCCGCAGGCCGACGCGCGCGGCACGCTCGAGATCTGGATGCCGGGCGCGACGGCCGAGCAGTTTCACACCCTGCGCACCCAGCTGATTGCCAAGTTCACTCCAGCCTTCGAGGTGCCAGCCACGCGGTTCGTCGATATCGAGGCGAAGCGGGGGAGAGGAATATGAGCGCCACTGGAGTGGCGCGCTCCCAGCCTAAAACACCCGGTGAATCCAGTGGTGCGGGTCGGGGGCGCGGCCGCGCTGGATGGCGACAAGGCTCGCCTTCAACTCCTCGGTGCGCACGCCGGGGCCGCCGTTGCCGATCTTGAACTCGCCTTCGGGGGCGCGGACGGTGCCGATCGGCGTCACAACGGCGGCGGTGCCGCAGGCGAAGGCCTCGCGCAGCCGGCCGTCGCGCGCATCGCTCTTCCACTGGTCGTAGGAATAGCGCTCCTCGCGCACCTTGATGCCCTTGTCCTTGGCGAGGGTCAGCAGCGAAGACCGCGTGACGCCAGGCAGGATGGTGCCGCCCAAGGGCGGCGTCGACATCGAGCCGTCGTTGAACACGAAGAACACGTTCATGCCGCCCAGCTCCTCGACCCACTTGCGCTCGGCGGCGTCGAGGAACACCACCTGGTCGCAGCCGTGCCGGGTCGCCTCGGCCTGCGCCAACAGGCTGGCGGCATAGTTGCCGCCGCACTTGGCGGCGCCGGTGCCGCCCGGCGCGGCGCGGGTGAATTCCTGTGATACCCAGACCGAGACCGCGTCGGCGCCCGACTTGAAGTAGGAGCCGACCGACGAGGCGATGACGCTAAACAGGTAGTTCGACGACGGCTTCACGCCGAGAAAGACCTCGTTGGCGAACATGAAGGGCCGGATGTAGAGGCTGCCGTCGCCATCCGGGATCCACTCGCGATCGATGCTGACCAGCTGGTTGACCGCCTCGAGAAAGAGCGCCTCGGGCAGCACCGGCATCGCCATGCGCTCGGCCGACTGCTGGAAGCGCCGCGCATTCTCTTCAGGCCGGAACAACGTGGCGCCGCCGTCGGACGTCTTGTAGGCCTTCAGCCCTTCGAAGATCTCCTGGGCGTAGTGCAGCACGGCGGCGGCCGGATCCATCGAGATCGGCCCGCGTGGCTCGATGCGCGCATCGTGCCAGCCCTCGGCCTCGCTGTAATGGATAGTCACCATGTGGTCGCTGAACACGCGGCCGAAGCCGGGGTTCTTCAGGAGTTCGGCGCGCCTGGCAGCCGGCGTCGGCGACGGATGGGGAAGGCGAACGAAGCTGGGGGTTTGGTCTTTGGGCATGGCTCTCTCTATCACCCTATTCTCACATGGGAAGACGCACGGTCACCCGCAAGCCGCCGAGCAGCGAGGGCGACAGTGCCACGTCGCCGCCATGGCTGCGCGCCACGTCGCGCGCGATGGTGAGGCCGAGGCCGACGCTGCCGGTCTCGACATTCCGTGATTCGTCCAGCCGGTAGAACGGCCGGAAGACGTCCTCGTACTTGTCGGGCGGGATGCCAGGACCGTCGTCGTCGACCGTGATCTCGACCGAAGTCTTGCCGCGCGTCGCGAACAGCTCGGCCCGCGTGCCGTGGCGCAGCGCATTGGACAGGAGGTTGGTGAGGCAGCGCTTGATGGCGAGCGGCCGGAGCTCGACCTGCATGTCGCCCTTCCAGCCGACCTCGACCTTGGCATTGTCGCGGCGCGCCCCGGCCGCCACGTCCTCGAGGATGTCCGAGAGATCGACCGGCACCGGTTCCTCGTCGCCTTCGCCGCGGGCGAAGGCCAGGTAGCCCTCGACCATGCGCTCCATGTCGGCCACGTCGTCGCTGAGCTCGCGCGATTCCGGCGAATCGGCCAGCAGCGCCAGCGACAGCTTCATGCGGGTGAGCGGCGTGCGCAGGTCGTGGCTGACGCCGGCCAGCATCTCGGTGCGCTGCTGGATCGAGCGGCGCAGGCGGATCTTCATGGTCTGGAAGGCGGTCGCCGCGTTGCGCACCTCGCGCGTGCCGCCGGAGAAGGCGAAATCCGGCACGTCGCGGCCCTTGCCCAGCGCATCGGCCGCCACCCCGAGATGCTCGATCGGCACCAGCTCGCGCCGCATGAACCAGATGGCGAGGCCGAACAGCACCAGCGCCAGGCCGACCTGGGCCAGCACGTAGGCGAAGCTCGAGCCGAAGGTGAGGCGGAGGTGCGGGATCAGCACCTCCATGACCTTGCCGTCGGCGAGCTGGACCTGCACCAGCATGCGGTCGCCGCCGATATGGTTGTCGATGTAGTAGGGCCGCCTGAGGTCGGCCTCGAGCGCGCCCTGCACCTCGCGGGCGGCGATGTCGAAATATTCCGGCTGCTTGAACGGCTTGATCATGCCCTTGTGGAAGCTGACATCGAGCAGCATGTCGCGCCCGGCATGCTCGGCGATCCAGGCGTCGTGCGCCTCGTCGGGAAAGTCGGTGTGCAGCGCGATCAGCACCTGCAGGTCACGCACCAGGAACTGCGACAGCCGGTTGGTCACGTTGTCGCCGCGCTGGCTGTAGAACCACCAGGCACTCAGCGCCTGCAGCACCAGCATGGGCACCACGATGATGATCAGCGCCCGCGCGAACAGCGTCTGCGGCGAATGCCGGTCGGCCCAGCTGGCGATGCGTTCGAACAGGTCGCGCGCGCCAAGGAGGCCGTTGCGCCTCAGGGCCCGATGCTCACGCTCGATGCTCATGCCCGATGCTCATGCTCTGGGGCTCATGCTCTGGGGCTCATGCTCTGGGGCTCATGCATTGACCAGCCGATAGCCCTGGCCGCGCACGGTGCGCAGGTAGCGCGGGAAGCCCGGATCGGGCTCGATCTTGCGGCGCAGCCGGGTCACCTGCACGTCGATGGCGCGTTCGTTCAGCCCGCCGCCGACGCTCTTGCACAGGCTCTCGCGGCTCAGCACCTGGCCCAGCCGGGCGCTCAGCGCCCTGAGCAGCGCCACCTCGGCCTCGGTCAGCGGCACGCGCTTGCCCTTCTGCGTCAGCTCGCCCAGCACCAGGTCGAACTGCATCGGCCCGAAGCTGACGTGGCCCGGCTCCTCGACCGCCTCGACGCGGCCGCGACGCAGCACGCTCTGGATGCGCAGCAAGAGCTCGCGCGGCTCGAACGGCTTGCCGAGATAGTCGTCGACCCCGGTCTCGAGGCCGGCGATGCGGTCCTTCGGCTCGCCCATCGCGGTCAGCATGAGGATCGGCACGTCGTCCTTCTTGCGCAGCTCGGCGGCGAAATCGAGGCCGCTCTGCCCGGGCATCATGACGTCGAGCACGATCAGGTCGAAGTCGAGCCCGGTCCGCCGCTGGCGCGCCTCGTGCGCGGTGCTGGCGGTGGTGACGCGAAAGCCGTTGCGCGACAGGAACGACCGCAAGAGCTCGCGCAGGCGCGTGTCGTCGTCGACCACCAGGATATGCGGCTTGTCGGCCGAGGCGTCCATGGCCCTTAGCTTCTGCCGCCCTTGATCCGCTTGTCGATGGTGGCGCGCTCGGCCGGATCGAGCAGGCCGAGCAGCACCTTGCGGAAGCCCTCGACGGCATCGGCGCCGGTCTCGCGGTAGGCGCGCGCGAAGCGCTGGCTCTGCCGGTCGGTCAGCTCGCGCTCGAGCTTCTCGCCCTTCTCGGTGAGCCACAGCCGGCGCTCGCGCCGGTCGCGGGCGCCGCTCTTCTGCTCGACATAGCCCTGCTCGATCAGGTCCTTGAGCACGCGGCTGATCGACTGCTTGGTCACCTTCAGGATCGACAGCAGATGGCCGACCGTCTGGCCGCCATGGCGGCCGATGAAGTAGAGCGCGCGGTGATGGGCGCGGCCCAGCTGGTAACGCTTCAGCTGCTGGTCCGACTCGAACGTGAAATCGCGATAGGCATAGAACATCAGCTCGATGCCCTGACGCAGTTCTTCGTCGCGCAGAAACAGCGGGTTAGGGGGAGGCCGGGTATCCACCATTACAACCAACAATGCTTCGTCTGCGCCCGGCGCGACTATAGAGCGGGGCGGGCGGGATGCAGGTCGAAATCCTGTGAGGGTCACCAATTGGACAGCCCTTTGCATGGGTTAGGCAGTAATGCTGACTAAGACAGATATATTGACATAAATACAACAAAGATTGCAATATCGCCATCAGAAACGACCCAATCGGAAATTTTCGATGAGGAGAATAGCAATGTCCTTAACCATGGACGATCGGGACGGATTCATCTGGTTCGACGGTCGAGTGGTGCCGTGGCGCGATGTGCGCCTGCACGTGCTCAGCCACGCGCTGCACTACGGCTCGGCCGTCATCGAGGGCGAGCGCATCTACGAGGGTCGCGTCTTTCGCCTCGCCGCGCACAGCGCACGCCTGATCAATTCGGCGCGGCTCTTGGGCTACGACCTGCCGTGGACGCGCCAGGAGATCGACGAAGCGACGCGTGCTGTAGTCAGGGCCAACAGTCTCACGTCGGGCTACATCCGTCCCATCGCCTGGCGCGGCTCGGAAGTGATGGGCGTGTCGGCGATTGGCACGACGGTGCATCTCGCGATCGCGCCGTGGGACCTGGAAGGGCGCCTCTCGGTGCAGGCCAAGCCCGGCGGCATTAGCGTCACCATGGCCAAGTACCGCCGGCCCGCGCCCGAGGTGGCGCCGGGTGACTCAAAGGCCGCCGGGCTCTACATCATCTGCAGCATCGAAAAGGATCGCGCGCTGAAAGCGGGCTTCGACGACGCGCTGATGCTCGACTGGCAGGGCCGCGTCGCCGAGACCACCGGCACCAACATCTTTCTGAGCCTGGGCGGCCGGCTGGTGACGCCCAAGGTCGAGAACTTCCTGGACGGTATCACGCGCCGCGCCGTGATCGGTCTCGCTGCCAAACGTGGTTGGGCGGTCGCCGAGCGGACGGTGATGCCGGAGGAACTCGGCGATGCGAGCGAGGTCTTCCTGAGCGGCAGCGCCGCCGAGATCGTGCCGGTCGGCGCCATCGACAACTGGCGCTACCAGGTCGGCCCCCTGACCCGCACCTTGATGGCCGACTACGCGGCCCTGGTGCGCCAGCCCGACAGCGAAGGCTTCGGCGAATCGGCGCATTTCGCCGAGCTTCCAGCGCGGGCGGCGTGAACGTCGGCGTCGGGGTCACCTATATTGGAGGCATGGCGCAATCGACCGAGAGCCTGCGG